>NZ_BAABGA010000017.1:0-319344 GCF_039541335.1 Novipirellula rosea | reverse complement strand
CCAGCCAACGGCCCGGCCGTTTGTTCGGACTTAATGAGGGCGGCTAGCAAATGGCCGGGCCGTTGGCCCTTAGATTTCTTTGCACCGAAAACCTGGCCCGTTGGGCCAGGCTAGGCAAATTGCTGGGCCTTTGGCCCGAAGAACGTCTAAACGCGCAACTTCAGAACCAATAAGCCGCTAGCGCTACCCAAAGTGGATGACATCGGCCTTGAAGCACCGGATCGTGCGTGGGAAGCGGCCGCTGACGCGTCACGGCTCACCAAATCAACAAGCCGTTAACCGATCGTCGGCAACCACTGCAGCAGCGATTGCAATGCGTCCGACCATTCCAGTGCCCATGTCATTTGTTGGCTGCGGGCGACGATATAGAACACGAACAGCACGTAGATTCCCAGCAGGATCAACGCTTTTCCGCGTCGCATTTCGACGTACTGGATTCCCGCTTCGTTGACGCCACGTTTGCCGAGGTAATAGACAAAGAAACCGACGATCGTCAGCACCAGCAACAACAATCGCAATTCACCACTTTGGGCGGCAACGTCGGGCGACATTTCAATCGGGCCATGCAGCAGGGTGAACAGGAACAAGGGAAAGCCGAGTGCAAAACAAATGTCAAACACATTGCTGCCCAGCGCGTTGGCTACAGCGTCGTCATAATCACCATCGCGTGCATCACGAATCGACATCACCATGTCGGGAACGCTGGTGGCCATCGAGGCAAAGATCACCGCGACAAACATCGCGGGCATTCCAATCCCTTGGAATTCGTAACCCAACAAGGTGTAACTTGGATGCTCGACACTTCCCGTTCCCAGCCATTCGCATGCTTTGACCAACAACCAACATGCTGCACCAATGACGCCGGTGGAAGCCAACAACAGCGGCCAACCGTTCCAAGTTTCCTCGTCGATTTGTTGACGATGTTTCTCACGAACGAAAACACGTTCCATGTCCATCAGCGGGCCGAGCGAAAGCCAATAGAACGCGTGCCCGAACACGCTTCGCTCGGCCGCCGATTCGTCATCGGTATCTTGCTCGTCATCGTCCAACATCGCTTCGTCGGATGCCGCAGAACGCTTCATCGACAGCAACATGAAAGCAAGATAGGTTCCATACAGCCCCATCAAGATCAACCCTTGCCACCAATGCAATTGGGCACCGTTGATCAACAGAATCAAGACAACTTCGCAAAAGATCAACGACAAACCGTCACGCAGCAACACCTTGGTGGAAACGTTCACCGACGTCACGCGAACTCCCATCACGACCGCTCCGACGACCGACAAAATGCACGCCGCGGGGATGATCATTCCGTTGAACAAGGCACTGCCGGCGGTGGTGCCGATGCCGACCGAGAATCCGTCTCTGTCCGACAGCACGAAGAGTGCAATCAGCGTCGTAAATAGCTCCGGCACACTGCTCGAGATCGCGTTGATCGTTCCGCCACGGACGCCTTCGGACAGGTTGCGACCAATGTATTCGGACGCAATTTCAAAACTGTCACATGCCCGCCAAATCAACAGGCAGGTAAAGAAAATTAGAACCAGTGGAATCAAGATTCCCATCAATCACTCTTGCTTCAAAGACACGTTTTTTGCAGGACACCCCCAGCGATTGGCATGCGAATGCGAAGCAAACCACGGCGGGAGGAAGGCAATGTGATAAGGGCTGATCCGGTGCCCCGCAATCGGTCTCGCAAATCGCAAGCTAGTTTTGCCGGATCATCTCCAGCAACTCCATTGCCAAGGCATCCACGGCGTCGGTCGCGGTATTGGCGAGCACAACCACCGCGGATTCAGTTTTGCGATCGATCAGGATGATGCTGTGATAGCCCCCCGTTTGACCGTTGTGACTGCGAGTCGAATTGTCGCCCATCAAGTGCCAACCGAGTCCCATCGAGACGTCTCCGTTATTGCCGAGATGATGTTTCTGCCACGCGAGTTCGATCGCCTCGCCGATCTCGTTTTGCGGCACCCGCAAATGCATTTTGGCGAACTGCGACATGTCCACTATCGAGCTGCGGATGCCTCCGGCTCCTGGCATGTCGGCAAAATCCCAGTTCGATGTCGGCTGTTTTTGGGCGTCATAAGGCGTGGCCAATCTCGCGGTTTGAGCCGGATTCAACGCGACGCGAGTGTCGGGCATCCCCAACGGCTTGGTGAGACGCTGTTGCAATAATTCGTCGTAACTTTTTCCCGCTTTGCTTCCGATCCAGTGTCCGAGCAATCCAAAGGCAAGATTCGAGTACTCGTACTTGGTACCGGGGGCCCGTCGGAGCGAATGTGAGTTTAGAAATTCGTGGGCCAACGCGGACGTGTAATCTCCGTATGGATTTGCGGTGTGCAGACTAGGCATGTTGTCGGCTAGTCGCGGCAGCCCTGATCGATGCGTAGCAACATCGAGCACCGTGATCGGACGATCTTGCCAACGCGGCATCGTGACCCCCGTGGGCAACAACTCGCTGGCATTCTGATTCAAGCGGATTTGGCCTCGATTGACGGCGTCGGCTAGCAGGATACCGGTAAACACTTTCGAAATCGAACCGATCTCGTAGAGCGTCGCGTCATTCGGTGGCGGCCCAATTTCGCTGGTTCGTCCTTGATGCACCGTCGCTGAATCGTCGCCATCGATCACGGCAATCGACACTCCGACCATCGATTGAGATTGGACGTAGGTTTGGGCGACCTTTTGCACGCGTTGCTGCAGCGTTTCAGCAGGAGATGGCTTGTTAGAGTTTGTTTCGGTGGAGTCGGTTTCGGCGGGGATTGCTTCGGGCAAAAAGCAAACTAAATAGACTGCGGCCAAAAAGGTGCGGCCAAATATTGAAAAAACCGAACGAGACATTGGATTCCAATCAATCAAGGTGGGGGGCGTGGGGCCATTTTAGCGGCAAACGGCTGGCAAAATAATTCAACGTGGCAATTCGCTTTGATAACGACGCCGGAGACTTTTATACTTACACTATTGGGAGGACCCCCGCCGTATTGTCCCCCGCCTGCGAACTCGGATTCCCGATTTTCGTTTGATTATTCCCACCGATTCCGCTGAATCATTGAGCCGTCTTTTTCATATGAAACGTATCTTCTCTGGATTGCTCTGCTTTTTGATCACCACGTCCCTTTTGTATGGGGATGGACTGACGCCGCGTGAAGAGTTCTTCGAGAACCAAGTCCGGCCGCTATTAATCGAAAAATGCCAAGAGTGTCACGGGCCGGAACTGCAGGAATCGGATTTACGGCTAGATAATCTGGCGTTTGTTTTGCAAGGCGGAATCAGTGGCCCGGCGGCAGTCGCTCGAAACGTCGATGAGAGTTTCATCATCAAGGCGGTGCTTGGCCAGGATGGCTTTGAACGGATGCCGCCCGATGAACCCCTGAGCCGTGCGGAAATAACGGTGCTGCAAAAGTGGGTGCGTATGGGATTGCCATGGCCCGCCAGCGACGAGCCGGTCACGCCATCGCTGGGCGACCAGGTGGCGATCAACAAAATTGCAGAAACGCACTGGTCATTCCAACCGATCGCCAATCCTGCGGTGCCTGAGATCGAGGGACCATGGAAAACGTGGGCTGCCCATCCGGTCGATGCATTTATTGCTCGCCAGTTGATTGACAACGACTTGCAACCCTCGCCCGCCGCAGAGCGAAGCGTCCTGGTTCGACGACTTTATTTTGACTTGATCGGGCTGCCACCGACAGCGGACCAAGTCGATGCATTTGTCGACGATCCCAAACCGACAGACGAAGTGGTAGCGAACACAATCGAACAACTGTTACAGAGCGATCACCACGGTGAACGTTGGGCTCGTTATTGGTTAGACCTGGCCCGTTATGCCGACACACGTGATTGGCAAGCGCAAGCCGAGCTTCGATATCCTTACGCCTATACCTATCGCGATTACGTGATCGCCAGTTTGAATGACGACAAACCCTATGATCAATTTTTGCGGGAACAGATCGCTGCCGACTTTTATACCGACGATCCCGCGGCGCCCGAGTTGGCAGCACTGGGATTGTTGACGGTCGGACCGCAATTCCGCAACAACAAGGTCGAGCAAGCTGCCGATAAGATCGACGTGGTTTGTCGAGGGCTAATGGGGATCACCGTTGCCTGTGCCCGATGTCATGATCACAAATATGATCCGGTCCCCACCGAAGATTTCTATTCGCTGTACGGTGTATTTGCGAGTTCCAAGACGGCAGACGATTTTCCCGTCATCCCGACTGGCGATCCTCCGGTTTCGATGAAGGCGGATTTCGAGAAGAAGCTTGCCGCGAAACAACGTGAGCTAGCGCAATATAAAAAAGAGCTTCGCGAGGACGCTGTCAAAGAGCTTCGCAGCAAGCTGCCGTTGTACATCAAAGGCTTCACGATGATGGGGCTTGAGAACAAAATCGACATTCGCGGCGCGATCAGCAAATTAAAAGTCCGTGACATCGCGATGACGCCGCTGAATGATTCGCTCAGTCGCGAATTGAAGAGCAATCGTTGGCAGGATGATGCGGTGCTCGGTCCGTGGCACGACGGATTGTCACTCAGTGAGGCTGCATTCAAGAAACAGCAACCAACGCTATTGAAAAAATGGTCTGGCGACAAATCGCTGAATCCGAGGATCCAACAGAAACTGAAATCGTCACCGCCAAAAACACGCTCCGAATTGGCGTTGGCGTATGCCGATGTTTTTGACGAAACACTGAAGCAATGGAACGCTTTTAAAAAGTCGCATCCTGATGCGGAAGGTTTTGACGACGAGTCGCTGGAATCGATTCGCACGCGATTGTTGGGGGCCGGAGGATGGTTTGATCTGGATGTCGAAAAAGTAGCTTTGGCATCGCGATTGTCGGGCAAAGGCCGTAAAGAGTTAGGGGACCGTGAAAAGGCGATTACCGAGGTCGAAGCAAGTCATCCGGCGGCGCCCCCACGAGCGATGACGGTCGTGGATTTAGAAAAGCCGATCACCCCCTTTGTGATGTTGCGAGGCGAGCCGAATCGTCGTGGTGACCGCGTGCCACGTCAATTCTTGAGCGTGTTGTCCGATGGAAAACCCAAGCCATTTCGCAACGGCAGCGGACGGCAAGAATTGGCCGAATCGATCGCGGATGAAAACAATCCGCTGACCGCTCGCGTGTATGTCAATCGAGTCTGGGCACGTTACTTCGGCAGCGGATTAGTGGAATCGCTCGACGATTTTGGTTTGCGGACGTCGCCGCCGAGCCATCCCGAACTTCTGGATTGGTTGGCACGCGAATTTATGCGTAACGGATGGTCGATGAAATGGCTGCACCGAACGATCACATCAAGCAACGCGTATGCTCAATCGAGCGACGCGAATGATCGCGGTTTGCAGTTGGATCCTGAAAACCGATTGGTTTGGCGTCAGAATCGTCGCCGGCTTGATTTCGAAGCGATGCGAGATTCGATGTTGACGGTGGCCAATTCGCTGGACCGAACCATCGGCGGTCGTTCGGTCAAACTGAGCGAGATTCCCTACACACATCGCCGCTCGATCTATGCCTACATCGACCGCATTGAATTGGATCCGATGCTGCGGACGTTCGATTTTGCCTCGCCGACCGCTTCGGCCGCCTCACGTGCGGAAACGACGATTCCGCAGCAAGCACTGTTTAATATGAACCACCCGTTCGTTGCCGAATTGGCTCGGGAAGTGGCCGGAATCGCGGCAAGTGAATCGGCGGCCGAGACGCAAGTCAAAAAGGTTTACCGGCAAGTCTATAGCCGCGATCCATCGCCCGAAGAACAATCGATGGCGACTGCGTTCTTGCAATCGTCGTCTGAGACGGTGGTGACACAAGGTCAGGTTTGGCAGTACGGATATGGACCGCTTGTCGCTGCTGAAAACTCGGATGATTCGCTGCCTGAGTTCACGCCGCTGGAATTTTGGACGGGGTCATCCTACCAAGCCAGCAGCGAGTTTCCGGATCCCGTGATGAAACATTTGCGTATCACCGCCAACGGGGCTCACCCAGGCAAGAACGAAGATTTCTGTGTGATCCGCCGCTGGACCGCAGCGGATGACGGAGTCGTCAAAATTAGTGGCAAACTGAAACACGCCCGCGACAATGGCGACGGTGTGACCGCAACGATCCGCTCAAAATCATTCGCTGAATCCTTTACGGTCGCCAACAGCGAAACCGAGACCATCGTGGATCGTTTAGCGGTGGTCAAAGGCCAAGTCATTGATTTTGTCGTCTCGCCGCGATCCACGACCACAGCGGATGCTCACATTTGGACGATCGAGATCGAGAGGATCGAAGGGGCGATTTCAAATGCGACATGGAATTCGAGTGCCGATTTCCAAGCCCCCCCTCCACCTCCGCTAACACCGCTCGCCCAACTAGCGCAAGCGTTAATGCTGACCAACGAATTTCTTTATATCGATTGATAACGCCATGACTTTCCAATCCATTGATCGACGCCGGATGCTGTCGCGTAGCGGCATGGGGCTAGGCATGCTTGCCCTGGCCGGAATTCTAAACGACGAATCGCAAAGTGCGCTCGTGTCGGCCAGCGAACCGATCGCCGGTAATTCGCTGAGCCCGCGTCCGCCTCATTTTCCGGCGCGTGCGAAACGCGTGATTCACCTGTTTGCCAACGGAGGCCCGAGCCAGATCGATACGTTCGATCCGAAGCCGGACTTGGCCAAATTTGCCGGCAAAACGCTGAGCGATAAACTCGGACGTGACCGCCGACTCGGTGGCGTCGGCCATCCGTCGCCGTTCAAATTCACCAAGCATGGTGAAAGCGGAACCGAGGTGAGTGAACTGTTTCCCAACATCGCCAAGCACGTCGACAAGATGTGCGTGATTCGGTCCATGGTCACGGACGTCCCGAACCATGAACCGGGATTAATGATGATGAATTGTGGCGACATCGTGCGTCCACGGCCTAGCGTCGGTTCATGGGCCCTGTATGGATTGGGGACCGAGAATCAAAGTTTGCCAGGATACGTGGTAATGTGTCCTCGCGGGTTGCCGACGGCCGCGACGGCCAATTGGCGCAACGCATTTTTGCCGGGGATCTATCAGGGCACGCACGTGGACACTCAGTTCACCGATCCTGAAGAGTTGGTGGCCAATATCGAGAACAAATTTTTGGTGCATGATCAACAGCGTCGACAATTTGATTTGATTCAAGATCTGAATCGCTTGCACTTAAGCCAACGAGAAGACGATCAACAACTGACCGGCCGCATCGAGTCGCTCGAGTTGGCGTTTCGTATGCAAGGCGAAGCTCGTGAGGCGTTTGATACTTCGGACGAACCCGAGCACATTCAAAAAATGTACGGCGATTCGCTGCAAGGTCGGCAAATGTTGATCGCGCGTCGACTGAGCCAGCGTGGCGTGCGGTATGTCCAGGTGTATCATGGTGCGGGACAGCCTTGGGATTCGCACGCGGCGATCGAAAAGAATCATCCGCGGTTGGCGCGCGAGTGTGATCAACCGATCGCGGCACTGTTGGCGGATTTGGAACAGCAGGGACTGCTTGATGAGACGCTGGTGATTTGGGGCGGCGAAATGGGACGCACGCCGACGGTGCAAATGCCAGTGACTGCGAATCCGGGTCGCGACCATCACGACGATGGATTCACGGTCTGGATGGCGGGCGGCGGTGTCAAAGGAGGCATGACGTACGGAACGACCGACGAAGTCGGATTGAAGGCCGTTGAAAATCGCGTCCACGTGCATGATTTGCACGCCACGATCTTGCATTTGCTCGGCTTCGATCACACGCGATTGACCTATCGTTACGCCGGTCGTGATTTCCGTCTAACCGACGTCCACGGCAACGTCCAACATGCCATCATTGCCTAAAGTAGGATAGGCTTCCAGCCTGTCATCAGGTGCAAGGCCATGTGTGGGATAGGCTTCCAGCCTGTCATCGGGTGCAAGGCTGGTCTGCTGAAACTTTAGTATTGACGTTGGATATTGGGGTGAGTCTTTCTTCCGCCCTACAGCTGTCACCTCTGCACCGACGAAGTTGGTGGAGAGGTGGCAAAAAAACTGCGCAGTCTTCGCCACTTTCGCTACGACTTACGGCGCAAATGGATCCGCCGAAGGAGGTTGCGGCGACCGCGGAGCCGCAAAGGGATCCTGCATCGGCTCGCTGCTAAATGGATCCACCTTAGCGGAGCTTCCTCCGAACGGATCCGCAGCAAAGGGATCTGCGTTCGCGGCTGGTCCCCCGCCGAAAGGGTCGCCTCCAAATGGATCCGCTTTCTCTGTGAACGGGTCAGCAAAAGGGGGACGAGCCGGGATCATATTCTCCTGACGCATCAGTTCGGTCAGCATTTGTTTGGCCACTTCGACACGTCGATCCATTTCCTGAATCTGTTTGGCGAGCATCAGGATGCGACGTTTTCGTTCTCTGGCAGCAGCACTCGGTTCAATTGCCGGGGCGTAAGAACCAACAGTTCGCTTCCCATAATATTTTGTTCCGTTAGTGTCTGGTGCTGCAAACGGATCGTCACCAACGGATTGTCGCGCACTTCCCGGTACCGGGACCGACAAAACAAAGGAATTCGATGAGGAACTCGAACCAATCTTTGCCGATGCTCTTCCCATCAAGATTCCAGTGGTTGTCGACCCAACAATTCCAATCCGAGTGCGTTCAATCGGGAGAGCTCGGCGAAAATCGGTTCCACGTTCCAGTTTCGACTTTGGCACCTTCCACGTCTGGTATTCACCGGGTAAGAGACCGATGGCCAGGTAAGTTCCGCCTGCTGTCAGATGGGCGACGATTCCCAGCGGTCGAAATTCAGACCGCTCATCGCGTGTCGAGTCGGCCAAGCGAATGTAGTCATCGGCGTGCGTCAAATTTGTTTTTTGGGATGTGTCACTAATTCGCGTCAACACGATCAGTTGTTCGTCACTGGACCAATCGGGCATCGCCGCTTCGGTCAGCCCCCCGTAAATCACCAAATCTACTGCTCCATTTTCCACCAGTGCGATAGGAGCGTCGTCGGTGTTGGCAGTCTTACGCGATCTCGCTACCACAATTCGGCTTGGGCCGCCGGTCAGCGACAACTGCTCGAGTAGCTGCGGATTGTGCTGCACTTCCTCGAAGCGATCTTTGGGGACCAGCGTCACGCGAACTTCACCAGGCGGCATCGTCAACGATGCCGTGTGAAAGCCATTGGCGTCCTTCTCTTCTGGTTCCGTCAGCGGAGCGACTTGCCAATAAGCGACGTACGAATGAAACCGCCAATCGGAAGTGCCGGGACCGGTTTCGCCCGCGACTGGACCGCCACCCGCAAAACCACCTCCCCCACCGCTCGACATGGCCGGCTTCACACCGCCAAGCTGCGGAATTTCTAACGGAAATTGCGGAACGACAAATCCGTTGGTCCAATAAGCCAACACCATGTAGCGGTCGGCTGGATAGTGCCGCGGCAGCGAAAAAGTCAGCCTCGCTGATTCACGTAGCTGGATCTTCTTGACCAGGTGGGTGCTGGGGGGAACAAAGGCAAACTCGTTCTTCGGGTTGGTCGCGAAGAAGATATCCTGCTCTCCAGGCAGCGAATACAGAACGTTTGACGGGGTTTTGTGCGATTCTTCGGCTCCCATTCCCTCCGTTCCCATTCCCATTCCCATGTCGGAACCCATCCCCATCATCATTCCCATATCCATATCCATATCCGCCATCTCTTGCGCGTATTCGACCTGGATGCCTTCCCCTTCGTCGATCAGGCGAATGTGCCCGATCGTTCCGCTGGAGCTTCTTTCGTCGTTGTTCAACGCGACGACCTTGCCATCGGGCATGAACACAATCTGGCCACGCTCAAATCGATGAACAATCGTGTCGGCAGCGAATTTGCCGTCGGGACCTACAACATGAATCCGGTTTGTCGGTGCTTGCGAATTCGGTTCTTGCGAATACAGAGGCGACCCCCAAATCGAGATCACCGCCAGAAACGTCAAGACGCCGCTTGTCTTTGAGAGCTTAGTTTCCATCGTTGTTCTCATCCGTTGGAGTGAGTGTTTTGTTATCGCGTAAACGCTCCAGTTCATCGGTCAGAGCGGTCATTTCCAGATCCAGTTCTCGCATGCTGGATTCGAGCTGTTCGATTTCCGGATCGTCACCGCCACGTATCGACGTCGTGGGAACGGTTGAAAAACCGGTGCCAGCGACGGATGTGTGGGCAGGGGCGAACGACGGGGCGTCCATGTTCGGCTGCGGTGATCGCGTCGACATCGAATTTTGTGGAATGGCAGCAGTGACGGCTTGGCGCGTCGACCCCGAAGCGTCGACGCGCGAGTTTCGGTTTGCTCGTTGCGAAGCGTTCGGTTGCGGCGACACGCCGTCAGCGGATGGCCATTGAGGCAATCCCGTGAGACTGATCGTGATCACGATCAGCAGCGACAGCACGCCGAGGAGTGCTGGCAACAGTCGCCGGCGATGTTGTAAACGAGATGGCAATTTACACCTCACAGGATCGAGTAAATGTTGCTCACACGCTCGCAGGATCGTTTCACATTCGGCCGCGGTTCCCGGCCGATCGTCAGGATCAAACGCGTGAAACCAATCAACCAACCGATAGACCCACGCGGGCAGATCGAGACCGGCTTGAGCCAATTTTGGCATCTCGCCACGTGCAATCGCAGCAACAATCGTATGCGTTGGCAATCCCCGCATCGGCGGTTCGCCCGTCAACATCGACCACAGCACGGTACCGAGCGAATACAAATCGCTCTGCGGGCCAGCCTCGTTCCCACGTGCTTGTTCCGGCGATAAAAATCCAGGCGTCCCGACGATCACGCCCGTGTTGGTCATCGAGACGTCGTCTTGGATTTTGGCGATCCCGAAGTCGGTCAGCACCGCTTGCTCGGTTCCCTTACCCAACAAAATGTTCCCCGGTTTCACATCACGATGGACGACGCCGTGTTGATGAGCGGCGGCAAGTGCCGAGGCGGTTTGCCGGGCAATCCGGATCGCATCCAAAACATCCAGCTTGCCATGCTTCTCTAACCGCGACATCAGCGATGGCCCCGGCAAATAGGGCATCACCAAGTACGGGATCCCTTGCCAGCGATCGACCTGATAAATCTCGATGATGTTGGGATGACGAATCGTGGCGGCCGAGCGGGCTTCGCGTTCGATCCGCTCCAGTGCGGAGGGGAGTTCCAGCAGATGGGCGGCAGGCAGTTTTAACGCGACGATACGATCGATATCCACATCGCGTGCCTTCAGCACGGTTCCCATACCGCCGCTGCCGACGATACCGCAGATCTCAAATCGGCCAATCCGTCCCAGCGAATGAGGGTCATCACTGGGCGACAAAATTGCACGCAGGACCGGCGATAGCTGCACCGATACATCGTTTTCATCACCGGTGGGCGCGTCCAGAAAATCCTCGTTCAAACTATGGGACGAGGCTTGCCAAAACGTTTCGTCTGCGGCCAGTTGTTCAAGCCGCGATGCACAGTGTTGACAATGATCGAGATGTTGTTCCATCCGCTGATCTTGCGTGCCCGACAAAATTGCCTGGAAGTCGACTTCGGCTAAACAAATTTCGGCATCGGGATTCATGATCGATCCTCCTCGGCCTCGATTTGCTGGACTTGTTCACGTAATCGTCGCACGATTCGGCTGCGAATGGCATAAATCGCGCCGCGTGATTTGCCCAATCGCTGTGTGACACTGTCAATCGATTCGCCCTCGACGTGAGTGGCCCAGAAAGCGTCCCAGCTGGCGTGGTCATAATCATCGCGAATCGCGTCGGCAGCCAATCGAATTAAGACCCGCTGGCGATCGTTTTCCCAATCGTGGCGAGAATCCTCGGTCGCCGCCGGACGCGACTCGAGTGTCATCTGGTGCGTCGTTCCCCCGATGCCTCGATGATTTAAGTCACGACAGACAACATTGACGAGCGAGTTGCGTGAGACACGGTTCAACCACGCGGCAAAACGCTCGGGTGGTTTTTCTCGAGATGCGTCGTCGCAGTGTCGATGCCAACGGCTGGCGGCGCGTGCGACTCGCCGAATCACGTCCGAGACCACTTCGTCGGCGGCATGGTGATCCAGTCCATGCCGCCGCGCAAAACGATAGATCACCGGGCGATACAACGCATCAAACCGCTGCCACGCAGTGTGGTTGGCGAGATCGCCGATCTCCGAGATCAGCAGCGGATGAGGTGTCGGCCAAGGCGTCATGGTAAAACGGATTCGCGACAAGAGAGGAAAAGAGAAGACGCAGCGAAGCGGCAGCGGTTAACAGTATGACCCTTCGCGTGGCCCTGATCTGACGCCGGACACGAAATAAAATCAATATTTCTTGGCTGCGGTCGACTGCGAGGCAAAAGATTGCGGTCTAAGTCGCCATCGCTCATAATTTCAGATTGTTAAGCAGCTAGGCAGGAGTCCTTCCGTATATTAGCCGCGTTGGCGCTAGCCACGGTTCCGGCATTTAACCGGGGCTAGCGGCCGAACGGCTAACGGGATTTCATCCAATGATTCCTGCCTACCTGCTTTCCCAACTTGCCATACACGACGAGTGGCAGCGTCGACGGAGCCTTCAGGAAAATATGAGCACTCAAGACTATCAATCGTATCGCGGTCTTCCTTCGTTGGCGGGACTCAGTTCGCTTGAGCGGGCCATTCATTCCGATTGGAGTGTCGAGGAGAGTGCAAGACGTTGGAAACGCCTTCATTTTGTGTTCAAGCGGCTGTACGAAACGCTGACGGCAAAGATCACTGCCGAGCCGATCTATGAACTCAAAACACTGTTTAGCCATCACGCCTATCTGTGCAGCGAACAAGTCAGCTCGATTCGTCGCCGTGTCGGCGAGATGCGTGAACCTCCGCTGGGTCTCGACAAGGTTCCTCATCCTGGACTCGAGCGTTTGATGGACGAGATCGCCGCGGCGCCGACGACGAACGAGTTTCTGGTCGGGGTCTATGAAGTGGTGTTTCCGGCAATTCTCGAGGCGTGCCAACGATTCAAAACCGACGCGCATCCGCTTGCCGACGCTCCTTCGATCCGCATCGCAAAGCTGATCGAATTTGAAATCGATGAAGTCCAACAGCTGGGCGAACAATCGATTGCATGCTTGGTTGACAGTGACCAACGCACCGCGATGCAACCGTGGGTCGATTGTTTACGGCAATGCCTGCGTGCGGCCGGTGAACTGGATGGCACTGTGGAAAGCGACGCGTTGGTGCCCGAGCCGGTCTATAGCCGGACGCCGTTCGTTTACCAAGCGGAGCCTCGGCGCGATGAGCGGTTTCAGGATTCGTTTAACGCCGGAGTCAATCCCGAAGCGTTTTTGTATGACTCGCGTTTTTCCGCTCGCGATAAAACGTTGATGATGTACTACAAGCGAATCCGAGAATTAGATGTGCCCGAGATGATGGCGAGCATCTTGGTGGAAATCGGTGACGAAGAACCGTGGGATTTTCACGCCGAGATGTCGCGGCAGCTGTGGGACGAAGCACGGCACGCGATGATGGGCGAAGTCGGATTTGTTGCGCAAGGAATCGACTGGACAAAAATCCCGATCAATTTCACTTGGTCTCGTAACTTGAATACGCAGCTCGACGCACGTGAACGACATGGCGTGTTGTTTTTTATTGAACAAGGGCTGATGCCCAAAACGGGAAAGCGGTACGAATGGGAAGTCGGGATGGAAAGTGGCGACCCCCTGTCGGGCGTGTTTCAAGATTTTGATTGGGCCGACGAAGTGCTACACGCTCAGATTGGTCGTCGCTGGTACGTCCCGAAGTTCGCTTCGCTCAATGAAGCCCTCGATTATGGTGACCGCTGTTGGTCCAAAGTGCTCAGCCATTGGCGTGCCTATAAAGAGCAAGGATTGACGGAGCATCGAAATTGGTGGCCCGAGGTCTATCAAACCGCGTGCGCCAATTGGGGCGTCACTCCGGACCCCGCGGCGCTCGCGTTTGACACCACTTATGAAGAGAGCCGCGCCGATCTCAAAGAGATCAAGTAGCGAAACTCGCGGAGAGTTTCGTCCATCTCAGCCACAACCGAAACTCTTGGCGAGTTTCGCTACGGGAAGGTCCTGGAAAACCGACGACAGGCTGGCAGCCTATCCCACATTTAGCTGAACAGGGCGAGACGCTGGACGCGGTGGTTGTTGCTGTCCAGGACGTGCACGCGGTCTTGCGAATCGACCACTACGCCCCATGGCTGATACAATTGGCCGGGCTGGAATCCAGGAGCACCCCAAGTGGCGATCCATTTGCCCTCTGGCGTGAACCGCTGCAACCGTTGGTTGCCGTACTCGCAGACGATCAGCGTACCATCGCTGGCGAAGGCCAAATCGTAGGGATAATAAAATTCGCCCGCGGCGTCGCCTTCACGACCGAAGACGTTGATTAACTTTGGCGTTTCTTCGCGGATATCGAAACATTGGATGCGATGGTTACAGGCATCGGCGACCCATAACACTTGATCGCGGACGACGAGACTTTGCGGACGGACAAATTGGCCGTGCTCGTTTCCCGTGCCGCCCCACTGCGTCAAAAAATTTCGCTCGGGATCAAATTTCTGAATTCGATCCGAATCGCCATACTCGCCGATATAAAAACAGCCTTCCTGATCGCAAACGGTATCGGTGACAAAGGCAAATTCGCCCGGCGAATGGCCAGCGACTCCCCCAATTTGCTTGTCCCTGCATAGATCACCGCTGAGTGTGTAGGCGAGCGTGCGATAATAATGGGTGTCGGCGACCAGCAAGTTTGGGACGGAGTTGGGGCCTGGTGGCGTTTCGACAGCCAATCCGGTGGGCCGTCCATTTTCGGTGTCCGGTGTTTTCCAACTTCGCTGGAAATTCCCATCGACGTCAAAAACTTGGATCCGCCCGGTGGTATCGACAATAAATAATTCGTCGGCGGGCGAGATCGCGATCGCTCGCGGTTTTAGAAAGCGTCCGTCACTAAAACCACGTCGTCCCCACACAATTTGGGTCCTGGAACCGGACGCACCCGAAACGCAGCCCGAAATCATGCTGGAACCGAGCGCAAGCGACGCGCACAACATCGTTCGGCGGGATTGTTTTGCAGCGGACAAGGTGGTTTTCGGCTTCACGTTTTCGTTTTGTGGTAATGGTGCTAGTGTAACAACAAAGCTCGCGACCGAGACAACTTCGGTTGCTCACGCGGACTTGTGAAGACGTTTTAATAGCCCGTACAATTGTGAACGCCATACCCGTCGAAAAACAGCCCGCTTTCCCTTTGACCTCGATCCATGCCAAAAATCCTGGACCTCCAAACAGCAGAAGATTCGCGAGATATCGTGCATCGAACTGTCCAAGCGTTGGTTGAAGGGCAAGTGGTGGGGGTGCCAACCGAAACGACCTATACACTCGCTGCCCTGGCACTGAGCACGAAGGGGGTCGAGCAGCTACGAATGCTTGCAAATCGCGAGATCGAGGCTGCTACGGCGAATAATAATTCGGGACCGAATCATCATTGGATGGAATTGTCGATTCGCAGCCGTGACGGGGCATGCGATTTTGTCGGCACGGCTTCGAGCACACTGCGGCGACTGTTGCGACGTTGCTGGCCGGGGCCGCTGACGGCGATGGTGCAATGTCCCGAGCCCTTTTCGGCTTTATCTCAATTGCCCGTCGGAGTCCACGACCAGGTGGTGGACAAGGATGGATATGTCAGTTTTCGAGTGGTCGACCACTCGGTTTTGGATCAAATTCACCGTTATTTGTCGGGTCCGTTGGTCTTGGCTAGTTTTCAGCCCGACGAGGGGACCGAGATTGCCACGGTTGCCGCTAGAATGGTGGAAAAATATGGCGACGAATTGCCACTGCTGCTCGACGATGGCCCGACACGCTATGGTGGTGTCACGACGGTTGTCCGAGTCAGTGGCAATCGCTGGGAGTTGCTTCGCGAAGGCGTGATTGAACGTGCTGCTATGAACCAATTTGTGAAACCTGTGATCGCGGTGGTCTGCACCGGAAATACCTGCCGTAGTCCAATGGCAGAGACTCTTTTACGTGAACAATTGAACAAGCGAACCGGATGCGATGATGCCGTGCGTGTCATCTCGGCGGGCGTGGCGGCATCGAGTGGTTCCGGCGCGAGTCCGCAAGCCGTTGCCGTGATGGGTTCGCGAGGGCTGGATTTGACCGGCCACAGCAGCCGTCCGCTTGATGAATCGGTGGTCAATGTTGCCGATTTGATCCTGACGATGACGCGAGGCCATCGAGCCGCGATTTTGGCCGCGTGGCCCGACATGCACGAACGTGTCTTTACATTGCGACGAGACGGGGGCGATATTAGCGACCCCGTGGGCATGGCGGTGGAGGTCTACGAGGCCTGCGCCGACCAAATAAACGAAGAACTAGGAAAATGGCTCGATTCATTCGGCGAGGATTTTTTCCCTACCGAAATCACAAGCCAAGAATAAATAGGTGACAAGATGCTGAAGATTTGCTTAGCAAGCGATCACCGTGGCGTTCATATCAAAGCAAAGTTGATGCAATCCCTTGCTGCAGCCGGTTTTACGGTCAGCGATGAAGGGACCAATAGTGATACAGCCTGTGATTACCCAGACCTCGCCAGTCTGGTGGCCAAAAAAGTGAGCAGCGGGGAAGCCGATCGCGGTATTTTGATCTGCGGTACCGGGATCGGGATGGCGATCACCGCCAACAAATTTTTGGGCGTGCGTGCCGCTTCGTGTTACGACGAAGTGCTGATCGAAATGAGTCGGCGACACAACGATGTCAACGTGCTCTGTTTGCCCGGCGATTTGATTGGCGAACGTCCGATCGACGATCTCGTGCTGTTGTGGCTAAAGACCGAATTCGATGGCGGCCGGCATAACAAACGGGTCCAGAAAATTTGCACGATTGAAAAAGCCAATCTTCGCTGTGACTCTGCCGCTGCGGAATCGGCCGAACCCTCCTCCGGTCCCAAAGGACCGCAGCGTTGATGAATTGGTCCAATCTGATCGGTCACAAGCAAATCGAAGCTTGGTTTGCTAACGCGATCCGCAAAGGCCGATTGACGGGTAGCTTTCTGTTTGTCGGCCAACCGGGGGTTGGCAAACGAACCACTGCCAATCTGCTCGCGCAAACACTGCTGTGCGAACGAAACAATCCCGAAGAAATGAATCCCTGCGGCGTTTGCGAAGGCTGTGTGCAGGTGGCTGCCAAAACGCATCCCGATGTCACCCGTGTTGGCAAACCGAGTGACAAGTCGTTCATCCCGTTGGAATTGCTGATCGGTCCTCCGGACGCTCGAATGCAAGAAGGTTTTTGCCGTGATGTGCGGCTGCGCCCGATGCGCGGCCGCCGACGTGTGGCGATTATCGAGGATGCCGATTTTTTAAACGAAGAGGGGGCGAATTGTTTACTGAAAACGCTCGAAGAACCTTCGTCTAATGCCGTCATCCTATTAATCGGGACCAGCGAACAACGGCAACTGCCCACGATTCGCTCACGCTGCCGCGTGATCCGGTTTCAATCACCCAGCGGTGAAAACGCCGTGCGATTGATGCGTGATGTTCACGCGATCGAAGCGTCCGACGAACAGATTGCCGATGCGGTCGAGGTTGCCGGAGGCGACATGCACGTTGCCGTCCGTTTGTTGAGCGGGGAAGCAGACAAATTGCGTGATGCACTGCGGTCCCAATTTGGATCGAAGACTCCCGATCCTGTCGCCCTGTGCCGGATCATCAATGCCCATGTGGAACAGTCTGGCAAAGAAGCTTCGAAGCGACGTGCAGCGATGCGGGATGTTTTTTCTTTTGCGGTCCAGCACTACCGGCAACAGCTGCGGCAAGCGTTTGACAGCCGACTGGCGACGCTGCATTCACTGAATCGACTCGACCGCTCGATCCGAGCGCTGCGAGAAGTTGATCGCAGTGCAAACCAAAACACATTGATCGAATGTTATTCGGCCGACATCGCAGCCGCCACAACCGGTGACCGAGGCGAAATCGGTTAACGGCTTGTTGATTTATTGAGCCGCGACGCGTCAGCGGCCGGGTTCCACACGATACCCGGTGCCTTACGGCCCACGGCTCACCCTTGCGATTTCCATTTAATTTAATCAACAAGCCGTTAACGGTCGTTGCACCGCAGTTAACATCGATCAATCGGGTCCAGCTGGGGATACGGAGAATCGTGCTCATCGACGAACACGTTTTTCGCAAGTGGAAATTGGTGTGAGCGACTTTCCATAAAGTGCATCTGGTAGCCAGCGGTATTGGGAAAGACGATCAAATCGCCTCGTTTGACCCCACGCGGAAAACGAAACCGTCGCCGCGAGATAAACTCGGACTCGGTGCAGTAAGCACCCACCAAAAATCCGTCGGTCGCCATTGCATCGCTCGTGTCACGATCGCTTGCTCGCGAAACCAGGATCGGATCGATCAAGAATTCGTCATCGGTGGTGCGGCACTGCGTCCGGTTCATCGATAACCCGATCAATGCGTAACCACCACTGTGTTTTTTGCAGTACTCGACGCGAGCGATGGTCATCCCACACCCGTCCAGTAGACTTCGGCCGGGTTCACAGCGGAGCTGTAACCCTCGGTCGCGAATTGCGCTGGCGACCGAGCACTCGGCGGCATCGCTTTGGTCGAGTTTGTGATGTAGCAATTGAGAAAACCAACCTGCCGAGACGGGGACTTGGTACATCGGATAACTGTTCAGTTCGCCGAACACCTTGCCGTCGCCAGCGATTCGCCCCAATCCATGACGGTCAAATGTGATCGCGTCTCGGTGCCCCAACAACGACCGTTCATGCTCGTCTTGGAACTGCGTCCATTGATCTTCGCACTGTAAATAGCGAACAGGAATTCCGCCACCGATATCGATAAACTCGAGTGGTCGGCCGTGCTGATCAAGTGCATCGACAAGAGGCAAGATTTGCTGGATCGCGGAAACACGTTGATCGATCGAGCTGCCATCGAGATGGAAATGCAGGCCAACAAGCGTGATCCACGGGGTCGCTAGCAGCCCGCTAAATGATGCCGCAACGTCATTGAATTCGTCGATGTCGACTCCGAATCGCGAGTTCAGCTTTTGTCCACGATGCTGAAATCCACTGATGCGAAGTGCGATTTTTGCAGGGCGTGCCGAACAACTGGCGACGCTCTGAATCGCCGTCAACTCATCTGCGTTGTCGACAACAATCGTCACCCCGTTGGAAACACAGCGATGCAGCAGTGGCATCGGTTTGACTGCGGCGGTGCAAATGATCTTTGCGGGATCGATGTTTCGCTCAAGCGTTTGGCAGAGCTCGACATCGCTGGCGACATCAATTGCGATACCAAGTCGCTTGGCAACATCGATCCAGCGGAGGCATTTGTTTGCCTTGCGTGCGAAATGTATCTGCAAATCGAGATCGTGATCCGTTGCGACTGCTGCCAACGCACGCACATTGGCTTCCAGCGGAGCTTCGCATAAAACATTCAGCGGCGATTCAAATTGGTCTACCCATCGGTGGATCGATGCCCCCGATAGAACGTCGGCCATCCATGATGCCAAAACGCCCTCAAGCGGCACCACTCCGCGGCAACCGCTGCGAAGCCATTGAACTGCCCGATCGTGTTGACCGTGCTGTGAATCGTTGCCGAGCGGTTGGAAAAAGGGAAGCGGCGCAGACAAGTGGATGGCGTTTCCGAAGGGAATGAATGAGAGGCTATTGGGTTTTTGAATTAATTGAAATGCAAATCTGCCATCGTGAGCCGTGGGCCGTAAGGCACCGGGTCGTTCTCGAGCTCCGGACGCTCAAGTGGGCGTGCGAATTAAAGAAACACATCCCAAAGCGTGATTACTAGAATTGCGTAGTGGATCTTGCTAAAGATCCTCCCACACCCAAGAAAAAAAGGGGAGCTTTAGCAAGCTCCACTACATTAAAAACCTAAGTTCTAGACTAAACGCAGCATTAGAGCCCCGCCCGCTCACTGGCGAGCAGCTCGTGAAAATCAACGCAGACCACAAGCTTTTTGTGCACGCGACAGGACGCCGGCGGCGACTTCACGAGCACGTGCTGCTCCGTCGCGAAGCGTTTCGTGAACGTAATCCAAATTCGCTTCGAGTTCTTCGCGACGTGCCCGCGCTTCGGCAAAGTAGTTTTCGCTTGCTTCGGCAACCGCCTTTTTGACGTCGCCGTAACCGAACCCGCCTCGTCGATACATCGCCGCCATCGTTTCGACATCTTCGGGCGACGAGAATAGTCGATATAGCTGGAACAGATGGTCTCCCTCGGGCTCTTTGGGTTCTTCCATCGCCCGGCTGTCGGTCGTGATCCGCATGATTTGTTTGCGGATCTGTTTGACGTTACCAAACAGCGGCAGTGTGTTGTTGTAACTCTTACTCATCTTTTCGCCATCGGTTCCAGGAACCTTGGCGCTGTGGTCGAGTGTTTTTGCTTTGGGCAACTTGAAGGTTTCGCCAAAGGTGTGGTTGAAACTGCCCGCCAAATCGCGAGCCACTTCGATATGTTGGATTTGATCTTGGCCGACCGGAACGACTTCGGAGTCGTAGATCAAGATGTCGGCAGCCATCAACACGGGGTAGGTGAAAAGCCCCGCGTCGGCATTAAGTCCCTTTTCTTTTTTATCTTTATAGGCGTGGCACCGCTCGAGCAGCCCCATCGGCGTGCCCGTCATCAATAACCACGTCAACTCACTGACTTCCGGCACTTGCGACTGCACGAACAGCGTCGCCTTTTTCGGATCCAAGCCGAGCGCCATCAGATCTAGTGCCGCGTCGAGTGTGTATTGCTTGAGCGCTTTCGCGTCACGCACGGTCGTCAAGGCGTGCATGTCTGCGATGAAGTAAAAGCCATCGTTGTCGTCTTGCAGGTCAATGTATTGATGAATCGCACCAAAAAAGTTGCCCCAGTGAGGTCGTCCGGTGGGTTGGATACCAGAGAGAACACGCATGCAAAAAACCTTCAAGAAAACTAAACCAGGAAACGAAGCGACTCACTGAATGCAAACCCAGTGAGCCGTCTTTATACGACGGACGCGATGATCCGTCGCGAGGTGATCAAAGATTGCTAAAAAGTAGCCGTCTAAGTCTGCGTCAGCTTGCCGCAGCCGATTCGGATGCCGACGACGTGGTGGACGCAATTGGAGCCTCGAGGACGCCGCGGCAGCGTTGCCACATCAGCAATCCTTCGAGCACCATCCAGGCCTGCAGGCCTAGAATGCCAAACCCGAACAGAGTCAGTGTCCATTTTTCTTGCGGGATCCAGTTGTAAACCAAGTCGTACGTCATTCCCCATGCCGGCATGATCAACATGATGACCATTGGAATTGCGACAAACGCAAACGGTTTGGAGCGTCGGGCGAGGTAGAAGACGGCGACCATCAGAGCCAACCCGGCCAGCAATTGGTTGGTCGCTCCGAATAGCGGCCACAGCACCATCCCGCCTGTTCCTGGTTTGTCACCCACCCCGAGGGCGATGACGGCAGCGACAACCACCGCGATTGCTGTCGCGATGAATTTATTGGTCATCGGTTTGACATGCACACTTTCGCCAAGTTCTTGCAAAACATAACGCTGCAATCGGGTCGCGGTATCGAGCGTGGTCGCAGCAAAGCTGGCGACAAGCACCGCCATGATCGCGACGGCGAGTTTTAGCGGCAGCCCGATTGTGGCTAAAAAGTTTGCGCCCCCATCGATAAACGCAGCCAATTTCTGAGGCAACTTGTGGTCGGCCCAACCGCCCGGGGATCCATCGGCCTTGGTCGCGCGGTAGTACATTTTCCAAGCCGCGTTGCCGGTCACGATCGTGCCGTCGGCAGCCAACACGTTGGCGTATTCGCCGATCCCGTTGACTTCGGTTCGTTCGACTCGTCCCATACCGACCCCGGCACAGCACGCCAAAATGACCAACACCGCCAAAGCACCTTCGAGCAACATCGCTCCATAACCGACGGCTTGAGCATCGGTTTCACAGTCGATCTGTTTGCTGGTTGTTCCGCTGCTGACCAAACAATGAAACCCGCTACAGGCACCACAGGCGATCGTGATGAACAGGAACGGAAGGATCGGCGGGGCGTCGGCGGGGACATTCTCGGCCTTGGCGATCGCCGGAGCCGAGGCCATTAAATCGGCATGACCTGTGACCGAGGCGACTCCTAATCCGATCACCAGTAGGGCTAGTGCGACATACAGTTGGTGGCTGTTGATGTAATCGCGGGGTTGCAGCAGCAGCCAAACCGGCAGCACCGAAGCGGCGAACGCATAGGCCAACAAAATCAGCGTCCAAACGACCACGGGGGTAAAGAAGCCGTCGCTGTTGTCGGGCAACGAAATCGGCATGTAGTACGCACCGAAGTAAACGGCACCGTACAGAACCACCAGTCCGAAGACGCTAGGGCCGAGCAATCCACCCCCTTTTTTATAGACCCAAATTCCGATTCCGATGGCGACCGGCATCGCGATCCAAACGCTCAAAACCGACTCGGGATAGATCGCGAAGATAATGGCAATCACCAAGCCAAAGACGGCAAGGACGACGGACAACGCGAGTGCCAGCACGGCCAAAAACAGCACCTTGGCTCGCGGCGTGATCAACCGTCCTGCGACTTCACCGATCGTTTGTCCCTTGTTGCGAAGCGAAATGACAAGCGCCGCCATATCGTGAACGCCGCCGATCAAGATCGATCCAAGAACGACCCACAGCAAAGCGGGCAACCACCCCCAAAACACGGCCAATGCCGGGCCCACGATTGGTCCCGTCCCCGCAATACTAGTGAAGTGGTGCCCGAAGATTACCGATCGCCGCGTCGGGACAAAATCGACATCGTCGCGAAGTTCGTGACTCGGAACGACCGCTTCGGGGCTTAACTGAAACAAACGCCGCGCTAACCAGCGACCATAGGTGTTGTAGGCGACGATGAAACCGATCATCGACGCCACGGCCACAATCAATGTGCTCATGGAAAATAACGATCTAAACAAAGGTTGGGGGGGAGCGAAAAACGCTTGGAATTTAAGCACTGTCTGCGGAAAGCTTCAGTGAGCCAGTGCTCGGTGAGCTGTGATACGGACAATGCTCGGTGGGATCTGCAAAGTAGACTCGCACGAATGACGGTGTTTCGTGTTCACTGTCATTCGTGTATACCGCCCGTAGTATAGGACGATTTTCGCCCTATAATACCGTGGTCAACTCTCAAAATCTTTCCTTTAATGCAACGAAATCCGGGAGCCGCACAAGCGTGAGCGACAAAATAGAGAAGACAATTATCATTGGAAGTGGGCCCGCGGGATGGTCCGCAGCAATTTATGCCGCTCGCGCGAACCTGAATCCGGTCGTTTATGAGGGCACTGTACGTCCCGAAATGATTCCGTTGGGCCAGTTGGCGTTTACTACCGAAGTGGAAAATTATGCGGGTTTTCCCGCTGGAAATATCCGCGCGTTCGTGGAATCCGCCGTCGACAAGGACCGCCATTGGAACTTGCCGATGCCGCCTGCGGGGCACGAAAAAGACGGCCAGCCCCATTACGCCGTCCAAGGCGTCGAGTTGATGGAGTTGATGAAGCAGCAAGCACTCAACTTTGGCACGCGTGTGGTTAGCGACGATATCGAAAGCGTTGACTTTTCCGGTGACGTTCACGTGCTGAAACCTGCCAGCGGCGAACCGGTCAAGGCGAAAACCGTGATCATCGCGACGGGCGCACGTGCCAATTACCTCGGTTTGGATAGCGAGGAAGCTTACAAGAACAAGGGCGTCAGCGCGTGTGCGGTCTGTGACGGTGCGTTGCCCATCTATCGCGCTAAGCCACTTGCGGTCGTTGGCGGTGGTGACTCGGCGGTCGAAGAAGCGACCTATCTGGCGAATCTGAAGAACGCTGCGACCATCTACTTGATCGTTCGCCGTGACGAGATGCGAGCATCCAAAGTGATGCAGGATCGTGCTCTGAACCATCCGAAAATCGAGATGAAGTGGAACAGTGTTGTCGATGAAGTCTACGGCGACGAGAAAATCGTTACCGGAATCAAGCTGAAAAGCACCGTCGATGGCTCGATCAGCGATTTGCCCGTCGGTGGCATGTTCGTCGCCATTGGACATACGCCGAACACTGCCTTTTTGAACGGTGCGGTCGAGACCAACAGTAGCGGCTATATTCGTTGGACAAAAAGTTTCCGTACGAACACCACCGTGAAGGGTGTTTTTGCTGCAGGCGACGTCGCTGACGATTATTATCGACAAGCGATCACGTCCGCAGGAACTGGATGTATGGCAGCACTGGATGCCGAACGTTACCTCGCTGAACTCGAAGGTTAAGCGAGATCGCATCGCCGCGTTTGGCAGGATCTTCGGGTGCTGCTGCGGCGTGAAAGCGACGTGGTGTCCAAATATCGCGACGCTCACACAACAATTCGACGCAGCGTCTCTCGCGCTGCGTCTGCCTTTCCCTACCGACCTAATCTTTTCCTTCATCCCACACCCACCACTCCCTTAGAAATCTCGCCATGTCAGCAGCCGAAACCGAACAAATAGCTCTCGGAAATGAGAAAGTCCAAGCCGATCGCGAGTTGCTTCGGCAGGCACAAGCCGATGGCAAGGTTCTAGGAGCTTACGTTCGGTTGTCCGGTCCTGGTTGGTTGCAAAGTGCAATCACGTTGGGCGGGGGCTCGTTGGCGGGATCGTTGTTCCTCGGCGTGCTGGGCGGTTACAGCATGTTGTGGTTGCAATTGGTCGCGATCGTGTTGGGTGTCGTGATGTTGTCGGCGATCAGCTATGTCACGCTGAGCACCGGTCGTCGTCCGTTCGAGGCGATCAACAGCGAAATCAACCCGGCGCTCGGTTGGGGATGGATTGTGGCAACGATCATGGCCAACATGATTTTCTGTATGCCCCAATTCAGTCTGTGTTACGACGCACTAGATAAAAATCTAGCGACACTGGGTGGAGGCGATGGATTAGGCGGCGGCGCGACGACCAAATGGGGAATCACGATCGCGTTGTTCCTGGCTGCCGGTTTTGTCGTCTTGCTAAACACTCGCCAAGGCAAAGCGGCGAAGGTGTTTGATTTGTTCCTCAAAGGTCTGATCGGCATGGTCGTGATCTGCTTTGTCGGTGTCGCCGTGTTGCTGTTCGGCAGCGGCGAGCTCGAATTTGGCACGATTCTGGCCGGTTTTATTCCTGATCTGGGGCAATTCATGCATCCGGCGGGCGACTTGCAAGGATTGGTCGAAGGATTGTCGCCTGAGGGTGAAGCCTTTTGGACTCATAAGTTGATGGGCACGCAGCGAAGCGTGATGATCTCGGCGATTGCCACCGCCGTTGGGATCAACATGACGTTCTTGTTGCCTTATTCGATGCTGGCTCGCGGTTGGGATAAACCCTTTCGCGGACTCGCACGTTTTGACTTGTCGACCGGCATGGCAATCCCGTTCGTGCTAGTGACCAGCTGTGTTGTGATCGCAGCTGCGGCATCGTTTCATAACAAGATTGATCCGCAGTTGGCATCGACCAACCTTGCCGAAATGGAACAGTCACCCACCTTTGGTGCGGTCAAGTCGAGCTTGCTTGCTCGCGTCGATCTTGAATTAGGCGACGCTGCAGCGACGACCGACGAGGCAACCAAGCTGGAAATGGTGGCGAAGCTGCCTGAAGACGAAAAACGAATCGCATCGGCACTGATCAAACGCGACGCGTTCCAGTTGTCCCGGACCTTGGCACCACTGTTGGGCGACAGTAAAGCGAAGCTTGTTTTCGGACTCGGTGTGTTTGGCATGGGGTTCTCGACGATCATCATTTTGATGTTGATCAACGGCTATGCGTTTCAAGAGTTGTGCGGTCGTCCCGGCAGCAGCAGTTTGTTTGTTACCGGTGTCTTGGTCGCTGGAATCTCCGGAGCCAGTTGGGTGTGGTTGTGGACCGATGATCAAACTCGATTTTGGCTGGCTATTTTCGCCAGCACGTTTGCGGTGATGTTGTTGCCGATCGCCTACATTACCTTCTTCTTGATGATGAACAGTCGGCGAATTCTAGGTGATGACAAACCGACCGGTGGCCGGATGGTGGCCTGGAATGTCATGATGATTTTGGCGGTCGCCGGTGCCGTGGCAGCGGCCGGAACGGCGATGTACGACAAGGCGATGGACACACAGAACCCGATTTCTTTCTATGTCGTGATTGGGATTCTAATTGTCTACTCGCTGGCAGTGGCGATTGGATTTGCGTTCCGAGAACCGTCCAAGGTCGCTGTGGAATAATAAAGTAACTCGCGAACGTGGCGTTACAGCTAAGCATGAGGGTTGGTCGTAGTGGATGAGGCAACGAGTCCATTGCAAAAAGCGGGGACTCGTCGCCTCGTCCACTACATGAAATGTTTGAATCGGACGCCACTTACCGCTCCCCTTTGTAAAAGCTTCAAATCAAAAGGATTGACGATGCAAGACAACTGGATTCGTGTCGCCGAGGCTCGCAAAGCCGAGGCGGCGGGCCGCGACTGCGAAGTTCGTGGCTGGGTTCGCACGCGTCGCGACAGCAAAGGGGGCTTCAGTTTTATCGAAGTCAACGATGGCAGTTGCCTTGGCAATATCCAAGTCGTGGCTCCAGGAGAACTGGATAACTACGCCGACGAAGTTCAAAAATTGACAGCGGGATGCAGCGTCGTGGTCGCCGGCAAATTGGTCGAATCGCCAGCCAAAGGCCAAGCCACCGAACTGCAAGCGACTTCGCTGCGAGTACTCGGTTGGGCCGACCCTGAGAACTACCCGCTGCAAAAGAAACGACACTCGTTCGAGAAGCTACGCGAGTGGGCACATCTGCGAACACGCACCAACACGCTCAGTGCGGTAATGCGGACGCGGAACCAGATCAGCCAATCGATTCATAACTTCTTTCACGAAAACGGCTTCTTCTACACTCACACGCCGATCATCACGGCGAGTGATTGCGAAGGTGCTGGCGAGATGTTTCGCGTCACGACACTCGATTTGGACATGTTGGCCAAGTCGGGCGGCCCGGTGAAATTTGAGTACGACTTTTTCGAAAAGCCGGCTTATTTGACCGTTAGCGGCCAACTGAATGGTGAAACCTACGCCACCGCACTCGGACGCATCTACACGTTTGGGCCGACGTTCCGCGCCGAAAACAGTAACACCAGCCGGCATCTTGCCGAGTTTTGGATGGTCGAACCCGAAGCCGCCTTCTTTGACCTCGCCGATGACATGCGGTTGGCCGAAGATTTTTTGAAGCGAATCTTTACCGATTGCTTGAATCATTGCGACGAAGATATGCAGTTCTTCAACGAGCGAATTCAACCGGGCGTGATCGATCAAATTCGTTCGGTCGTCGAACGGCCTTTCGCCCACATGACCTATACCGAAGCGATCAAGATCCTCGAAACGTGCGACGCAAAATTTGATTATCCGATTTCGTGGGGCACTGATCTGCAAGCCGAACATGAACGCTATCTGACCGAGGTGCATGTCAAAGGTCCGGTGATCCTGACCGATTACCCATCATCTATCAAACCGTTTTACATGCGGGTCAGTGATGATGGAAAAACGGTCGCCGCGATGGATGTGCTTGTTCCAGGCGTGGGCGAAATCATCGGCGGCAGCCAACGCGAAGAACGGCTTGACGTGTTGACGTCGCGAATGGCCGAGGCGGGACTGAACGAAGAAGATTACTGGTGGTACATCGATTTGCGTCGCTTTGGTACCGTGCCGCACGCAGGTTTTGGACTCGGGCTTGAACGAGCGGTCCAGTACGTCACCGGAATGGCGAATATTCGTGACGTGATTCCGTTCCCCCGCACCCCCGGCAACGCCGACTTTTAATGAGCACCGGCCGATTGGCACCGTCCCCGACCGGAGCTCAGCACTTAGGAAATGCTCGTACCTATTTGCTCGCTTACTGGTCCGCTCGCAGTAGCGGCAAAAAGTTAATCTTGCGAATCGAGGACATCGATTCACCGCGTGTTAAGTCTTGGGCGATTCAGCAAGCGATCGACGACCTGCGGTGGCTTGGGATCGATTGGGACGAAGGGCCCGATGTCGGCGGTCCACATTCGCCGTACATCCAAACCGAGCGGCAATCGCTGTACGCCAAGGCACTCGAGCGACTGATCGCGGCGAATCGTGTCTTTCCATGCAATTGTTCGCGGCAAGACATTGCCGATGCAGGATCGGCACCTCATTTCGAGCACGAAGGAAACATTTATCCTGGCACCTGTGCGAGTTGGCAGAGCGGTGATCCGCTGCCCGAGGCGGGCACGTTTTCCTGGCGATTCCGCGTCAAAGATCATGAGGTTGAAATCGACGATCTGGTACTCGGAAAACAGAGCTGCAATCCTGCGGCGCATCTCGGTGCGTTCCCGATCACGCAAAAAAATGGCAGCTACTCTTATCATCTTGCTTGTGTCGTCGATGATGCGGCGATGGGGGTGAGCGAAGTGGTGCGCGGCGACGACTTGCTGCCCAGTGCATTCCGGCACATCGAACTGGCCGACGCACTCGAACTGCCCCGGTCACACTACGCCCACGTTCCATTGATCAAAGGCCCCGACGGTCGCCGCTTGGCCAAACGCCACGGTGATACGCGGCTGAGCTTGTATCGTGAACAAGGCGTCGCCCCGGAAACCATCGTCGGCTGGGCCGCATTTACCGCCGGCTTAACCGACACGGCGACTCCGCGGAGTGCCGACGAGGTGGTCCCGCTGTTTGATTGGTCAAAAATCAATCGAAATTCGATTGTCGTCCACGAGGAAGAAACCACTGCCTGGATCCGCGACTAAACCGGAACACCGAACTGGTTGGCAAACATCCGGCGACGTTGCCGATGAAAATCTTTCCGGCGAGCGTTTTCTGAGCGAGCTAGCGTTCGCGATACGCCGAGTCACAGGCGGTTTCTTCCGCGTCACAAGCGGATTCGGTTGAGCAGGCGTCGTTTTGAGGCAGCGTCAATTCGACTCGCTGTGCGGACGAATGGTCGCCTGCCATCTCGGCGACCACTGAGCGAACCTGCTCGAAACCGGTTCGCAGTAGGAAGGTGGGGGCACGGCCGTAGCTTTTCATTCCGACGACATAGAAATTAGGTTCGGGGTGTTTCAATTCCTCCGCTCCGTGTGGCGGAACCGACCCGCAACTATGGTGGTTCGGGTTGATCAAATTCCCCAGCCGTTTTGCCGCTTCGGTCGCAAGATCAAATTCAAGTCGCAGCTCTCGCAGCATTTCTAAATTAGGACGTGAGCCGGCGGAAACGATGATTTCATCGACCACCACGCGTGCGACACCCTCGACGTCGATCACCTCGATTCCATCGTCGCCGTGCTGCTTCAGTGCGCTGATCGACAACCCCGGCATCAGCGTCACGGCACCCGATTTCACCGCGGATTGGACACGGGTTCCCAGTGCACCACGTTCCGCGATTTCGTCCGCACAACCTTTTCCCCACAGTGTTGAGGTGTCTGTTCGCCGGATGCCCCATGTGACGGAGGTCGCTTGATCCTCGTTCCTGAGCTCCGCCAAACTCAATGCACTTCCAAATGCAGAATGTCCCGAGCCAACCACCAGCACTCGCTTTCCGCTGTACCGCTGCCGCTGTTGTCCCAAGACATCGGGAATGCCGTAACGAATATGCGAACGGAGTTGTTGTTCTCCATCTGCCATGACACCTCCGGCACCAAGCGGATTGGGGTTTGTCCAGGTTCCCGAAGCATCGATGACCGCGCGAGCTTTGAAACGTCGTGGACCATCGGCTGTCTCGGTGACAATCAGAAACGGCGCGTCGTTGCGATTGCCGTCTTTCATGCGATCATGGCCGTCACGCGAAACGGAAACCACTTTGTGATGAAGTTTGATTTGGCTCGCGATCGCAGAGTGAGCCGCCAACGGATCGAGAAATTCTTCAACGAGTTCTTTTGCATCGGGAACCGCGTCTCCGCAAGGTTCGGTCCAGCCTCCGTTGGCCTCAAGTAGCCGCTTGCCGGCCGGGTCGAGCAACATCGACCAAGGTGTAAACAATCGGACATGCCGCCATTGCCAGATGTTGGCGGCGACTCGGGAACCCGCCTCGAAAATAATGGGAGTTAATCCTTGTTCGACCAAGTTCGCTGCAGCAGCAAGTCCGATCGGGCCTGCACCGATAACGGCGATGGGCAACTTGCTTGGTTCGGTCATTTGTCTTCCTTGGACGGCACTTCGTCGTTTGCAAAAAAAGAATTCGCAGGTGATAGCGAGCAGCTGATCACGCCACCTGCGTTCGTGAACGGGCAGTGGCCCAGTGCAACCGGGCACTGCACTTTGCCAAAGCGGGCTAGTCTAACGCGAGACGCCCAACCTTGAAAACGCGGCGGACCTTTGGGGGGACCGCGTGCACTGAAGTAGCTGTGAGCGAGTCGCCAACCATCGCTGAACAATCTTGTGGGTATCGACTACACCGGATTACTGGCCGATCGTTTGCTGACTCAGCCGACCGCGGCAACGCGTGACAGCGGGGCGTGTGCGAACAGGATTAAGATAAAGAGTATTATTAAGACTAGGAGCGAAGTAGGGTCGGGAACTAACCCTCCTTCGACTCGGTGAGATCATGGATCTGATACGAAGGTGTTTTGATGAAGGTAGTCCTTGCCGAAAAGCCTTCGGTGGCTCGCGATTTGGCGTCGTTCCTCAGCGCTACGACTCGCCGTGACGGATTCTTCGAGGGCGGTGGCTATCAGGTGACCTGGGCCTTTGGGCACCTAGTGGAGCTGAAGGAACCTGGTGACTATGACCCGGCGCTGAAACGCTGGACGCTCGAATCGTTGCCGTTCGTTCCCAAACAATTTCAGTTGCGACTGCGTGGGGATGACGGGGCAAAAAAACAGTTCGCAGTGATCAAGCGGTTGTTTCGCGAGGCCACCTCGTTGATCTGTGCGACGGATGCCGGGCGTGAAGGAGAACTGATCTTTCGCTACATCCAGTCGCTTACGGGGTGTACGAATAAGCCCGCTCAGCGATTGTGGCTCAGCTCGCTAACCCCGACGGCCATCGGCGCCGCATTTCGTACGATCCGTCCCCTGTCGGATTACGACAATCTTTACGCAGCGGCTAAGTGCCGAAGTCAAGCGGATTGGGTTGTGGGGATCAATGCGACCCGAAACTACACGGTGCGTTATCGATCGACGTCTGAGCGTGGTGCGTCGGGACTGCTGTGGAGTCTCGGCCGCGTGCAAACCCCCGTGCTCGCGATGATCACTCGCCGTGATGATGAAATCCGAACGTTTCAATCCGAGCCGTTTTGGGAACTGATGACCCGATATCGCGATGTCCAGTTTCGATATACCGGCAAGCGGTTTGACAAGCAAGAGAATGCACAAAGCGTATTGGAGGCAGCCAGCAAACACGTCCTGACGATTCGAAAGATCCAAAGCCGTGCCGAGAAATCACAGCCACCACAGCTCTACGATTTGACGGAATTACAGCGGGACATGAACCGTCGTTTCGGTATCTCTGCCGCTGAAACCTTGGCCACGGCCCAGTCGCTCTATGAATCGAAATTGATCACCTACCCACGAACCGACTCGCAGTACTTGAGCAAAGACATGCGTAAGGATATCCCCGGCGTCATGCGCCAACTGCGTTCAATCAGGGCGAACGAAATCGACCAACTCAACTTGACCGCTTTGCCGTTCACCAGTCGTATTATCAACGACGCAAAGGTGACGGATCATCATGCGATCATCCCCACCGGCGCGTCCGCAGGAGTACTCCGCGGGCGAGAACAAACAGTCTACGATGCGATCGTTGTTCGGTTCATCGCTGCATTCTATCCGCCGTGTGAAAAAGAGATTACGACGGTGGATGCATCGGCGGGTGAAGTCGCGTTCCGCGCTCGCGGCGTACGAGTCGTCGCGCCAGGATGGACGCAGCTGTATCCGCGAAAAGCAAAAAGCGGTGAAGCGAACGATGAGCAGCAGTCGTTACCCGATTTCAAAAATGGCGAATCTGGGAAACACGAACCGTTCATCAAATCAGGCCAGACGTCGCCACCGAAGCATTTCACCGAGAACACCTTGCTCGGTGCGATGGACACGGCGGGAAAGCTCGTCGATGAAGCAGAGTTGAAGGAGGCATTAAAAGAGAAGGGACTGGGGACGCCTGCGACCCGTGCGGCAACGATCGAAACGCTGTTAAACCGAAAATACATCATCCGCGATAAAAAGAATGTCTTGGCCACTGATCTGGGACGATATCTCGTCGCGATCGTTAGGGACCGCAACTTGACGTCGCCCGAACTGACAGGCGAGTGGGAAGCGAAGCTGAAAAAGATCGAGGCGGGCCAGTTGTCACCCGATGTTTTCATGCACGAGATTGCGGATTACACGCGAGCCATTATTCAAAGTAGTGCCGCGGTGAGCGTGGATCAACAAATTTACGGTTCCTGTCCACGGTGCGGTGAAAACGTCATTGCGGGGAAACGGGCGTTTGGATGTTCGGGGTGGCGAAAGGGATGCAAATTTGTATTGCAGCCTTCCTACCGTGACGCGGATCTGTCGATGGATCAGGTTCGTGAACTATTGCAGTTGCGAGTGACAAACCAACCGTTGACGATTCGTGGTAGCCACCCCTTCCTGTTGGCAATGTCAGAAACAGGAATGTTAGTTGAAATCCCCGTTCCACAGGGTAGCGAACAAGATGGTGGAGGAACTGTGGCAGGCCGGAAACGAACAAAACGCACAAGCGGAGCAAAGAAGCCGGCTGCAACCAAGTCGCCTGCAACCAAGTCGAACAGAAAGAAGCAAAGCAAGACAAAAAAGGAGACGAATTCCACTGCGACTGAGATTGGAGTTTGTCCATTGTGCGGAAGTCCCGTGGTGGAACAGACAAAGTCGTATGCGTGTAGCCGATGGCGTGAGGGGTGCGGGTTGACCATTTGGAAAACAATTTCCGGCAAGAAAATTTCGGCGAGCAATGCCAGGAAGTTACTTCGTAGCGGCGAGACGGCGGTGTTGAAAGGTTTCAAATCGAAAGCAGGCAAATCGTTCGACGCGAAGTTGAAACTGATCGACGGCAAGGTGCGTTTCGACTTTTAATCGATTGCAAATCGGTCTTCGATTCAACGAATCGATTTGCCGAATACTAATGAAACGGGGGTGATTTCGGGGTGAGCAGGATGTTTTCTTACCCCCGCCAGATTTTCTTTCCACGCTATAGAAAAAATTGCTCGGTGATCGACGCACCCGGTCACGACGCGAGCAAGTACATTAATGTACTGATTAATCCTACCTAACCCAATGCCTACCTAACCCAATGTTTGTGAGCCCCCACCACATGAACCGACCTCTGAAGATGCTTGCCTGTGTCACCATGATTATTCACTCTATCGCTGCTTCGTGTTCCGGGAACTCGGCCGAGCCTGACAAAGGTAAATCGCCTGATTATCCCCGCGTCAATCTTGCTCCGTGGTACCGCGTTGATCCTGCATGGCCACAGAAACCGAGTGAATTCGAGTGGCAGGCGGTGCCTGCGGTGGCAGTCGATGCTGAAGACCAAGTGTACGTGTTTACGCGTTCGACACCGCCCATCCAGGTCTACACGAAGGAGGGCAAGTTTGTACGCAGCTGGGGCGACGACTCGATCGCAACCGCGCACCATCTGAAGATTGACGGCGATGGAAACATCTGGGTTGCCGACATCGGCTTGCACATCATTCGCAAGTTCTCACCCACGGGCGAGGTCTTGCAAACGATTGGAACACCCGGTGTTTCGGGCGAAGACCAGACACATCTCGATAAACCCACCGACATGGCGATCGCAGCCAATGGCGACGTGTTTGTCTCTGATGGCTACGGCAACAATCGCATCGTGCATTTCGACGCGACTGGGAAATTTGTCAAAGCCTGGGGCAGCCTGGGGACAGGACCCGAACAATTTTCATTGCCACACGCGATCGCAATCGATTCAACCGGCCGACTGTACATTGCTGACCGAAACAATGCCCGGGTGATGATCTATGATCAACAAGGCGTGTTGCTGGATAGTTGGGATAACGTGATCGTGCCTTGGGGATTCCACGTCACTGCGGACGATGCTATTTGGGTGTGTGGCGCCTCGCCGATGCCTTGGATAAACGACCCCGATTATCCCGGTGCCCCGGTAAGTTGCCCTCCCAAAGACCAAGTGCTAATGAAATTCAACCCACACGGAAAACTGCTTCAATTGTGGACCATTCCGAAGGGCCAGGATGGGAAAGAGCAAGCGGGCGATGTGAATTGGTTGCATGGGATGGCAATCGATTCAGAGGGAGACATTTACGTCGGTGATATCATCGGCAAACGGGCCCAGAAATTCGTCTTGCAGAAATAGTTTCCCTGCTCCTCAGCAGCGAAGTCTCGCTAGCTTCGAGTCGCCCCCAACAGTCTCTCGCTTAACACCGCATCCTGATAATGGAAGAGAAACTTGAATATGCAATGTTTTCATCGTCAGCGACTTTCCTGTGGTCTGTTGCTCTTGTTTGTCTGTGTCTGCTGTTGCCACAGCGTTTGCGCCGAAGCACCGCCTGAAGTCCGAGTCACGAATATTCGTCGCGTCTTTGACAACGGCGAGCACAACGCATTCACGGATCTTGTGCGATTTCGGAATAAGTTTTATTTGGCATTTCGCAGTTGTCCGGACGGGCACATGGTGCATCCAACCGCGTCGATCATCATCATGACGAGCGACGATGGCAAGGATTGGGAGCAAGTCCATCGATTCCAAGTCAAACACCGTGACACGCGAGATCCGCATTTCCTGGTCTTTCAAGACAAGTTGTTTGTTTACAGCGGTACGTGGTACAGCGGCGAGACGACGATTCCAGTCAAAGACTATGATTTGAATTTGCACCTCGGCTATGCCGCGTGTAGCGAGGATGGTGTGACGTGGCAGAGCCCGATCTTGTTGGAAGGGACGTTCGGACACTACATCTGGCGTGCCGCTGCGTTTGGCGACAAAGCGTACCTGTGCGGGCGACGTAAAGCCGCCTTTGCTGTGGGACCAAGAGGTGAAGGCCGATCGGTCGAGTCGTTGATGTTGGAAAGCGATGACGGATTGATCTGGCGAAAGTGTGCCGTTTTTCAGGAGCTGCAGGGTGACGAAACCGCGTTCCAGTTCGAGCCCAACGGAAGTGTGGTCGCGATCGGCCGGCGTGGGAGTGAGAATGCGCAACTGCTGCGTTCCCAACCGCCCTATCAACATTGGGATCGCCGGGACTTGGATCGCTACATCGGTGGTCCACTGATCACGCGCTGGGGAGACCACTATGTTGTTGGCGGACGCAAGTCAATCGGCGACCGCGGGCCTAAAACGTCGATGTATTGGCTGGTCGACGAAACCTTGCACGAGTTTGCCGAACTGCCCAGTGGCGGCGACACGTCGTATCCAGGTTTTGTCGAATTGAGCCCCACCAGAGCGATCATGTCTTGGTATTCGTCACACGAAAAGGATCAAGACGGCAAGCCGATCACCGCGATCTATATGGCGGACCTCGAGGTTGTCTCTGCCTCTGGACGCGAATAGTCAAGTCAAGTATGCCCGGTTCCAACCGGGACTGCGTTTTGCAGCTGAAACATTGGTATTGACGCCGGATATTGGGGGGCAGTTTTTCTTCCACGCTGTTCTGCTGTCACCTCTCCACCGACGAAGGTGACTGCTGATTTAATTAGCAAGCGAATAGGCCGGAGGCCGATACATGACCTGCCGTTGGCGTGAGCCAACGGTTTAGGGGCGACCTGTCGCCGTAAGGCCGGAGGCCGACACACTGACGGCAGAGGGTGTGTCGGCCTCCGGCCTGTAATCAATGCCACTAAATCAGCAGTCTCCAAAGTTGTGCAGAGGTGGCAAAAAACAAAGCAACCGAACATCACAACGGCCTTACAGTCTTAACTGTCCACGCGGGTGCGGACGGAGTTACGATTAAGTGCATGATTAAGAAATGACCGTGCGTTTTGCCGTCTCCGCTGCAAAATGGCAACGGCAGCATGTAGCCAGAGGGAAAGCCTTAGAAAACTCTCGCTACCCCAGCGAACGAAGGAACGCTCGCAATGATGGAGACGCTAGAAATACAAGCACGCCGCAATTAACGACCACTGAAACCAAAAATGCCACTTGAAAAGACGGCTTGATGGTCTTGTGCCGAAACATCTGCTGAGCGACGAGCGCTCCAGGCCAACCGCCAATGATTCCGAGTGACAGTAGCGTATTTTCTGGCGTGCGGCGGCGATGGTTGATCGCTGCGACTTTGTCCAGCCAATAGGCGATGAACGCGATGACGCTCATCGTCGCATACAAACCTAAAATGGAGAAAGGCAATTTGCCAGTCGTTGTTAATGCTGCCAAGCTAAACAGAAACGAAATCGCGATGACAATCCGGATCGGAATGAACGCGGGCTCAACAAGCGGTTCTCCGTCGAACACCACTTTGATGGCCTGCCCACGACCATCCGGGCCAACCGATTGCTCGAACGTAACGACGTCTAGTTCGACTGGGCGGCGAGACCGATTGGCGAACGACTTGATGTGCACAAACAAATCGTCTCCACCGTCCTCAGGCACAATGAAGCCGAATCCTCGATCATCCTTCCACGTCACTAACGTTCCAGTCATTCGCATTCGTCACCCTCGATCGACTTCGTCGGTGAACGGGATCACCAAAAAGACTCTATGGACCGCACATTTCTATCCGCCTCTGTGTCGGCTAGTCACACCGCGTCGGATAGAGGCCAGTCGCTTCACTGGAGTCACTGATAATGATTCCTGTCTACCTGGTTATCGGATGCCACCGTCCGCTTTCTGCAACGAAAAGAAGGACGATTGCCGCTAAGGATCGTCGGGGAATTTCGTGGCGAGATGACTCATAGCAGAAGTCACGCGTGACTTGGGTCAATCGCCGAACAGGTCGAAACTCTTGACGTGTTCCGTTTTGTCAGTCACGTTCCGAGTGATCATCGACCACCGGATCACCGACCTCGGTCTGCCACTGGCGGAGCTTTGCTTGCAGTTGCATCTTGGTCTGGGCGTGCTGTGGGGCTGCGGCGAGATCGTTCCGTTCATCGGGATCGTTGTGCAAATCGAACAGTTGCCACTTGTCGATCTGAGGATAGTGAATCAACTTCCAACGATCGCCGCGAATCATGCGTTGGAAATTGCGGAAGTATCCAAACACGTACTCATGAACATGCTCCTGCTCGCCACGCAGAACCGGCACGACACTGCGGCCGTCAATCGGCGTGAGTGTTCCATCAACGTCGGGGACGTTCGGCACTGGGATTCCCACCAAGTCGCAAACCGTGGGATACAAATCACGCAAGACCATCTGTGCGTCGAAGCGTTGGTTCTTGGGAACACCAGGACCGCTGATCAGCATCGGCACGTTCATCGTGTGCTCATATATGTTCTGCTTGCCACGCAAACCGTGACTGCCCATTGCCAATCCGTGATCGCTTGTGAAGATCACGATCGTATTGTCTCGCTGGCCGCTGTCCTCAAGTGATTGCAAAATTCGGCCGACTTGTTGATCGAGGTGCGAAATCACGGCATAGTAAACGGCCAGGTCCTCGCGGACATCTTTCGCGGTGCGAGGCAACGGCAGCAGCGATTCGTCGCGAGAGTTTTGGTTGCCGTGATCGAAGGGGTGGGACGCTCGAAAGTTCTTGGGCAGTGGCATCGTCGCGGGGTCGTAGGCATTCTCGAATCCCGGCGGCACCAACAGCGGGTCATGCGGTGCGGTGAAATTCACGTGCATGAAGAATGGCTTGCCGTGCGGTTGCTCGATCAACTTGATGCTCGCGTCGGCAAACTTTTCGCTGATGTCGCTCGTCAAACCGACGCCAAGTTCCGGATACTTTTCTTTGCCATCGCTCGATTGAAAGATCCAGCCGGTGTAGCCCGTGACAGGGACTCCGTGCGCATCAACTTGATTGGGTTTCATCCATTTTCCGCCGCCGCTGCCGAATAGTCCGGCCGTATTCTGGTAGCCATAGTCGCTCGGTCGTCCTTTGTTGTGCCACTTGCCAACGTACGATGTTTCATAGCCGCCACGCTGCATCGTTTCGGCAAAGGGTACGAAGCCAGTCGGCGGGGTGCTGCCAAAATCCAGAACGCCGGTGCGGAAACCACTGCATCCGCTCAGAATTTCACCTCGGCTGGGAGTGCAGATCGGGTTCGCACAAATCGCCCGAGTGAACACACTGCCGTTTCGAACCAAAGCATCCAAATTCGGTGTCCGAATCACATCGTTGCCAAGTGCCGCGATCGTGTCAGGTCGCTGATCGTCCGAAACGATCAACAAAACATTCGGCGGCGCAGCCTCGGACGTTTTGCCCGACACAAACGAAAGCATAGCCACCAGCAGGACGGCCGCAAGCGTTTGAAGCATTTGTAGTTTTTGCATCGTGTAATTCGTTTAGGATCAATCGGGAAAACAGAGGTGTGGATCACTCGGCCGATCCAACGCAACGATCGCGGAACGACCAGCGACGATCGTGTATAACGGTAAACCGCTGGCTCAGGCGTCGAAGTGGGGAACCGTCGCGGTCGCGGAAGTGGATTTGAACAAGCCGATGTACTGGCACAGCCTTGGCGATTTCAAAGCCGAGATTCAACGGTATCGACCGGGGACTCCGATAGAGCCTGAGACTCCACCAAAATAGGAGGCGTACGACCGGGTAACGTTAGCATTACGGTTGCTGATTCAGAGCTGAGAAATCGTACGGGATCGTGAACTGATGTTGATTGCGATCCGGCACATAAGGCATTGATTCCACGAGTTGATCCAACGTGGAATCATGCGTGATGACTTGAACCTGATTCTTTGAGGGGACAAACCGAAGGAGCCTCAGGCCACCTCGCGACATGTAGTCCGACAGCAATGCGTGAACTTCGTTTCCATGATCGCCGATTGTCGATTTCCGCAGCGCTGTCACTCGGCTCTGATCTCCTGAGAAAACGAAGCGAAGATTCGCGTGCTTGCGATAGAGTTTGTCCCACATTTGCTCGGCCGTGTTGCCTCGCTTGGGATGAATCTTCAGCCACCGCATTCGCCCCTTGGGGTCGTGGATGTAACCATCGGTGGTTTTCGGTTTATCAATGATGCCGAGATCCATGTGTGTCGTGATCAACGCGTGCCGGTTTGAATGGTTTTCCAAGACAGTGCTCGCCCACGCCAGGACATCGTCGGGAGCGTTGCATTCTAGATGCAGGAAGACAAAGTCGCTGCCACCTGCCGAAAAGAGTTGAGCACTGTTGACGTTATTGGCCGACACATGTTGGTCGTCACGATTGTGTGAATAGCACTCGAGATACCAGTCATCGCCGTTAAACGACGACGCAGGAAACGCTTGCTGAAACAGGCTCGCATCGCCATCGCGTTTCATGTCGTGGTTGCCTACCGTCAGCCCGAACGGAACAACGCCACGCAGTTTGTCGAGATGCAACTTCGCGACTGCCCATTCTTCGGGGCGATTAATTTCAACGATGTCGCCCACGTGGCTGACGAAAACGATATTCTGCGACTTCTTGTTGGCTACGATCCATTCAACGTGATTCTGCAAGTAGACATTGCTGATTTGCTCTGCTGGCTGAGCCTTTGAAATCTTGGAATGGGCGACGATATGAGGATGCTCGCTCATACCGGGGAACATCGAACTGCCGCGTTCGCCGATTTTTGTCCCCGGGCCCAGATAGTGTTGTGTATCGGGAATGATGACTACCGTGAAAGCACCGCTGGGTAACGGCGGTATCACAGACGCGTCCTTTGCCACCCCGATTGATGCGAAGAGAGTAAGCAAAACGGCTATCGCGATTTCACGACCAGCCGATACGTAATTGCATCTTTGATTCATTGTTCACACTTCCTGGACGTGTCTTTCGTCACGGTATCGTTGTAACCGCAGCGATGCGATTGCAATCAAACTCGAACAGCTTAATGCCGCGGTTGCAGCAACAATTGCACGCCGTCGACGACAACGAAGCCATCTGTGTCTCGGTTAGATACTGTGACCATGATGGAATCGTTGACGCGAAAATTCCCCAGTGACGAACCGACCGCAGTGCCTTCGCGTTGGTCGACGATTATCTCTGTTGCGTCTTCGCCTACCGAAACGATCACCGGAGTCTTTGTGGAACGATTGCCCGAGGCGACGTACAGCAGGCTGACTTTGTAAGTGCCGGGTTTGGGGACATCGATTTTGAAGGCCGCCGTCTTTTCGCCCTTGCCGTTGTTGTTGTCGTGAAGGTAGGCCAGACCACAGACAGGTGACAAAGTGCCCGACGTCCACGATCCCGTTGTTTTTGCATCCGTATCATCCGTCACTATCCCGGGCAGCGTCTTTGCAGGTTGACGCACCGACTTGTCATCCCATGTCAGCCGTTGCCCGTCGTTTTCCAATTTTACTTTCAGCTTGGCGTAGTCCACATCCTGTACGGTTTTCTGTTCAGTGATCGCCATTGCTGCGGCGCAGCCGGCACTTTGCCCTAGAATCATGTACACCGGTTCCATGCGAATCGATCCAAAGGCAACGTGGGACGAAGAAAGACAAACGGGCACCAACAGGTTCTCACATTCATTCTTTTTGGGAACGATCGAGCGGTACGAAACGGGATACGGTTTCCGAAAACCATGTCCAAAACCGCCTTCGTTGCGCACCGTCTGCACCCCATTTTCTTCCACGACCACTCGCTGACAAAAGTGTGAATCCATTGGATACGAAGCCAGGCCGACGGAATCGTCGACGACCCGCCGTGATTCGCAGTCCGCCTGTGTGACGACATAGTCCGACAGCATGCGGCGGCCTTCGCGGACGTACAACTGATGAGGCCAGAAGCCGGTTTCTATGAACTCATGTGGATCGAGTCCCCAGGCACTCACCCGAGCCCGCAGTGCTTCGGGAACCTGAGGATCGTTCGCCAGGAAGTACATCAGTCCCTGCTGGTAGTTGACGTGGTCTTGGAAAATGCGTTCTCTCAGTTCGTACAAATCCCGCAGCGGCACTGGCAGCCCTCGGCGTGGCGGAGGAAGTTCGCTGATCGATCCTGATTGGTACGTGCCATCGGGCCAGCGATAATTGCCGCCGACATAATCGGATGAGAAACTGCCCGCGTTGTTGCTGTCGCCCTGTCGCATCTGCACCGGCCCGTCGGTCATTGGAGCCGTCGTGTAGTTTAGACGCCAATCGATACGGTCATCGAAGTTTAGAAAGCGGGCCAGCAGCGCGTAGCGATTGACGTCATAGCCGCGAGGTTTCGGAAACGCGACTTTGTCGGCACTGCGTGAAAGTTGAAGCCGGAAATTGTATGCCTGGACTTTGAAGTCGCCTTCGCCCGGTTTTCCAGGAGTCTCCGCGGCGATTTCCGGCAGCAGACCGGAGGCCGGATCATCCGCAATTACGTGGGGACTCAGCGGCAGTCGGCAAAACTGGTAGACGTTTTTCCAAGACACCGTCTGCCATTGCCCTCCCAACGTTTCGTCGTATGTCGCTGCCGGTTCACGTCCGACGTGATAGGAAACATTCGCAGCGGCCAGCAGGTCGCCTTCATAAGTGCTGTCCACAAACACCGCTGCCCGCACGGTCTCGCCGGTTTCCATGGTTGCGGAAACCAGTTGCTGATCTTGCATCACAACGGAGCTGAGCGCACGCCCAAGCAGGACTTTCACACCAGCTTCATCGAGCATTTTGCGGTACAGCGTCTCGGCTTCTCCGGGGGAATAGTCTCGCGCCTTGCCAATTCGATTGTAGAACTCCAGAGCGATTCCGCCGATCGAATCCTTTCTACCGAGATCGGTCGCGGTCAAGCCGCCGGACGTCATTCCGCCCACGTGCCGGTTGAAGGAAAACAGGACGGCGGACTTCCCTTCTCGCGCCGCCTGAATCGCCGCCGTCACCCCGGCCGGAGTGCCGCCGTACACGGCCACATCGCACTCGATCAACTTAGGCTGACCAGGCTCCGCCGGTTCGTAGTAGTGGGGCTCGCCCGCCGTGGTCACGTTACAGCAACAGGCTGCATGGACAACGGCACAAACCACAACGGCCATCACCCAGACGCCGCGTTTCAAGTTTGGTTCTCGCTGAGTCATTTGCTTTTTCTGTACGTCGAGTTGTTTGTTGATGTCTAGTTTTTTATTTGAAAAGGATCTTCCGCCGGGCCGTCGCCGAAACTCCGACGCATTGTAGGCACCATTGTATTCGCAGTGTGGCGTCGGTGTTCTTCTTTGATACGATCATCTGTGATGATCGAGTGGCAGTCGATTGATCTCGTTGCTTGTTCTTGCGCGGGGGGTAGTTTGCTCGGTTTTCATTCAGCAGTCTGTAGTCTGCGTAACCTCGCCAAAGCTGCACGTGTTACGCAGCACAGAATTGGGGGATGCGAAGTCCGCCGAGATCCACGCCACTCGCAAAGAGTACGCGTCGCTGCGAGGCTCCGTTTGTTCAGTGTGTTGGCGGGGAGCAGCCACATTTTCTCAAAACGAACGGATCCAAAACGCTTTTGACAGGCGAATGAAGGACAGCCGAATCGACCCGCTGAATCCATTCGTCTGTCCCCATTCGTCTGTCAGAAATGTCCCGTCGTTGGCTGAGTCGACGGGGGAAGGAACTGAGCGGAACCCCGGGAACCTGAATCGTTCGAGCCTGCATTCTCGCAGCCCAAGTCGCATCGGGGGCCGGCAATGCCAAGATCGCCGGGTGCTGAGCACAACGCAGCCCTAACGATCAGGGGGGCGACCAGGAAATGGTTTGCGAAATGCCCGCCGCCCAAAATCTGTTTCCTGTCCGCAATGTGCACGCTGTGGTTATTTGCCAAGTGGGAAGTTCATCTGACCGGCTATTCACCAGCAGTGCTTACCATCTTTCGGACGTCTTCCAAGAAGTTGTTGTTCTCAGCGAATAGAACTTCAAACGTGTCCAGCTTCAATTTCGCGAGCGACAGGACATTGCGAGCTTTCTCCGTATACAGGTAGTCTACGACGATTGCGTCTGGGGTCTCTGAACGGAAATCATCGAATGATGCAGCCAAGTTGTGCTCAGGGACAGAGCCTATTGTTTGGGGGTTGACTTTTGTTCAGTCCAGGCGAACGATGGACTTTGGCCTTTGGCTCGGTCCTTCTACAGCAAAATGAGGTGTGATGATGTCCCGCTTGCCTCGCTCGGAAGTCTTCGATCCCGACGAAATAGCGATCGCTCACGTCTGTACTCGGACTGTTCGGCGGTGCTTCTTGTTGGGGAACGACCCAATCACCGGTCAAAACTTTGACCATCGCAAAGATTGGATCGAACAACACCTGATACAGTTTGCTGGGGCGTTTGCAATAGATCTCCTTGAGCATGCTTTGCTATCAAATCACATGCATTTGATTCTCCGTTCGCGGCCCGATATCGTGGCTACTTGGAGTGACAACGAGGTGGCAAGGCGGTGGATGATGATTTGTCCGCATCGCCGAAGTTCCGATGGGCTGCCGCTTCCTCCAACCGAAGCGGAGATCCGGTCGATCGCGGGATGCCCGGTCAAATGTGGCAAGATTCGCAAACGTCTCAGCAATATCAGTTGGTGGATGCGACTGCTTTGCCAACGTGTCGCAACGAGGGCGAACCACGAAGACGAAGAATCAGGACATTTTTTCCAAGACCGTTTCCATGCCACGCGGATCGTTGACGAAGCTTCGCTGCTGGCCTGTGCGGCCTATGTGGACCTGAATCCGATTCGGGCTGCGATCGCCGAAACGCTCGAGCAGAGCGATCACACTTCGGTCCAGCGGCGAATCCAGACGCTAACCGCCGACCGCAATGATGCTCGCGCCAAACTGCGAGACAGCTTCCTGGCACCGGTCTCGATCGACGAGCGGTCCGGTGAGATTGGACCCTGCGTCAGCAAATCCGGACGACGCTGCAGCGATAAAGGTTTTCTGCCGATGTCGCTGGAAGCTTATCTGGAATTGCTCGATTGGAGTTCCCGCCAGATCGCCCCTGGCAAACCTGGGCGAACCCCAAAAGACGTCCCGCCGGTGCTCAAGCGACTCGGCTTGGACACCGAGACATGGTGCGAACTGGTGCGTGACTTCGGCAGGTTGTTTTGCAGTGTTGCCGGGCGGCCTGATTGTGTCGATCCGCTACGGAGTCACCGCACTCACCGTCGCTATCATTTGCGGCGACGGGCGAGAGAGCTACTCACTCGCTGAGTGGCCCGCAAAACGCCCTTTCTTTTTAGCTGTCGAGCGTGGCGACGTTTCGCCGATAGATGAAACTGCGCTGCAACCGCGAAGTTTTGCTTGGGTTTCGTCGAAATGACGTGTGATCGACAACGAATCCGAGACGCTACACACCAACAGCAGGCAAAAATTCGCCGTCGTGCATGACGAGCTAACGCGTCTTACCCCAACAAGATGCTCTGTCCCCGTTCAAGAGGGGGGGGGGCAGGTTCGGCTATTTCGGTTGGTCGATCTGCAGGTAATCGGTACCTGACCTGCTTTCGACATCGATTTGTCGATGGACTTCATTGATGATGTCGGATTCGATCTCTGGCGACCACACGGTGGGCAACCCGTAGTACACCATCGCTCCGCCCCCTTCGTAGCCGCCTTCGGCAAGGACCCGTCGTGAGGGAACGTAAGCCATCACGTCGTTGGCGTAACCGGCCACCCATGTTCGAGTTCCAGCCAATTCGCTTTTGAGCCGAATGGCATAATCGACTACCACTTCGCCGCCGAGCGTTACCAGTTGCAGATCGTTGCCAATCGACCAGGCACTGACGGGATACGGATACGTTTGACTGAGCGGGACACCGCCATCGATTTGCTCGAGTAGCATTTGCGCCCGCGCTACCTCGTAGCGATTTTCGGACTTCGAGTTCAACTCGATTTCCTCACGCGTTGGCAGCGTATCCAACGCCAGATCGATCTCTGCGTACTTCGTCTGCAGCGGTCCCGCGACGGGGTGCATTAGCGATGTCATCAAGACTGAATCCACGGCGGTTGCCAATCGTTGACCGTAATGCTGTGCCAACGTTACGGTTCTGCGCGGCAGCGGATTTTGGTCTGCGCCGCAACCCGCAAAAAACAATGCAACGCAGCCGGGATGTTTATTTTCGAGTTCGATTTGAGCGTATCCTGGATAGTCTCCCGACCATTGATAGCCGCTCAGAGTCGTCGCGTGGCATGCGTATCCGAACAGGACGGCGGTCAGGTTTTCGTCGGCGTCGTGAACGGCGAGCACGGGAACGTCATGGTCGCTGGGGCCTTGCAGTTTGCCTTCGCTTCGCAGCTGGGGAACCGCCGCCGACGGGTTTTCGCGGCGATTGACCGCGAACGTCGCCGTACCGCTGCCCCACGTCAACTCACTCGGTGCAAGTTTGCCGATCGCATCGCCCACCATGGCAACGACTTGCTGCTGAAACGTTGCGACCCAGCGATCGACGGCTTGTTGCTGAGATTCTGCGAACAGCAGGTAGTGAAGCGGCGCAAGATTGTGCCCGACAACGGGACCACTGTGAGTGTGCGATGTGCAAATAACGATCTGCTCACGTTGCAAGCCGTAATGCTCTTTCAGTGCACCACAAATGGCCAGCGACAGCGTGCGATCGATGCCGACGAGATCCAGCGTCAGGACCAAACCTCGGTTTCCGGTATGGTCCTCCAGCACGAGTGCTTTCGCCCATAGCTCGGTCAGTTTGCCGTCGGCCGGTTGAGTGCGCGAGGCATAACCGGCCATCCACATCGGCTCCTCCGGCGTGATCGCGACCTTAGCCGCACCCGCTTTCCAAGCGGATTCCGCACCCTGTGCCACTGCCGTAAACAACAGGAATATCGTCGTTGCAATCAATCGACTTCGGTTCATTGGTTCATTCCAACTAGGATCGACTCGTTCGGCATCGCTCAAATTAAATAGACAAGTCGCAGCAGTTCGTGGCTGCAGCGACTCACTCTCGCTCGATGAGCTTCTTCATGTCGTCGGTGATGGGCATGACTTCGAAATCTTTGAAGAACATTTCGCAGTCGGTACCACCGTGCATTTGCAGGCCGAGCTTTCCCGTCTTCTCACTCGCTTCGTCGATGATATCTGACGTGCAAAATCCGTTGAGCGTCTGGACCAGGCGGTCGCCGTAGGCGGCGGTACAGGTCGTGTTCCATTGGTCGTCCTTGTTGCGGACCTTTTCAACGAATTCGTCGTTGGTAACGACCCAGCCGCGGCCGGGAATCGTCTTGCCGTCGACAATTCCGGCGGTGTGCCAAAGCGCAGAGTCCTTGCCGTTGTTGGCGATTTCGTTTTGGAATCCGCGTAGCACCCAGGGAGCGCTGGTTTCCTCGGCGCGGAAATACAGCGCGCTGTTGCCACCGTGCATCCGGTACGTGACGCGAGCAATGAAGTCATCGTAATTCTTGTTAGAAATGACCAACCCATCCTTGCCTTGACTCTTGGAGTGGACGCCATGCAGAACGCCCTCGTCGGTGAACGACCATTCTTCGGGCAGAACGAACTTGGCATCGGCAAGTTTGTAGTTGCCATCGTCGCCCTTGACGAAGAACGACTCCCACTTGCTCTCGCCTAGATCCTTGACGCGAATGTTCTTCCAAGCGACGGAGCCCGATTTTCCAGAGTGGATCTGCAGTCCGATAAAGCCCTTCATTGAGAAGCTGTCGAACATATCGACAACCAGATTGCCGTTCAGCCAAGTCTTGATGGACGGTCCGACGCACTGAATTTCCAAGTCATTCCACTCACCTTCCTTACAGCTTGCCTGAGCCGCATCGAGACGATCCTGAGGGGTGTGGGCATCGAGCCAAATGATGCCAAACTTGTGGCCGCGACGTCCTTCGTCATAGATGCGACCGGTTGCGTCGCCGCCGGGACGGATTTCGTACTGATAGCCGTACACTCGCTCGCTATCGCCCTCGGGACGGGCAGCGGAACGGAACTGGACGCCGGAGTTCCCCGCTTCGATGAATTTATATTGCAGTTTCAGAATGAAGTTGCCAAATTCTTTTTCAGAACACAAGAACGTATTGCCAGGCGTATTCGGCATACACTTCCCAACGATCGAGCCATCCTCAACTTTGTACTCCGCGGACCCACCGCGTTTAACCCAGCCGGCCAGGTCGTTGCCGTTGAACAGGGAGGTAAATCCATCCTCGACGTCCGCTGCGGACGCCGTCAGAACGCAGGGCATCAAAAGCGCGATCATCATCGCAGCTACAAAAACTTTTCTCATCGTTGTTTCTCTCGGAAGGGGGGGGTGTGGGTGGGGATGCGCCAGGCGATCAATATCCTAGACCGCTGCAGCACGTCGCATTGCTAAGTGACGCATTTAGTTGTAGCGGAAGTCGTCAAGACTTTCGTGTCGCGGGATGACCGAAATTACCTCTGCATTAGAGTCGACGTCTCCCGCGGTCCATCGTTCTGATCGCGGAGCAATCAGCGACTATTGTATCGGACGATACTTACTTTAGCAGCCACTCGCTAGCCGCGGCTTGCTGTTGCGCTGCCTCGCCGGTGAACGTTACCAGTGCATTGGCCTCGGAAGCGGCGTGATACGCGGTGGTGATCGTTGCCGGCGTTTTACTTTCTCCGGCGAGCCACAACGGGCGTGGAGCATGAAGTGCGATCAGACCGGGTAGATCGAGATACTTTGCTCCCCCCGGCAAGAACATCGGGTCGCGATAATCCAAGACTTGGCCAAAACGAAACCCTCGTGTATCGATCGCGATGCGGTCGACGACATCTCCGGCAATCCCACCAGCCACTGCGGCGATGGGGCCGCTGCGGTGCCATCCGGCAATCGCGACGTTTTTTAACTCACGATTCGGGAAAGGGCCCGAGTTCGCGTGACGAAGAAAACGGACGATGCTAAGCACATCGTGGGTGCGTTGGGCGAATAACGCGTGATTGTATCCGAAGGTGTAACCGGCGAATTCGCGGGGATTTTCAACGACGCGAGTCTGCTTCGCCGCTTCGCCATTTTGCAGGAACAGATCGGCGCCCAGCACGGTCGCGCCCGCTTGAACCAGCTTTTGCACGGCGGGGTTCACGCGGCCGTCTTCACTGTAAACGGCGGTCTTGCCAGAATCATCGATCCAGATCACGACGCGGCCACTGGGTTGCTTCGGACACAGCCAGACGACATTCACCTCTTCGCCGTGTGTCGTGTTCAGTAGCGTGCCGGTGTGTTGCACGTAGTCGCCACGGTCCTGCTTGTCGTCGAGTTCCCATGTCACGTCTCCTGCGTTGGCGTAGGTGCGGCCGATGATCACCTCAGCGGCCGGAAGGACGACGTTTTTCAAGCCTTCCGCAGTCGCCGCGGCTGCACTGAGTTGCTGCTCGGAGTCCTTGGTGAACCACGCCAGCAAGTTGCGTTCGAAATCGGGGGCAGCAGCCTTGGGGGCGGGATGTTGGTCGTCCCAGACAGTGAGCTGCTCGGGCGGCAGCGGTTCGAAATCGTGCTCAATCACAGGAGCTTGGAAACCAAGCTTGAAATGTTTGTTCAAGAAGGTGTAAAAGGCAGATCGAGTGACCGCGTTGTAGTTGTGCGGAAAATGTTCGCCTCGCTTCAGAAAGACGTCATTCGGTTTGCCATACGCGGTGTAGAGTTGCTGCAACTCGGGAAAGCCCTTGGTAGCCAACTCCTTGGTCCAGTCGTCCGCAGTGTTCATCCCTTGCGGCCGCGGCGCAGCCAAGGCGGCGAATTCGACATTGCCAGTATTCACACGCAGCAGACTCGCGTTTTCGCACGTGCAGCCACCCTGCATCGCAGTACTGACCATGACGACCGGAAATGACAGTTTGATGCGGTCATCGATCGCCGCCAAAATCATCGTCTGTGTACCGCCGCCGCTCGCGCCGGTGACGGCGACACGTTGCGGATCGACCTCCGGCAAACTGAGCAGAAAGTCGAGCCCACGTACGGCGTTGAGCGTTTGCAGTCCCATGACGTTCTGACAATGCGTCTCGGCTTGCGGACTGAACAGGCCCCAGTGCTTTGTCTTGTTCATCTCTGGCCGTTGTTTGGCAAACCCATGGACAAGCTCACGCGAGAGCTGAATCGAATCCGAATCGCCGAGCATGTCCCACTGCCAAACCACGCAGCCCATCAAGGCCAATTGGCGACATTGCGATTGGTAAGTGCTGCGTCCGGCCCGCTCGAACCGCTCGGCGCCGTCGGCAATTAGGCTGCGCAACTTACTGTCGGACGTGATGTCCAAACGCGCATCCTTGTGATGGCCGTGCGCCAGCATGACTCCCGGCACTTTGCCCTGGATGTTTGTCGGGCGGTACAGATTACCCGTCACGAAAAAACCGGGGGCACTCTCGAAATAGACCTTCTCGACCGTGTACCCGTCACGTTGGATCTTGCCATGAACGACAGGATTGAGAGGTGTTTTGGTCGGCATCGGCCAGAGGCCGGTCGCGACGAGAATTTGTCGCCGTACGTATTCCCTACGTGCCTCCCATTGCTCGAGCGATGCCGGCGGATGGAAGGGGAAGTAGCCATTCAGATCCTTGAGTGGCTCATGGCGGACGTCTTCGGCCGAAGACGTCACCGTGACGCACAGCAGAACGACGAGAGCGATCAAGTGTTTCATGGTTTGATTTTCCTTCGTTTGAATTTCGCACGTTACTTCGAGTGAATCGATTGCGATTCATAATGGTGAACGATTATCTGAAACTCTGTGCCAGTCGTGCTGGCGGAACAGTTGGGGACAAAGGTTCTACAGTATGCGACTTCGTCACCTGAAAGTACGAAAGTCGACCTTAGGGCTGAGTGGTAAATGAATGTCGTAGTGGAACTTGCTGAAGATCCTGCCCCCCACAGGACGTGTAGCCACGTCCATTACGGTAAAACCGACACCTATTTTACGGTCGACCCTTAGGCATTCGACTCACGACGTTTCATTCAATCGGTCGCTAGTTGTCGGACCAAAGGGACTTAATTGCCTCGACGGTTTGATCCGTCAGTACCTGACCACCTTCCGGGCCGACCTTGTTGCTTTCGACAATGACGCTGTATCCGCCGCCTCGTGCGGCCCGCTCGCTCGGTAGGTAGGAACCGGGGCCGGCCAATTGAATGATGAAGGTTTGCAAGGCGGGGCTGCGGGCCTTGATCTGGATGCCATAGTCGGTGAACAACTCGAAGGGGTTTGTGGCAATCGCGATGTCGCCCAAACGAATCGCGTGCAATTCCATCTGGTAAGGATTCAGCTCTCCGGCCTGTTGTTGTTCGTAGCGATCGATGGCCGCTTGATGCCAGAGCATCCGTCGTTTCTGTTTTGGATCGGATGCCAGGTCCGTGACTTTGGCCTGGAGAGCGAACGATTCTTCTCTCGTGACCATTCGTTCCGGCAACTCAAGCGTCTGGACCGTATGCACAAGCGGTGCGTCGGCGTGCCTTTCTTTGCTCGCACCTTCATACGGCTCCTCCCAGGCGGCAACAACACGGCGAGCTAATTCTTCCAGCCGCGTCAGCCCCCTTAGTTTTCGCATTCGTTCGTCCGCCCCTTTGCGATACATCAGGCGTGGTGACTGGTCGCCCGCCGCGCCGGTCCATCCTAGCACCAACAAGTCCTTGCCGTGTTTCTCTCGCAGCGACTCGCGGATTTGGTGCCAGAAGTCGGCGTTGACGGCCGAACGCCCTTCGACTTCCTGTGACGGGCAAGCGACATTGATTGCCGTCGCCATCAATTTGTCTTCGTTGTCCCAGAAACACAGCACCTCGACGCCGTGATCTTCATAGCCTTCGATGCCGCGAAAATTCGACGAGCTTGTCTTGCCATACATTTGCGCCCGACCATCGGCATACACGCTGCGGCGATTCATGGCCACAACGGCGTATCCCAGTCCCCAGCCAACGCTGCCGGGCTTGCGATTTTGCCAGGCCTCGACCGAAGCATCAGCAACACGATCAGCAAGGAACTCGACGTACTCCTTCGGCTGAATGATCCCTTCCTCAGGCAATTGATAAGCGTCTTGACGCATCACCGGCGCGGTGTGCGTGTGGGTGGCGTTGAGGAACAGTTTTTCGACGTCGAAATCGGCAATTCGCTCCTTCACGCGATCGCGGACCATTTCGAGAATCCCTTCGCGAATCGCCACCAAATCGCATGAGACCATGATCGCTTGATCCAACACATTATCACCGTCACGCGATTCCAATGCCAACGCGGTTGCGGTGACTGGACTCTCCACCGTGCGAGCGATGCGGGTGTGCATCTGACCAGACAACGCGACCGGCTCGTCCGGTGTAATACTGACCGTCGCCCCGCCAATGTGCAACTCAGCAGCAGTTGCCGATAGTGCAGGCAAGATCAAAAGCACAAATGCGGCGGTTAGTGACTTGCACGCCAACCGGATCTGCGAAGACTTGCTCCGGCCTACGTTGGACTGTGACAGGTTCAAAGGCATGATGTTATCCCGATGACTTTTGTTGAGGATGCGAACGTGCGTAGCGACTCGTGGCTATCGAGGCTGCGACGCAGGAATGATTGGCAGGACGATGCGACTGGCCGAGACGCGTCGTGGAAAATGGCTTGGGTGGCCACGCTGATTAAGCGATGGCAGTTTTACGATTCGCCCGCGTTTGGGTTTTTATCAAAGCATGGGAAGCTCGATTTGAAAATGTCGACCCGAATTCGATTTCCCCTGCTTGAACACGTTAGATGTCGGAAACAGACTGATTGTACATGCATAAGCCTCGCCGTGTGTCGTCAATACAACGTAATCACTCCTCATGCGAGAAGTCGTCGATGCCCTTGTTGACGAATCTATAGATATGATCGAGTCCGCGAGCCGCATGCGTTTGAGTGCTTGAATGAGTGTGCCGACATCCCACTTTCCGTAAATTTCGCTTTGTAGGCAACCGTTTTCAGCACGGCCGAGCTTTGTGTTTGTGGTCGTATGTTTTGTTCAGTATTCTATTCGCTAGTAAAAATACGCGGCCAAGCCGCTCTCCGCTGAACGAATGATCCCGAATGTCTCCAGCAACCAACACCCACGTCGATCAACCTGTTGCTTGGTATCGGCGGATCGGCCCGGGACTTATCACGGCGTGTGTGGTAATCGGTCCAGGCAGCATCATGACCAGTTCCACTGTGGGTGCGAACAAAGGTTACGCGATGCTTTGGGTCGTTGTGGTTTCGGTCGTGTTCATGCTTGTCTACATGACGATGTCAGCCAAACTGGGCGCGGTCTCAAGCGTTTCACCTGGCGATTTAATTCGCCGCAAAGCAGGCCGACCGCTGGCGATCCTGTTGGGCTGTATCGTGTTCATCATTGCTGCGGCGTTTCAGTCCGGCAACAACATTGGTGTCGCTGCCGCGTTTGAAGCCTTCATCGACTCTAAGCCATTGGTCGCTGCGTTGGTGGTCGCGTTCAACGTAATCGCCATCATGTTTTTGTTCTTGTTCAAGAACCTGTACCGCGTGATGGAACGGTTGATGATGTTTTTCGTCGCCATGATGCTGATCAGTTTTGCCGTCAATCTGTTTACGCTCAAGCCCGATCCGGTGGCGATGGCGAAGGGGTTTGTGCCTGCTGCGGGCACGATCGACATCGCGCTGCTGGGATTGATCGGAACGACGTTTGTGATCTCCGGTGCTTTCTATCAAGCGTATCTTGTTCAACAAAAAGGCTGGGACGAGCGGCAAGTACGAAGCGGCATTGTCGATGCGCGAGTGGGAGCGGTCATCATGGCGCTGATCACGATCATGTTGATGTCGACCGCCGCAGCGGGCCTTTACACGGGGTCGCCGGTCACTTTGGCGGATCCTGTCGCGGTAGCCGAGGCGCTCGAGCCTACTTTCGGACAGAGTGGGAAATTCATTTTTTGTGTGGGAATCTTCTGTGCTGCCTATTCGTCTTTCTTGATCAACTCGATGACGGGCGGCTTCATCGTCTCGGACGGTTTCGGCTTGGGCAGCGGTGCGCAAGACCGTTGGCCTCGCATTATGACCACGCTCGGATTGCTGGCGGGAATGGTCGTGGCTCTCGCTGCCCTAGTATTGGACTTCGACCGTACACCGACGATCATTGCGGCCCAAGCGGTCACGGTCGTCGGAGCACCGTTGGTGGCGGGCGTTTTGTTGTGGTTGGCCAGCAGTAAAGATGTAATGGGGAAACACGTCAACGGCCCGGTGACGAAAGTATTCGCCGGAATCGGGCTTGTCATCCTGCTAGCGATGGCCGCCAACACCGCATTCGTAACGCTTCCGGGAAAGATTCAGCAGTATCGTGAAACGCTGTCGGAAACATCTTCGCCAAGCAAAATAACGCCAGCTTCCGCCCCAGTCCCTGTCACCTCGTCAAAGCGAAGCTAGCTGTGTTGATGATCAGAACGCTGACCGGTCACGATATCCCTTTTGCCCTTGCACTTTGTCGCAAGGCCGGATGGAATCAACTGCAAGCAGACTGGTTGCGGCTCTTTGCATACGAACCCGACGGTTGTTTCGTCGCGGAACTCGACGGGCAGATTGTTGGAACCGTTACGACGACTCGATACGGAACCGACCTGGCATGGATTGGAATGATGCTGGTCGATGACCGTTATCGCAGGCGTGGAATTGCAACCTCGCTGATGAATGCTAGTTTGAGTTATCTGCGTGACATCGGCGTCGGTTGCATCAAACTCGACGCGACTCCCGAGGGACAGCTGGTCTACGAGCGACTTGGATTTCAGCCAGAAGGTTCGTTTCATCGCTGGTCGCGTAACGGCGAAACATCGCCGCGATTGAGTCCATCACGGCCGTCTGATCAACTGGTGAAGTCTCATTTGCAGCTTGATCAAACCGCATTTGCCACGGACCGTTCCGCATGGCTGATGCAACTTGCCCGTTCACTCGGTTTCGAGCCCGTCCGCGACCTGACTCGTATGCGAATCGGATCCATGCCGACTTCGCCAGAAATGAAATTCCAGTTCGCTCTCACCGATCCCGGTACTGGATAGTCATTGACCAGTCGCACGTGTAAAGGTTCGTGCAAGTAGCGTTGGAATGACAAGACGATTGTCGCTCTTTAAATCCCCTCCCTACCCCGAGCTTCATTGATGCATCGCGTTTCAATACTGACTCCACTGTTAATCGGCATTGTTGTCGTCCAGGCCAGCTACGCCTTGTTGGCGTCTGAATTGCCTGCGTCTGAATTGCCTGCGACAGCGAAGCGAGACGGGGTCAAGCCACGCAATATTGTCTTTATTTTGACCGATGACCATCGTTATGATGCGATGGGATTTATGGGACATCCATTCCTAGAGACGCCCAATCTCGATTCATTGGCATCGGGTGGAGTCCACTTCAAGAATGCGTTTGTCACCACATCATTGTGCTCACCGTCGCGCGCCTCGATATTGACGGGCTTGTACACGCATAAGCATCGTGTGATCGATAATAACCGTGCTGTGCCCGAGGGAACTATTTTCTTTCCTCAGTACTTGCAGCGTGCAGGTTACGCAACTGCATTCGTTGGAAAATGGCACATGGGTAGCCATTCGGATGACCCTCGCCCTGGTTTTGATCATTGGGTTTCGTTTCGTGGGCAGGGCCACTACCTGCCGCCGAATCCAAACTACACGCTCAATGTCGATGGCGAACGTGTCAAACAAAAGGGATACATTACCGATGAACTGACGGATTACGCAGTCGATTGGTTGGAAGGTCAGCAGCACAGCGACAAGCCATTCTTCTTGTATCTATCGCACAAGGCTGTTCACGGGCACTATGTTCCGGCCCAACGTCATGTTCAGCGCTACGAGAACAAGGACGTCAGTTTCTTGCCGCGCGGCGAAGGCATCACAGCTGAAAAGAACGCACCTCGTTGGGTTCGCGATCAAAAAAACTCATGGCACGGAATCGACTTCAGCTACCACAGCGACGTCGGGTTAGACGTTCTTTACCGACGCTATTGTGAATTGGTTCTCTCGGTGGACGACAGCGTCGGTCGAGTACTTGATCAGTTGAAGAAGATGGGAATCCATGATGAGACTTTGGTTATTTACATGGGGGACAACGGATTCATGTGGGGCGAACACGGGCTGATTGATAAACGAGTCTCGTATGAAGAATCGATGCGAGTTCCGTTGATGATGCAGTGCCCGGATCTTTACGAAGGTGGCAAGGTCGTTGACAAGGTAATCGGAAATATTGATATCGGGCCCACCGTATTGCACGCAGCCGGATTGCAGACGCCCGACTACATCGACGGCCAAAGTTTCCTGGACCTGCCCAACATGCCCGAGGCGAATTGGCGTACTAATTTTCTTTACGTCTACTACTGGGAAAAGAACTATCCGCAAACTCCAACGCAGTTTGCTCTGCGCGGAGATCGTTTCAAATACATCACCTATTACGGACTCTGGGATACCGACGAACTGTACGATCTGAGCAAGGATCCTGGTGAGGAAAACAACCTGCTTTATGATCCCGAGTACAAGTCCGTCACGATCGAAATGGAGAATGAGTTGTACAAAATGTTAGGTGATGCAGGCGGGATGGATATCCCGATGAACCAACCCCGTGGCAATTCGCAGAACAAGCGTTGGCAAGATGTTGGTGGGAAGACCGCCGCGGCGTTCCCCGCAGAGATCGTCGTGGATGAGCCTGTAAACCGGCAGGCCAAATAGTTTCACCCCGACGCAGACCCTGTCGGGTGTCGCACGCAGTATTCAGCTGGCGTTAGCAACCTGAAAACAAGACGCCAATCCAAAGACGAAACAACGATGACGAAATCCGTTAAATTGTGTTTTTGGAAGCAGACGAAAGTTGCTCTCGGCTTTTTCGCCTCCATCCCTTTTTGAGGAATGCGATCGACAGGGCAAGACAGAGCGGCAGCGACAATGAAGGTCGATAGCCCAAGACTGAAGTACAGGTTAGCGGACTCGTATTACGGTGCCGGTGTCGCAGTGTCCCAGCGGATTTTATAGAGTCGCTCGTCCGCCAGTTTCAATGGTACTGCATCGGTGAATCGAATTGTGTCGCTCCACCAATTCTCTGCTGTGGCCTGATGAAACACGATACGACCGGACGCGGAGTTGCGATCAACCGACTTGATTTTCAATTGGTCGCCAAAGCCTTCAGCGACGTCGAAAGTGAGTTTGTCGCAGTCGAACATCAACACCTGCGTGTCGGTCGTCACGAACAGCTGTTTGCCGTCGTGTTTCGGCGACAGATCGTGCCCACCGTTGCTTGGCAGCGGCGTGCGCGATCGTACTTTCCAGGGTTTTTGGGGTGTCGCTTCCGCATCGGCAACCAACGCCAGCAGCTCTTTCTCTCCGAGAGCCCAGAGGCATTTGCGATCGGGATCCCAAACGGTTCCGTGAGCGCCCAGCAGGGAAATAGCCTGTACGACAGAGGCAGGCTTTTGTTTTTCGTCGCGATCATAGAATTGCACCTGATCGCCGCCAAAGCTAGACGCAACGGCGATCTGACGATCCGGCAACAAGCAGGCACTATGAGCATTCTTTGCCTCGGCCAAGAAATGGCATTCTTTCGTGGTGCGGTCGATCAGTGCCACTCCGCCACTCGATGACGTGATCAACAGCAAGTCGTCTTCGTAGGGCTTGCAATCATCGGTCGACCGAAATCGCGAGCGAAAGTTCGCGGGAATCGAAGGCGATTGCTCCGCACGCCAACTCCACTTCTTTACCTTCGGCATCTCGGGGGCGATAACAAAGACCTCTTCGGCACCGCAGCAAATTAGGTCATGTGGATCCGCCAACGCAGTCATCGGCATCAAGGCGAATGCGAAAATGAAAGTAGCAAAAGTGGCTCGGGTCATCGGCCAAGTCTTTTTTGGAAAGTACATCAAAGGTCTCAATTTATGTTTAGGATCTTCGGATCAATAATTGGCGGGCGGTAGTGGACGAGGCAACGAGTCCTGCAGCTTCGTGCAGCCAAAAAGGACTCGTTGCCTCGTCCACTACGGAAAATGCCGCCAGCTATTCTTCCGACGGTCCTTAGGTGTTTGCCGCGGATGGATCAACCGGTCTCCAGCGTCGGCTCGGTAGAACGATCGACGTCCCAACATTGTATTCGTTCTATAGAACAATTTGGGCAAAGAGTGGATTGGGGCCTTCGGTAGCCAGGAGATTCTCAGACAATGGCATCAAACGACGCGCCCTTGGCCGGCAATCATTGAGCGACCGGCATTCAAAGTAGGTGAAATCACCTGGCGCCCGACGCCGCTGCGACGAACACACACGACTAGAGTTGATCGTCTACCGTCCTGACGAGAAATGTCGCCTCGACACCGACTTGCTGGACAGCGGCAGTGTTGCGTTTGCTTTGATGAATTCGTTCGCTACGATAAAAGCGGCCTAGCGAATTCGTTCACCAGCCTAGCTTTGCAAATTTCTGTTCGCGAGGGTTTATCGGATCATGGCACGACACGCTTCTTCGCAACCGACCGAGGTCGAGCTGCGAATCCTTTGGGATGACGGGCCGAGCATCGTTCGGCATATCCACAACTCGCTTCAGGAGTTCAAACAGACGACATGTTCGACGACCGTGAAAATGTTGTCCGTGATGTTGGACAAAGGGCTTCTCAAGCGTGATGACGGTGCAAAGCCACAGATTTATCGACCGGCGTCGTCGCAGCAGCGTACCCAGAAGCGGATGCTCGGTGACCTGATCGACAAGGTCTACGAGGGCTCGTCGGCGGCGTTGATGATGCACGCCCTGTCCAGCAAGAAGGCGACGGCAGAGGAATTGAAACAAATCCGCGACTTGTTGGATCAGATGGAGGGCGAGTCATGAACAATCTGCTTTTTTACGAAGTCAGTCAGCGCGTCAGTTGGACGTTGGTGCATTCGCTTTGGCAATTCGTAATGATCACGGTGGTGTTGGGAATCAGCCTACGTTTGACGCGAGGTCGCAACCTGCATGGACGATACTTGGTGAACTTTTTCCAGCTCGCGATGGAGACTGTGTTTTTCTATCACCCGGCGGTTTGGTGGGTATCGCATCGAATGCGAACCGAGCGAGAAGAGTGCTGCGACGAGATTGCCGCGAACATGACCGGCGACCGAATCGGCTACGCGAAATTGCTGGTCTGGCTGGAAGAAACTCGCCAACAATCATCGAAGCAAACGCTCGCCATGTCCGCCGATGGCGGATCACTACTCGGTCGAGTGCGTCGACTTGTGTCCACGCCAGCAGAGGCAAGCGGCACCGGTTCCGGTGTCATTGTCGCCTGGGTGATATTTGTCCTAACCATTGGCTCCGTGCTCGCGATCAATGCCGCTAGCTCTCTCGCACAGCAACCCGTGGCACCTGATGACGATCGTCTGGCGGTCCAGGTTGTCGATGATATCTCAGTGAAAATGATCGCGGTGTTGCCGCAACAGGCGACTGCAGAGGAAGCGTGGCGTCCAAACGGAGAGCTTTTCGAGGAATTGCCTTACTTCCCGAAGGTGACAGACGACTCGCCGGCCAAGCCGATTCCGGGAATTGACTACGTTTTCAAGTTCGAAGGTCTAGCGGTCCATCAGAATCCAACCTACGCGACGGAAGGGCTGAAGGGCTGGCGTCATCCGAGTGACGATGGATTCGTTCGAATTGAAACACAACCTTCTACGGAGAGCACAAGCACAACGATTGAAGTCGGCATTCCCGACAAAGAGTGGGGACCATGGGTGTCGGTGAGTATTGACGGCGAAATCATCGCTCCGGTCACTGTGCCACCGCGATTGCAAAATGCCCACCGGATCAAGCGAGTCCACGATGCTCTTGCTCGGGGCGATCGTACGTTGTTGATTTGGGCCTACAATCGAGTCGAGCGTCCAATCGCCACCTTTGATCTTGTTGCTGTCGATAAAGATGGAAAGCGACTTCAAACGTACGGACGTACATTGTGGGAAGGCGAGGATGGCGTGACACGAAGTGCAGAAGTGTTCGATCATCCCATCGACCAAATTGATCACTTTGAGTATCGCCTGCGTCCGTATCGGTACTGGGTCACGTTTGACAACGTATCGCTGAAACCTGGACAGCAGACGAACTTTAAGACATCCGTTGAAACCGTTCCCTTTCCGCCTGCTGGTGATCTTGTTGCTTCTCTATCACCACCGGCCGACCCGAAATCCCAATCGCTTGGCGAGCAGGTGCATCGGCAACTCACGGAGATCAGCAAGCTCAACTCGGCACTCATCTCCACGCAAAGTTTCACTTCGGATTACGGTGATCCCAAAGGTCTGATCGGTTTGAAAAACGAGCGTTCGCTTGACCATTTGAGGGAAACGCTCAGTAAACGCGATTTCGACAAAAGTCTTTCCACGGCCAATCACACGTGGGCTTGGAACAACAATGAAGTTGTTTCCACCGAGCGACATAAATATGTTTACGAGGGTGAGCCGTATGACCAGACCTCAGAACATACCTGGAACGGCAAACGGGGGTGGTGGCGAGATTCCAATGGCTCGTTTGGCAGATACCGAACCTTTGCGGACGCATTCGCGAATCACTACTTCAAGCCATCACAGTTTTTGCACTTGGGAGATCATCGCTTTGCGTGGGTTGAACGAGGCAAGGAACCAAGCTTCTTTCTGAGCTCAACGATTCCAGTCCAATACGCCAACTATCAAAGTCTTCCCGCCGAGGATTTCGGCGGTGAACGCTGCCATGTGATACGGTCGATCCCACGTGAAGAGCAATTTTGGATCAGCCAAAAAACGGGGCGATTGCGCGGTTGCCTAAAGTTCATTAGCCAAGGCAGGTTCACTTGGTTGCATGAAATGGAATCCACTCGGAAGTTGGCCGGGCGATCGTTCGATTCGCGAGAAGAGTTCGGTCAGTGGTTTGATGAGGCATTGACGGATGAGCAGCGTTACCGGTTGCATTGCGAATTCCTCTATCTTCACCAAGCCAACCAGCACCCGAAAGACTTGATCGAGTTTTCAGACTACCGCGAGGTCGCCTCCGGTATTGAAATGCCGATGACTGAATGGTGGTCCAGTTGGATGCACGAGGGGAGGCAATACAAGTACAACATCAATCAAACGGTGGTACGCGAGGTCAAAGTCGCTCCCGATCTGCAGCCGCTGGTTGATAAGGCACTGCCGAAGAAGGGCGATGCCGTCAACGACTGGCGTTTCGCGACTTTTGTGAAATACGTATTCGACCCTGAGATGGCTGAGTCAGAGATTCACGCGATGGTCGACAAAGCGATGCAAGAACAGGCATCCAACAAAGAGCAGCTTGACCGAATTCTCAAACCGCTCAAGGAAATGGTTGGCAAGCCGGCTGCGAAACTGGATGGCCAGTGGATTACGGTCGAGAAGCTGCCGGACAGCCGTCAGGAAAAGCCCATGCTATTCCATTTCTGGGCGACGTGGTGCGGTCCGTGCAAGAACGACATTCCAATGCTCAACAAAATGCAAGAGAATGGCTGGGCAATCGTTGGCGTCCACGCTCCCGGATCCGAAACCGACGAAATCAAAATGGCAATCGACGACTCGGGCATCGAGTATCCCGTGCTTCTGGGTAGCGAAACCGAAGGCGTTGGTAGCCAATCTGACAAGATCACTGGCTATCCGGTGAACATGTTTCCGTGCTGTGTCCTTGTCGACAAAGATGGCAAGGTGCAGGCGGTGGGGTCACTCCGCGACGTCCTTAAGCCGGATCGCTAGGTCGAGATCACTCTTCGAGAGTGCTAGTGGCACCACCACGAAAATTGTCGAAACCGAATGTCTTTTTCACGCTGCAACCGGGGCTTGCGCCGTGTCGCTACCAAGGTAGATGGCATTGAGCGATGGTCTACTATTTCGATCGCCAGGATGAATTGGATCAACGAAGAAACTGGCTGCGGACTTAATTTCTGATTCGAGTCCTGGATCCTTTGTATCTTTGTGCATCCACTGTGCAGCCTGCGGGCTGGAAATGCACGAAGCAGCAAGCATCAAAATGGCCAACCCTATATACTTGCTGCGTCCCATCGGTTGGTATGCTGGAATCCTGCAGTTGTCATTGCGGACCTTCGCCAACTGCGTGCCATCCGGTGAGACACCAACGCCAATGACGCTTGGCGAATCAAGAGCTGTCGTGGCCTGGATAGCGGCCGCGACTGAGTCTGCGCAGTCAGGCTCCGTGATTATGTTTTGATTCGCACAACTAACCGATTTGCAGCAGGGAACAATGTCTTGAAAACTCGACGCTTCGCTTTTGAATACTCTTCCCGACTCCATTGCGTTGTGCGATGGACACTTCTGAAGTTGATGATGTGCTGCGTCGTCTCGCCGGTGTATAGCGATGATGATCTTCCGGGCGGTGGTCAGGCGACCCCGGTGGATTCAATTGCTTTGCCCGCCGGTTTTCACGCTCAATTGCTGCGGTCAGCGAAAAAGGGCGGGGAAGCAAAATGGGGCAGGTCTCTTTGATGATGATCTAACCGATGCTCCAAAGTGAAGCAACGTTGCCATCGGCCGCCGCAAGGCGGCTTTTTCTGTTGGTGGGCAGCAAGCTTGCCACATTCTTGGGCAAGTTGCCGATAGGCTGGAGTAAAGCTACTCCCAAAGTTTAGCTGCTCGCTCCTGAGTTCACTGCCGCGTGACGGGCAGCTAAAGGAGCCAGAATGGTGTGGACGTTACTCGGTATCAGGTGTCGGAGGTACTAAGTCTGAAGTCACGTTTTCCGTGCGCCGCTGGAGCAGCGGCCGCGGCGCGTTCAACAAGTTACCACTGATGCGGACGTTTACCGCTCCGTTGAGAGAAATTGCGTGATCGGCAGCACTGATTTGATTGCCGCTGATGAGAACGTCTTCGCCGGGCTGGTCGTTGTAGCGTGACTTTCCCCAAACATACAGTCCCGTCGGATTGTTTTCCGTTCCCAGAATCGTGTTACCCCGGATTGTCAGACCTTTGGTATACCCAAGCTGGACTACGGCTCCGGAATTGTCGCCTGCGCGAACGATGTTGTCACTGATCAGCAGGTTGGAGTTACCGTTGCCGACGATTTTTCCCGTGACGGTATTGCCTCGAATGATCATGCCATCCACTCCACCGGCGAGGATCGATTTGCGACACTGGTTGTTTTCGATGATTACATTTTTCAGGCCACGAGCGTGTTCGACATGGATTGTGGAACCGCCGGGTTTTACGGAATGTTCGAGATCACGGCAGCCGGTCACCAGATAGTCGCGCGAGCTGGGACTGCCTCCCATCTGAATTCCCTGGCGGATGAAATTTCGTAGCGTACAGTCACGAACGGTGATGCTTCGACAGTTGTACGAAAATGCCATGCAGTCGCCGGAGAAGTTTTCGGCAAATACGTTGACCACGGTCACGTTCTCGATCACATGATCCTTGTTGTAGAACCAAAGGCCGGCATTGTGTTCGGGCGTCTCGCCCTTGACATACTCGGGATGCGTGTTTGAACCGTCCAGATGCAGGTCACGGATCACGACGTTTTTTGTTCCGGCTTTGACCGGTGCGCCGATCATTCGCCAAAAGTTGCTTTGATTCACTGCTGCTGCGAACTTTAGAATCGATGCTGCTCCCTCACCCCGAAGAGTTGTATTGGGAGGAATTTCAAGAATGGGCGATTCGCTATCGCGCCGCGACAGAATGAATGTCCCCGCCGGAACAAACACGGTGCCGCCTCCCGCATCGGCACATGCGGTCAGAGCGTTTTCGATGGCCGTTGTATCATCGCTCTGGTCACCCGCTGTCGCTCCGAATTCAGTGATGTCGTAGTCGCCTGCCATGGCAGGAATCGTCACGCCGAGAAGAAGTGACAGGATGGTTGCGATCAATTTCATGCTTTAACCTTTCGTCTCGACAGAATGGTTTCGATGGCCGCATGATACCTTTACTTGCAATGAAATGCGCACGCCGTAACTCGACATCCAGGATGACGATCATTTGTTCGTTGGATACCGTTATATTGAACACAATGAATGTCGAGCCAAGATGGTATTACGTGCCGAAGACGGACGATGGGGTTCGATGCGGCGGTGGTTGCAGAGTCCTGAACTAAGTTCACAGCAATTGAAAAGTAAAACAAGCATGAACATCGCAACATTTCGCATCCTTGGAGCACTGCTTTATATCGTCATTTTCGCTGCGGGTGCTTGGGCTGAACCCTCTCGTCCAAACATTCTCTGGATCGTAGGCGAAAACTTTTCGAACGATCTTGGCTGCTACGGACAGAAGAACGTGGCAACGCCGAATCTTGATGCACTCGCCGACTCGGGCATCCGCTACACGAATGCGTTTTCCACTTCGCCTGTTTGCGCACCCAGCCGATCTTGCTTTATGCTTGGCATGTATCAAACGACGACCGATACGCACCACATGCGATCACATCGCGACGATGACTTTCGACTCCCTGACGGCATTCGACCTCTCACCCTACGGCTCCAGGACGCTGGCTACTACACTGCCAACATCACGCACTTGGGTGATGAAGAGATCGGTACAGGAAAACTTGATCTGAACTTCGTCAACGAAGGCAAACTCTATGGCGGCGCTGAGTGGGACGACCTAAAGAAGCGTCAACCGTTCTTTGCACAAATCAACATGCCCGAAGCCGAGTATGACATTTACGATCGCAAGTCGGCCGAGAAAGATCGCGTCAAATGGGTTGGCGAAGAATGGCATCCGCAAGTCGCCACGGTCGAAAACGTCACGCCGCCGCCTTACTATCCCGATCACAGAATCGTTCGTGAGGAATGGGCACGCTACCTGAATTCCATTAGCGGCACCGACGTTCGAATTGGTAAGATTTTACAGCGACTCAAAGCGGACGGTTTGGATGATGATACCGTGGTTATCTTCTTCGCCGACAACGGTCGACTTACCGCGCGAGGGATCCATTGGCCTTTCGATCAGGGATTGCGGGTTCCGGTGATCGTGCGTGATTGCAAAAATCATCCGTTTCTTACCCAGCAAGAGTCGCCTAGCACGGTCAGCGACCGCGTGATCAGCTTGCTCGACATGACCGCGACGACGCTCGCGATTGCGGGAGTCTCGCGGCCTCTGGGCATGCAGAGTCGCGTGTTTGCTGGCGTGGAATCCGATCCACCGCGAACGTATGCTTTTGCCGCCCGAGATCGCATCGACGAGACCAGCATACGAATGCGTTCGGTTCACGATCAACGCTATCACTACATCCGCAACTATACGCCGGGCGCAGGCTTCGAGACGCTCAACCGCTACAAGGAAAAGTGTTTTCTAGTCATGCCGCTCATGCGACAACTCAAGGCCGATGGCAAACTGAGCGGCGTGCCACTGGCATTGATGCAACCCTTTCCCGATGAGATGCTGTTCGATACGAAGGCGGATCCACACGAGGTCACCAATCTCGCCGACTCGGATGCGCCCGAACATCAGGCGGCGCTAGCTCGCATGCGTGCGGCGCTCGATACTTGGATCGTCGAATCAGGCGACCGAGGACATATCGAGGAGTCGCCCGAAATTGTCGCTCCGTTCCTGAAGGAAATGGACGACTGGTTCGGCACTCCAGCATGGGCCAAGGACCAGTAGTTCGGCAGTCCAGTTTTTTCGTTTTGCCCGTATTGGTGAGCCGACTGCGCTAGGCTTGCCCTGGGCCGCTGGAACTTTGGTATTGACGTCGGATATTGGGTATAAGTTTTTCTTCTGGCGATACTGCAGTTACCTCTCTACCGACGAAGGTGACTGCTGATTTAGTAGCATTGATTGCAGGCCGGAGGCCGATACACCCTCTGCCGGTAGCGTAAGCTACCGGTCAGGAGAGGCGGAAAAACATAGCCCGGAGGGCGACACATCTGCTGCCAGTGTGTCGGCCTCCGGCCTTACGGCGACAAGTCGCCCCTAGACCGTTGGCTCACGCCAACGGCAGTCTATCTGTCGGCCTCCGGCCTGTGCGTTTGCTACAAAAACAGCAGTCACCGAAGTTGGGGGAGAGGTGGCAGAGACCCAGCGTGACCAAAGATCACGACAACACCAAAGTTCTAGCAGTATAGGCTTTACCCCTCAAATTTGACTGACGACATTATCGCGGATACAGTGGTGACCTTGGTTCCACTCGTGTTGATAAACGCAGTGGATACTCCCTTCCCGCCTTCCCACCAAACGCATCGACCCTCACTTCCATGCCGCACTGATTAAACCAAATCCGAAAAGCTTGCCACCGCCGGCATCCGCTACGGTGACGTACCACTTTTGGATCGGTTTTTACAATCACGGCAGCGTCGTGTCGCATTGCGATGTGTCCCCCAAACCGATTAGCGAGATTGTGATGCCGCTGCACATGATTCCTCCCACACGCCGGCGTTTTTTGCAAACGACACTTGTCGGAGGTGCCGCGTGGTTAGCCCCGCGTTACACCGGAGCCGCAGAGTTTAAACCGAGCGATGAATGGTGGGCGTTGCTGTCGGATCCCCATATTGACGCGGATCCGAAGAAGAGCGCTCGTGGGATCACGATGCTGGATTGTCTGAACCGGATTATCGATGAGGTTTTGGCGGAGCCTTCGCCTCCGGCGGGTGTCATCATCAATGGGGATTGCGCATTTTTACGCGGGCTTGCCGAAGACTACGCGACCTTGAGCACGGCATTGCAGCGATTTGCCGACGCCGACTTGCCGGTCCACATGACGATGGGCAACCACGATGACCGCGGGCCGTTCTACGATGCGTTTGCCAGCCAGCGGGCTGACAATCCATTGGTCGACGGGAAGCACGTCAGTATCCTTTCGACACCCACGACGACCCTGTTTTTGATGGATTCACTTTGGGAGGTGAACAAAGTGACCGGCGAACTTGGTCAGCCGCAGTTGGACTGGCTCGCCTCGGCGCTGGACGCGCACGCTGAAAAGCCAGCGATCGTGATTGGACACCACAATCTCCAATTCCTGCCCAAGGAGTCACAGGCGACAATCAGTGGGTTGAGGGATTCACAGAAACTCGTCGATCTGCTGAACGCGCGCTCGCACGTGCAGGCATACATTTTTGGACACACACATCATTGGAACGTTATCGAAAAGCATGACGAGGTGAACTTGGTCAACCTGCCGGCTTGCTCGTATGTGTTCAACCCCGCGCATCCCAATGGATGGGTGAAAGCCCAATTCGGGGCTGATCAATTCGCACTGGAGCTTCGCGCTCTCGATCATGCTCATCCTCAACATGGCGAAAAACACAAACTACGCTACACCTTGACGGCCAATGCACGCTAAGGGTGAGAGTGAAGGATTCGGAACAGCGACCGAACACAACGCATGAGAAGGTGGTGGATCTTGTTAAAGATCCCTGCACGAAAGAATCTTTAACAAGGTCCACTACGCCAGTTACTCCTTGGCTGCTGCCGAAACTCTTCACGAGTTCCGCTACATCACCCACACCTAAAATGAAGAGGCTTTGCACATGCGAATTTCTGCACCGACCAGAAGGATGAGTGTCTCATCATTGATGGTCTGTATTGTTTTACTGCTCGGCGGCCAATACCGAGTTCAAGCGGAGGATGCCAGGCCAGTCTTTCGCGCCGGCGCAGCGACGAGCAACATCACACCGCCGCTGGGTGAATTGATCGTCGGAGGATGGCGACCGATCCCCGCTACTAACATCCATGACGAGCTGCATGCACGGTGTGTCGTCTTGGACGACGGCAAGACGCAGTTGGCGATTGTGATTTGCGACAATGTCGGCATTCCCGTCGAGGTTTACGATCTTGCCAAGCGACAGATACACGAAGCCACCGGGATCCCGGCTTCGCATGTATTGACGGCGGCCACCCACACGCATTCAGCGACCACCGCACGTGGTCCTCTAAAAACATTGCCGGAAACGGAGCTGAGCGATTATCAAAAGTTCATCGCCCATCGCATCTCCGATGGCGTCCGCAGGGCACTTGCTCAGTTGGAACCGGCACGGATTGGTTGGGGATCGATCGATGAGCCGTCCGAACTTTTCAACCGTCGTTGGTTTGTCAACGATGCAAGTCTATTGAGCAACCCTTTCGGTGGTATCGACCAAGTCCGGATGAACCCTCCCCGTGGCAGTTCCAAGCTTGACCGTCCCGCCGGGCCGACCGATCCGGAGATTAGCTTCGTTTCGCTGCAAGGCACCGATGGTCATCCGATCGCCTTGCTCGCCAACTATTCCCTGCACTACGTCGGCGGTGTCCGATCCGGAGACGTCTCGGCAGACTACTTTGGCTACTTCGCAAAGTTCATCGGAAAAAAATTGGGGGCGAGCGACCAATCACCGCCGTTCGTCGGCATTCTTTCCAACGGCACCAGCGGCGATGTGAACAATATCAATTTCCCCGAAAAATCCACGCAGAAATACCGAAGTTATGAAAAAATGCAGGAGGTTGCCGAAAAGATCGCCAGCCGCGTGTATGAAGCTCACCAGGACATTGATTTTCATGACTGGGTACCCTTAGCTGCGAAACAAGACAACCTGACGCTGAAAACGAGGCAGCCCACCCCGGAGATGATTGAGTATTTCGCCAATATCACCACCGGCGATGATAACGATCCGAGGCGACGACACAGTCGCGAAGAGATTTATGCAGATCGAATTGCGAAGATTCAAACCGCTCCGAAGCAGATTGAGATTCAGCTACAAACGCTCCGCATCGGCGATTTAGCAATCGCCGCAATCCCGTTTGAAGTGTTCACCGAAACGGGGCTGGAACTCAAGGATCTGAGTCCCTTCGCCGACACCTTCACCATCGAACTGGCCAACGGATCGTACGGTTACTTGCCGACTCCCGAGCAGCATCGTTTGGGCGGCTACGAAACGTGGCTGGGCAGCAATTACGTTGAAAAAGAAGCGACCACCAAGATTGTCGCCAAGCTGCTCGAGATGTTCGAATCGCTCCAACAAGAGAGTTTGAATTAGGAAGGTAGCTACCGTCCCCAGACGGTGGAGTCCACGTTACGGCGAACGTGGCTACCCGGTTTGCCACCAATCGCAGAATATGGAACACGATAAGGTTAGAGTATGAACGAGACTACGAGAGGGTGGTGGTGGAAGACCGGCTTGCCGGTGCTGTTGTTGTGTTCTTTGGGATGGTCGTTCGCGTCGGCCTCGCCTCCGGATCGTGGTAGCAGCGAATCCACATCTCGCGACTTTATCACCCCCAACGAATTCGCGGGCACGGACGTCGAGCGGATCAACCAGGCGATCGAGGCCGCCGCAGACGCTGGCTGTCGAGTGGTCATCCCACGAGTCAACCTCGGTGACGGACAGCGACGAGATATTTGGTTGCTCGATTCGGCGATCTTACTGCACAGTAATACCACGCTTGAGTTGGACAACTGCCACATCAAGTTGTCTGATCGTTGCCGAGATAACTTCATGCGGAGTGTGAACTGTGGGCTGGGGATCACCGGCATCGACCCGCTGCAGAACATTCACATCCGCGGAATCGGCCACGCCGTGCTCGAAGGTGCGGATCGCCCCCGTGCATCCGGCGACAGCGGCAAGACGCTCGGCACCAAAACCTACGGCACCGATGCAGGTGTGCAAGGCGAAAGCCAACTCGGCGACTGGCGGAATATCGGGGTTCTGCTGGCCTTCGTTGAGCATTTTTCTATCGAAAACATCACAATTAAAGATTCTCATTGTTGGGCAATTTCGCTCGAACGTTGTGCTCACGGCACGCTACGAGACCTGGACTTCGCATCACGTGGATACAAAATGATCGATGACACTCGGCAATCGATCCTCAATCAAGACGGGGTCGATCTACGCATGGGATGCCACGATATCTTGATCGACAACATCACGGGCTACACCGGAGACGACCTCGTCGCCCTGACGGCCATTCCACGCAGCGACCGAGCGGCGGGCAGTCTTGCGACGACGATGGTCAGTGCTGGCGACGACCGTGGCGACGGGCTGGACGATATCCGGCACATTATCATCAGAAATGTCAGAGGATACTGCGCGGGTAGGCACCACATCGTCAGGTTGCTGAATACTTCAGGAGTCAAAATGCACGACATTATCGTGGATGGCTTGATCGATACTTCGCCCGGCGACTTGACGTGCAAAGCTGCAGTGAAAATCGGCGACCATCATTACGGCGGCGGTGTGGCACCGCTGGGTGACACTTGCCGCATCATGGTGAGTAACGTGACCAGCCAGTCACAGCACACGATCCTAATCGGCGGATCACTCTCCGAGTCAATCCTCAGCAATCTGATCCGACACGGACCCGCGGGTGAAGCGGTGACGATCCAGGCGGGAGCAGAATACATTCGTGACGTCACGATCACGAATGTGCATGTCGTGGGCGAGTAACGCGAGTTCCGCGGCCTCGCGGTTCGTGCAAATAGACTTCGGTCCACCGCGTGTGCGCAGACGGGATGAAGATGATGATCGCAAAATCGGTCGATTACGGCAGCACGATTGTTTGTTCGCTCAATGTCGGTTCGGCTGATCGATTCAGCACCGCGTGGATCGATGCTTTAAAGGTGCCAGAGGTGGATTCAGGCAGTTGAAAACGCAGTTCGCGTGATTCACTCGGCAGCAACCAGGCGTGATAGCCGGCCTCGCAAATCAGCGGTGCCTCGTTACCGCGAGTCAGGGTGATGATCAGATGCGGTGCCAGATGCCGAGTGCCATGGTTGGTTATTGGTAGCGACATGATTCGCGGATCGTTCTCGTTCACTTCGATGGCCCCGAGCGAAACCTGGGGATCGTGGGAGCGATCATCGTTTAACATCGCCACCGGAATTTTCAGTGACGCTGTGTTAGCCGACGAATCCGATTCGGCATACAAATTCACTTCGGCATACTTGTCATTGGCGTCGCCAGCGTGGCCGTTCATGGTGACCATTACGTTGCGGCCCGCTCGCGGAGCCAACTGGATTCGTTCGGGCCGCACCCGCAACCAAGATACCTCGTTTCCATCACGATCTCGCGTGACCAAACGGATCGATACGGGGGTGTCGCCTTGGTTTTTCAGCGATAGCGGTACCAGCCGATTTCCACCACGGAGCGTCGACAATTCGATCGCCGATGGCTGAACGCGGATCGACCTCAGCACACGTCCCACGACGCCGCGCTGGGCTTGAAAGTCGTACTGGCCGACGTGGACGGGAAAGGTTTGCAGCGCAACATCGCCACTGTCGTCCGAGACGTTGATTTGCAGTTGATAGTCACCGGGGAACACCGGTTCGGGCAATGCCGACGCCAGTGTTACCTCGCTGCGAGGCAACACCGTCAGCTCGAACCGCTTGGGTTCGGGTTGATTGATCCGCGACGCCAATCCGAGTGGCACGTCGTCGATCACTACGCGGCCCGCCGGGTCGATCATCCGAGCTTTCGCACGAAGCCGACGTCCGGCGTCATGCGGATTCCACAGCAACGCATTGATATGAGCAAAACCGTCACGGTCGACCAGCCCACCGGTGGTCAAACGGATTTCGCCCTGCACCGCATTGGCGCGGCGAATGTCGGCTTCCAATCGCAATAAGTAACGAGTGACAAATCGCACGCCGAGTTGCCGCTGGGTCGTTTGTTTGGAAAACGGTTCTTCGCTGCGATCGGTCACCAACAGCCCGACACTGACAAATTGACCGCTGTCACGCGGCAGTGTCCAGGTTCCTTCGATTTCACGTATCTCGCCGCCGCGAAGTCGCAGCTCTGACGAGGACAATAAACGGACGGAGTCGCGATCCTGCAACTCTTCGGCGGCTGTGACTTTGCCATCGCGATGTTGAATCAGCGAAACTGGCTGGATCGAAAAATCAATCGGCCTATCACTACTGCTCAAGCGGAATTTGAAGCGGACGGTTTGGCCTGGTACAGCTTGGCATTGAAAGACCAAAGGATCGATGCGAAAGCTGGGGCGAAAACTCGCTTCGGCGTTGATTCTGGCGACTCGCTGCGAAGGCGACTCACCATTGACCGCCGTCGTCACCATAGCGAATAGCATTAGGATCAAAGTTTGTCGGACAAAACGTTTCGTCCTCATAGGGTTCATCCTGATAAACGATTCGAGGTGAGATGAAAATGGCCACTTCGGCTTCCTGTTCTCGCCGTTCGATGCGTTGGAACAACCGTCCCATGTAGGGGACGTCACCGAGAAATGGCAGCTTATTGACTTGGTCGACCTTTTGACGCTGGGTCAGGCCTCCGATCACGATCGTTTGTCCATCCATCACGTGGACGGAAGTCGAGACGCGGCGGCGATTGATCACGGGAAATTGGTCGTAGGCGTTCGCCTGAGTTTCGTCGCTGCGAATGTCCTCACTGACCTCGGCGCGGTCGATGTGGATCGTGACATGCGGGGCCCGAATTTCTGGCGTCAACTCGAGCATGATGCCCGAATCGACTTTCTGGATGTCTTGTCGATAGAAGACTCCGTTGCCACTCGGCTGGACACTGAAAAAACTTTCGCGGCCGATATGGATTTCGGCCTTCTTGCCATCTTCGGTCGTCACTCGTGGAGCGGCACGGATTTTGACGTGACCTTTTTGCTCAAGGGCGCGAAGCAGGGCGCTGGTGAAACGAAAATCATTCAGCTGTGAATTGAAACCTGCCGGACCGTACTGGCCGGCGATTCCAAGTCCATCGAGTGCGAACGAGCCTGCGTTGCCACCGTCAAGCTTCATGCCCTGGTGGACGTCGAAACCAAAACGATAATTGGTCTCGGGACTGTACACACAAACCAATGCTTCCAAGATGACTTGAGGCACGACTTTGTCGGTCTCTTCCAGCTCTCGCAAAATTTGGTGTGCGGTGATCGGAGGCGCTTCGATCGCTAGTTTTCCGCCCTGTCCCATGATACGGACAAATTGTAAATGCCGTTCGGGGAGTTGTGATTTCAATGATTCGGGGGTGCGATGTCGAGCTTCGTAGATGTATCGCTCTGCCAGAAACGGAAACAACGCTGACCCCGGTTCGGGTAGGCCAACGTAGTACTCGTCACCGTCCTGACGCCACCGGTAGCCCAGCGGCAGCAGGATTTTGCGAAGGGCCCGTTCGAAACTCTCACCTTCGATCACCGCGGTCACCGATCCTCGCACTTGATCGTCAATGATCACCGAGATGCCGGCCTGCTCGGCCAGCGATTGAATCGCTTGGCGTACATCGGTTTCGACAAAGGCATCGTGTAGTAGCGGAGCGGGTTGAAGCAGCGGAGCCTCAGCGGTGTGGGCATCGATCGGTTGGGCATCGAAGGCTTCGTCCGCGAGATCACCGTAGCTGGCCCTCACCACCTGCGGCTCTTGCGACGCATCTTCGGATGCGGTCACTTGTTCGGCAGCCGAGGTTGAGGATTGTTGGCGAAAGCCCTTGGAGATTGTCGGTCCCAGCGACGTGATGCGAGACTTGTTTTGTGGCAGCGAATAGCCCACGGGCAAGGACTCGATCAACGATTCGTGTTGGATCGCATGATGTGCCACTCTTTTCGGTTTCGGCAATGCCCCCGCAGGCAGCTGGAAGAATGGATCCGCAAGCACGGATTGGCTGTGCAGCTGGATCTCGTTTCGCTTTTCCTTTGTCTGGCATCCGCTGATCACAATGGCTGTGACCAACGTGATGAACGCAGTCGATGGTGCGAAGTTCATGATACGCACGTCATTTTTTCCGACAGCTTAATAGTGAGATGGAGAGGCGGATCGCGGCAATCGTCGACAAGCGAAGTGATTAGTTCGCGGTGATTGTGGCGTAAACGGTCGTGCAATAGGTGCCGGGCACCAGCGTGGTGACCGAGCCGCTATCCATCGAAACGGTCAACTGTAGCTCGACGTTTCCCGGGCCCGACGAACTCGCTTGCACTTGAGAGCTCAAGTCGGGAACAAGGTTCGTGATATCGGATTGATCCGAGACCACATCGACTGTCCATCCTGCTTCGGTGTCCGACGATGCGATGGCGAGATCGAGCTTCACGTCTCGAGTGACAAGCGGCAGCGTGTTGTGAACAAACCCGGCGACCGTTCCAAAGGTGACCGTCGCTCCGTCGCCATCGTTGCAAACCGCGGAAAACGTTTGGGGGGCAAACGACTTGATCCCCGCCGTCCCATCATGGTTCAAACTGATGGGACCGTTGGGGGCCAAGATGGCGAGCGCGTTTTGGACGTTGACGCAAAAATCGACTGACGCCGAAGTTTGTCCCTGTGCCTGTGTCGCGATGCCTATGCTGAGCCCTAACAGGACCAGCGTCCTCACTGCCGTATGCATAAATTGCCCCTATGCAAACCAATACGAATAACTCGATTGTGACCATCTGCTACGCTTGGGCGAACACTGCTTCTGTTTTGGTAAGTGGTGTTTCGCCCCTCCGAAGGCTGTCACTCTTGTGGGATCGGATTTCCGTTACGGTCAACCGTAGACATTTTTTACGACTCGACGAAATACGCTGCATTCATTTGCACCAAGCGGGTGCGAGCGGTTGAGCGACAGGCATTCTTTGTTAAGACTCGCGAATTGGCGGGATCCCGCAGTCCCATCTGTCGCGTGGTGGTGCCATGAGGGGCGCGTGCAATGGATCATTTCAGGAGCAGAATTTAATTCTTCATCGCGTAAAAGTGGTCAATTCCCACGCGGGCGTTGGATGCGTCTATACTGTTTGTTCTCACCCCCCGATCCCACCACTTGATTGAAGGATGGTTCGATGAACCGTAAACCCCCGGTAAAGCCGACACGCCGTGATTTCTTGTCCACAACGTCCGCGATTGGCGGATCGTTGATCATCATGGGAACCAAAGCCACCGCAGGAATTAAAGGCGCCAATGACCGTGTGCGCATCGCGGTTGCGGGATTGAATGGTCGCGGTCAGAGCCATATCGACGGATGGATGAAGGCGGACAATGTCGAAATCGCGTATGCCATCGATCCCGCAGAGAACGTGCTTCAGAAACGATTGGGATCGATCGAGAAGAAGGCCAATGGCAAGTTCACGACCAAAGGGGTAGCCGATTTCCGCGAAGCGCTTGACGACAAGTCGCTTGATGCGATCTCGGTTGCCACTCCGAATCATTGGCATTCGCTGATCACGATTCGTGCAGCTCAGGCGGGTAAGCATGTCTATGTCGAAAAGCCGATGAGCCATGATGTCGCCGAAGGCCGCGTGGCGGTTGAAGCTCAAAAGAAATATGGCGTAGTGATTCAACATGGAACGCAGCGCCGCAGTGATGCGGGAGTGGCGGGGCTTCACGAGGCACTCAAATCCGGAGAGCTTCCGCGATTGAAAATCGCGTATGGTTATTGCTGTAAACCGCGCGGCGGAATTGGATCCAAGTCACCCGGCACTCCGCCATCGAATTTGGACTGGGATCTTTGGAAGGGGCCCGCCGTGATCGACCAATATCACGCGAACTATCACCCCTACAACTGGCATTGGTTCTGGGAGACTGGCAACGGTGATTTAAACAACCAAGGTACTCACCAATTGGATGTGGCTCGCTGGGCGATCGATGACGATCAAACGCATCCGACCCGCGCGATGGCGATTGGCGGTCGATTCCAGTGGGACGACCAAGGGGAAACGCCTAACACGATGTTCTCGATGGCAGAATATCCCAACGGCCAAATGGTGTTCTTTAACGTTCGCAACGTGAACTACAAGGACTACAAACGCCAAGTCTATAACGAGTACTATCTCGAAGACGGCAGCGTGATCACAGGAGAAAGTCATTATCAGATTTTGCGTCCGGGGGCCGCAAAACCCGAAGGTTTGAAACTGTCGAAGGGAAAAGTGACCCCCGGCGGCAATTGGAATTCGTTCATCAGCGCGGTGCGAGCGAATGATCCGAGTATGGCCAACGGCAATGTGCTGGACGCTCACTACGGATGCGTGCTGGGGCACTTGATGAACAATTCGTACCGTTTAGGTCACGAGGTGCCGTTCAGCGCCAGCGCAGGCCAATTTGCTGACAACCAAGATGCCACACTGCACTTCAACAAATTGCACTCGATCATGGCCGATGGGGTGGGAGTGTCGGAAAAAGATGCGAAGTACCGCGTCGGTCCCACATTGACGTTCGATCCCGCGAGCGAAACTCACACGGGCGACTATGCCACCGAGGCCAATCGGTTGTTGAAGAACCCAAGCAACCCGGACTTCAAAATTCCCGAGCTGAGTGAAGTTTAAACGCGGCCTCGCCGCGGTTCGCAAGGATTTTTTAAATCAACAAGGCGGACGTGTTCTTCGCAGGACACGGCCGCCTTGTTTCGTTGGCTCTTCTGCCATCACTCAAGCCCGGTCTAGCTTACGCCTCTTCTTGTTCGTCATCCTCGTCGCCGAAGACATCGTTAAAGTCTTCTTGGTCGAGGAATTGGATGCCTACGATTTCGGCGTTGTTCACTTCGGCGATCGCGTTGATGCGATCGTGCATCGCGGTAAGTTCGGCTTCGTTGTTTTTGCCTTCGATAAACAGGCACATCGCATATTGGCCTTCCTCGTCGGGTTCATCGTAGCTTTCGATTGTTCCCAGTGATTGCGTATCCAGGGCGACCGTCAACGCGTTGAGTTCTTCGAGTGACGGCGCAAATAGCAGGAACAGCCAGGGCAGATCACTATCGGCTTCGAGACCCGAATCGGTGTAGTGTCGCAATCGCCAATGAGCTTCATCAAGCGACATCCAATCGAAAAAGTCATCTTCGTCGATCGGATCGTAAGAGGTGACGTCACCAAGTTCCAAACCGAACTGTTTTGCTAAGGCATCGATTTCGTCGACACAGGCTTTGACTTGTGCGGGCGTCAACGCTTCACAGCGACGGAGAGCCAGCATTGGGCCGCCCATGGTGGTGTTGCCTTCCTCATCGACATGCTCGACTTCTTCTTGAACGTCCCACTCATAGGACTCCGGTGCACGATCGCCCACTTTTTCGAGCAAGGCAATATCGGAGGACTCAATCCCAAACACCCACTCCAGCGGTTCATCGGTTTGGTAGTCGAGTTGGTTGATCATATGATCGAACAACTCGTCAATATGTTTGTGGAAATCGGCGTTCGAATCGTTCATGCTAGGTCGCAAACTTGGGGAGGAGGATACTGCGAAAAAGGTGGATTTCCCCGTAGCATAGTCATCGAATCGTGATTTCGCGATGGGATCCGATTGGCGATTTGACGTCTCGGAGACGTACCGCACGCGCCGGATGGTGATCGACAGCGACGGTGTGGGCTGATCGATCCGGATTGTTCGCCAGTCGCGACACTGAAGGCGTTTAATGTGCGAATTGCCCGCCTTGTTCGTTTGGATTCGCTACAATAGCAAACGCCCTTCTCGCGTTGGACCACGGCGAGAAGTTCTGTTTCTTCGGTGCAGGAGTGATTCAAAATGCGAATCGTTCATAAGTTGCTACTCGCGACGCTCCTGCCCGCATTGCTGATTTGGGTCGTTGGCATGTATGCCACTCACGTCAGCGAGCGTAGTTTGAGGCACGCGATCGAAGCCACCTCGATGACGCGTGCTACTGCGGTGATCGATGAGATTGACCGGATCGTGCATGCTCGCACCGCCGATTGGAAAGCGTATTCGCGAAGCGATTTGGTCCAGCTCAGTTTGATTGCATCCAACCAGGCGATCGAAGCACTCGAGGACCCGGCAGCGACGATTGAGGAGCGGGACACGCAATGGCGAAACACGCCTGCGGACGAAGCGACCAAATTCATGAGATTGTTGCTGCGAAACCCGCTTTCACGCGACCTCCGCCAGCGGCTCAATAAGCTGAACGAAGGCAGCGGTTACACGATTTTTGGTGAAGTGTTCTACACCAATCGGTATGGCGTCAATGCAGCTCAATCCAGTCGCACTTCGGATTATCGTCAAGACGACGAGTTGTGGTGGCAACGGGCATTCGAAGACGATGTTTTTATCGGCGACGTGATGCTTGATGAAAGCGCCGGTGTTTACTCGGTCGATATCTGCTTGCGTGTCGACGACGAGAGTGGTCGAGCGTTGGGGGTGTTGAAAGCGGTGATGAACATCCAAGAGGTGTTCAGCGTGATCGATACTCGCGTCGGTCGATACCGGGCCGATGAACGATTGGTCTTGTTTACGGCCGACGGACGCGTGATTCGTGCCAGCAACGAAGAAACCAAACCGCTATCGGATGGATCGATTTATTTCAAAGACGTGCAGCTTGATTCGGATCACACTCACGCGGTTTATTACCGCAGTGACGACGCCAGCGGCGAGCGGTATTTGTCCGCATTTGCGATCTCGCGTGGTTACGGAGACTTTGAAGGGCTGGGCTGGATCACGATGGACGAGCGCCGCGAATCGGTGGTGTTTGCACCCGTGAATCGCTTGCGACATCGAATTATTTGGATTTCGTCATTGGCGACCTTGGCCACCATCTTGATTGGCGGAGCGACCGCAATTTCATTGTCCAAACGACTCGATCAACTCACCGATGCAACGGTTGCGATTGGCCGTGGGGAACTCGATACCACGGTGGCAACCAAGGGGAACGACGAAGTGGCTGAGTTGGCGCGGCATTTTAATCGGATGGGCCGCGAGCTGCAGCAAACGCATCACGATTTGACCGTCGCTCGCGACGAAGCACGTGATGCAAACAAGGCCAAGAGCTCGTTTCTTGCCAACATGAGTCATGAAATCCGCACGCCGATGAATGGCATCATCGGGATGGGCGAATTGTTGGCGACCTCGCAATTAAGTCATGAACAGCGGGATTATTTGAACATGATCCAGCAGTCAGCCGATTCGTTGCTGCGGCTGCTAAACGACATTCTTGATTTTTCGAAAATTGAAGCGGGGCGTCTGGAGCTCGAGGAAATCGGATTCAGTCTACGTGACTGTATCGAACAAACCGGACAAGCGTTGGCGATTCGGGCTGCGGATAAAGACTTGGAAATGGCTTGCCGGATCGCCCCGGATCTGCCCGATACGTTCCTAGGCGACCCCGGCCGGATCCGGCAAATCATTGTCAACCTTGCCGGCAATGCGATCAAGTTTACCCAGCAAGGCGAAGTGGTGATCGATGTCTCATGTCAGTCACGCAGCGAAAACAAAGTTCAATTGCATTTCCGCGTGATTGATACCGGGGTCGGCATTCCAGCGGAGAAGCAGGCAAAGATCTTCGAAGCGTTTGGACAAGCCGATGCATCGACGACACGCGAATTTGGTGGCACTGGGTTAGGGCTAACCATTTCCTCGCAACTCGTCGCCATGATGAAGGGTGAAATTTGGGTGGAAAGCGAATTGGGTAAAGGGACCACGTTCCATTTCACCATCGAATTGACCGTGCAAGATGATTTGGAAAAACAGCATCGCGTCGAGGAATTGTCACTGCATCCGATGCATGTTCTGATCGTGGATGACAATCGCACCAACCGGCGAATTTTCGAGGAGGTTCTCAAGAGCTGGAACATGGAAACGGTTTCCACCGACGCAGCGACCCAGGGGCTAAAGGAACTAAAGCAAGCGGCGTCTTCGGAAAACCCTTTTGATTTGGTCCTGTTGGATTACATGATGCCTGAAATGGATGGCTTTGGTTTTGCCGAACAAGTGCGAACGGACGAGCGTTTGCGTGGCACGAAAATTATCATGTTGTCTTCGGCCGCCCAATCGGGACACGCCAAGAAGTGTCAAGATTTGGGCATCGTTCGTTACATGACCAAGCCCGTCGTGCAATCCGAATTGCTCAATACGATGCTCAGTGTTTTTCAAGAGCCAAGCCCATCTGAGAATGGAAGCAGCCGGGAAACCGCGATTCCCGAAGCGGTACCCGAAGCCGCGGTGCTGAATATCTTGCTTGCCGAAGATGGCATGGTGAATCAGCGAGTCGCGATGGGGTTTTTGAAGCGAAAAGGTCACAAGGTCGTCATCGCAGAGGATGGCAGAAAAGCGGTCAGGGCGTGGGAAAAGGGTTCGTTCGACCTGATCTTGATGGACGTGCAAATGCCTGAGATGGATGGCATCGAAGCGACCGAGTTGATTCGGCAAAAAGAGCAAGCCAGCAACACGCATATTCCAATCATCGCCATGACCGCGAACGCAATGAAAGGAGACCGCCAACGCTGTCTGGACGCGGGGATGGACGATTACGTGTCAAAACCGATCCAGCCGGATCTGCTGTTCGAGGCAATTCAGAAATGGACGTCTGAGCTTGACACCGAGGGGCGTTAAGACGCCAACGCCATTGGTGCGGGCACTAGTCGAGCGGATTAGTTTCCGGGGTTCGAAACCGGAGTGGCCATAAATGGATTCGTTCGCTCCTGGCCGGTCGGCACTCGGTTTTCGAGCGTGTCATTGTTGACGGTAAAGGCGAACAGCGGGGTTTGGAACGCGTCTTCGTAAATGTGTCGTACGGTCCAGCCGTTTTCGGAAGCCGATTTCGCGGCGGCGTTCTTCTTTGCCAATGCCATGCCGGCCTCTCGCATTCGTTCGCGATCGACGTGACGAAATTGGTTCATCCCTTTGCGGCTGACCACGTACCAGAAGTCGACGGAGTCAACGGTGGGATCGACCACGACTTTTTGCAGCATCGTGTACTCGTCGACAAGAATGGGGCATTCGGCATTCGCGGTCGCCAGCGTTTCCCGCATGTCCTGCTTGGGACCGAACAGGTCACATCCCGATGCCATCGCCAGGCTAAAGACAACAAGGCTAACGAAAAAGAACGTTTTGGGAGGGCGAGTGGCCATGGCATGGAACCGTTGAGAATCATTTTGCTTCACCAACAACGGACGTTGGTGTTCACAAAAAACGTAGGTCTCTATGCAGCTGCTCGCAAACAATCCAAAACGAAGCGAGGGCGTCGAGGAAAAATCGGCCGTTACAACCGGAAGGATTGGTTTAATCGTTTAGCAAACGTCATCGAGAAAGAACTTGCGTGTCTCGCCGAACTGATTGGCTTGCCATAGCCGTTTCGATTCGACGTCCAGACAACTGAGCCATCCGCTGCCGTATGCCCGAGTGTCGATGCAGATGGCGTTATCCGTTCGAATGGGATAGCCTGATTTCTGAGACGTGTGCCCGCATACGACAACTTTTCCGGAAGCATGACGAGGTTGATAACTGAATTTTTCCCAGTACAGAAAGTAGTCCTCCTGCTCGCTCATCGGCACATCGGGATCGTAGCTGGCATGCACAAAGATAAAGTGGTCTGATTCGTAATAGGGCAGCACTCGATTGCTGAGGAAGTTCCAGTGCGATTGCGGAACATTTTCCAGCGTACCCGCGTCCGCTTTGCCGTTAGGGGAGTACGAGCACAATGCAGCGTACCCGCCGAGGCCGAGCCAGCGATCGTAATGGTCTTGATTGTTGCGGCTTTGGGCCATCATCAAATCGTGGTTGCCTCGCAGCGGGATCAGTTTGTGCGTCTTATCTTTGCTGATCAACCAATCCAACACGCGACGTGAATCGGGGCCGCGGTCGACGTAATCACCCAGTGTGACAATGGTGTCCTCCGGAGTGATCTCGACAAACGTCTCGAGGGTAACGAGTGCCTTGTAGCAGCCATGGATATCCCCGATGGCAAGTAATCTCGGCATGATGATTGCTCCCTCCAATGCGTGCCCTGTAATTCCCTAACGTCTTTTTAGAATACATTTGTGAATTTGCAACACCGCATGGAATGAGTGAAGCACGCGACGGTTTATCGAGGCTTCCGCAGCTCAGGGGCGCTGGATTGGTTTGAAGCCAAGACACAGACTTTGCCGCTAAAATCTTTCAACAATGTTTGATCGCGGCCCGGGGTTAACAATCGTCGATCGGGTGCAAAGGCAACGTCCAAAATCCCGCTGCGGCTAGAGTACCGTGTCTGCGACTGTGCGGTACGAGCGGACTCCGTTCGTGTTGCTCTCCGTTCGTGTGGCCCGTGAATTCGTGTGGCCCGTGAAGTGGTGGGTTGCTGATGTGGAATTGGTCCCGGGGGGCATCATCGACAACCTCGCCGTTCAGGAACGTATGCGCATCGGTCGGTCATCGATGGGATGTTTCGCGGGGCTGCGTCGACGTCCACAAACGTCGAGTCTTCGCGAGCTTTCGCACCCTGCCACCCCATCGGGGAGCAACGTGCCAACCGCGACGCTGCCCGTCTCGGACGCCCCGATTCGTCCGTGCAGGCGACTCAAAAGAGGGAGATGGAGGCATTTTTGCTAATTTGTGTGGCGTCAATTTTGAATGTCGCGGCCCTTTTGTGCTTCCCAGGGCGCTTGAAGTTGAGATTCTTGGTATTCTGTTAACATAAATTGAGGCGGACGGCCCTCGTCGCCAAATCACTCCATGATTGACTACCCCTTCCAGAAGTAAGGATGTTGCATGTCCGCAGACGCCGCGGCAAATCAGAACGGGATCAGCGAAGCTGACTCGAAACGATTGCATGAAGCTCGCAAGCGAATCATTGAACAATTGGGCAAAATCATCGTCGGCCAGGAAACGGTCATCGACGAAATCATGATCTGCCTGTTTAGCCGAGGGCACTGCATGCTCGAGGGCGTCCCGGGGTTGGCCAAAACACTGATGATCAGCACGTTGGCTCAAACCTTGGACCTGTCGTTCAGCCGGATCCAGTTCACACCCGACTTGATGCCGGCCGACGTGACGGGAACGGAAATCATCGAAGAGGACCGCTCGACCGGCAAACGCGACTTTCGCTTCATGGAAGGTCCATTGTTTGCCAACGTGGTCTTGGCGGACGAAATCAACCGGACGCCGCCGAAAACGCAAGCCGCACTGCTCGAAGCGATGCAGGAGCGTCAGGTCACCGTCGGGCGTAATCGGCACGTGTTGTCCGATCCGTTCTTTGTCTTGGCGACTCAGAACCCGATCGAGCAAGAGGGAACGTATCCGCTTCCCGAAGCTCAACAAGACCGGTTTATGTTCAAGGTCTATGTTGAATACCCAAGCTTTGACGAAGAATTTGAAGTTGCGCGTCGAACGACCGGAAAAGCGGCCGAAAAGGTCGAAGCGGTATTGGGGGCCGAAGAGATTCTGAGGCTGCAAGAATTGGTTCGCCAAGTCCCCGTCAGCGACCATGTCGTCCGCTACGCGCTTTCACTGGTGCGTCAAACCCGCGTCGGCGGTGAAGGGGTTCCCGACTTTGTTGACGAATTGGTCGGCTGGGGGGCTGGCCCGCGGGCGGTTCAGTTCTTGATCCTCGGTGGCAAAGCGCGAGCACTTTTAGAAGGACGTTTTCATGTACAGATCGAAGACATCCAATACTTGGCCAAACCGGTGCTTCGCCACCGCATGGTTGTCAACTTCGCCGCCGAAAGTGACGGAGTGACCAGCGACGACGTGATCGAGCGAATTATTGCCGCGACGCCAACGACCGAGGACGAACTTTCCCGCGATGCCCGATTCCAAAAAATATTTGCGTCCTGAGGTTACCGCTCGGATTCGTCGACTCGAGTTGACGGCCCGCCGAGTGGTCGAAGGATTTTTATCGGGAATGCATCGGAGTCCGTACTTTGGACAATCGATCGAATTCCTGCAGCACCGCCAATACACTCGAGGCGACGAGATTCGTCACATCGATTGGAAGGTGTACGCGCGTCAAGATCGGCTGCATATCAAGCAGTACGAAGAGGAAACGAATCTTCGGCTGACGCTGCTTGTCGATCGTTCGGCCAGCATGGCGTACGGTGATGGGGAATCAAACAAATTTGATTATTCGGCATCGATCGCCGCGTCGTTGGCGTATCTTGCCTTGCGTCAAAAGGATGCCACGGGGCTCGTTACCTTCGACACGAAAGTGCGAGCGACGGTACCCGCGAAAAGCAATCAACAACAATTGAATCGGATTTTGGCGACGCTCGATTCGGTCGGTGCCGATGGACGCACCGATTTGGTGTCCGTGGCCAAAGAAATCTCGCAAGGCCTTCCACGTCGCGGTTTGGTGGTGATCATTTCCGATTTGCTCGGGGTCGATTCGCTGCTAGAGGGTTTACGTCTGCTTCGCCAACGCGGACACGATGTGGCGATGTTCCATGTGCTTCATGATCACGAAATTGACTTTGAATTTAATGGGGCGACTCGTTTTGAAGGTCTCGAAAGCGAAGACTTTTTAAACTGCAACCCGCGCGCACTCCGCGAAGGTTACTTGGCCGCACTGGACGAATTTTTGACGAGCACCAAGAAAGCGTGTGGGCGTTTGTCGATTGACTATTTGCAAGTCCGCACCAGTGAACCGCTCGACGCGGTGCTTGCCAAATTCCTAGCCGCCCGACAATCGCTGCCTAAACTGAAACGTTAATCCCAACGAAATGGATCGCCTCAGCAAACCCGTTCCACTGCTGCGGTATCCTGTATTTTTACACTTCACTCTTCTGACTTCGAATTTCCCTTGTTTCTTTACCCCGCATTAACGATCGGCTTTTTGTTTGTCGCGGTGCCGTTGTTGGTCCACCTGATCAACATGCTTCGGCATCGGAGACAAAAATGGGCTGCCATGGATTTTTTGCTCGCGAGTTACCGCAAGCAGAAAAAGTGGATTCGCTTGCGACAGTTGCTGCTGTTGTTGGCTCGCTTGGCTGTGGCGGCCGTTTTGATCGCGATGCTGTGCGGTTGGAACGGGGGCGGACAGATGCTTGGCGTGTTGGGGGGAACAACAACACACCACGTCGTCGTTTTGGACGACAGCTATTCGATGGGCGATGCGTCGGGAGGAACCACAGCTTACGCCCGGGCACTCGAAGCACTACAAGAATTAACGCGGCGGCTTGCCACCGACGATGGCAACCATCAATTGACGGTGATGCGATCGAGTCGTGCGGCGTTAACGTTGCGTGGCGGTAGTGAGTCGGGCGACTCCGCAGCCGACTTGTCCGCACAAACGGTGACGTCTGATTCACGGCTAATCAGCCGAGTCATGTCGACATCCGCGTCATCGGTGTTAACCGATTTGGTGCCAGCCTTGGATTTGGCGACCGAGTTGATCCAATCGACTCCGGCGGATCAAAAGGTGCTGTACATCGCCAGCGATTTTCGCGACCGCGATTGGGCCGCACCTCAGCGGTTGGCCGAAGCGATGCGTGCGATTTCCGGAGACGATGTTTCGATTCGGATGATCGATTGTGCAACCGGTAATGCCGCCAATCTTTCGGTCGTCGATGTCTCGCCCGCCCAAGATGTGTGGGTCGCAGGCGTACCAGTGGTGATCAATGCCAAAGTACGTAACAACGGCCCTAGCGACGTCAATAACGTCTCGCTGGACAGCCGCGTTTATCACTATCCTAGCGAGGTGACTCAGCCTGATCCGACCTTGGTGACCAGCGGTCGCGTAGAAACGCTGCCCGCGCTGGTGATCGAATCGTTGCCCGCTGGCGAAGAGGTGACTGTGACGTTTCAGGTGTTTATTGCCGAACAGGGGGTGCATGCGATCGAGGTATCGTTACCCGAGGATGCGTTATCGATCGACAACAAACGGACCTGCACTTTGCCACTTTCGGATTCCGAAAAAGTGCTGGTGATCGATGCGGACCCCGAGGCTCGCGGGGCCTACCATGTTGCATCGGTGTTGGATCCGGGCAGCCAAGTTCGCATCGGTGCGATTCCCGATGTCCAGCCGCCATCGTTTTTGCGATCCGCGACGCTAGAGACATTCGCCGCCTACCGAGCGGTTTACTTGATTAATATTCCCGAGATCAATGAGAATGTCGCCGATGCGTTGGACCGATACGTTCGCCGTGGCGGCGGGGTGTTGTGGTTCCTCGGTGACGACATTCAACGCGATTCCTACAATCGCAATCTGCTGTCCGATGGTCGACGATTGTTGCCAATGCCGCTGGACGAATCAAAACCGGTGGCACAGTCCGACGAGGGCACGACCGCGGATGTGGTGTTTGGGGATTCGCCCGAGTTGCTCGCTCCGCTGAAAACGGCGGGCGACGCGGCACTGTCGCTGATCGGTTTATCACGTTCCTGGACGCTTGAAACGCCGGGGATCGAGGCAACGGATGACCCCAATCGGCCACGCGTCAAAACGGTCCTGAAGCGTCGCGACGGCAACGCATTTGTGACGCAGCATGATGTCGATCGAGGACGCGTGATCACGGTGCTCAGTGGGATCGACGGTCAATGGACCAATTGGCCTGGTGACCCTACGTTTGTTGTTTTTCTGTTACAAGCTAATGCGGATCTATGGAGCGGGGCGGCCCCGCCGACTCGCCGCTTCATCGACGAAGCGGTCGAGCGAACCATTGCACTGGATCAATACGCTCCGCAAGTGATGTATTTGCCCGCAACCGAACAACCCCCGCGAGTTCCCATCGAAATGGTTGCCGAGCCGATCGAAACCGACGCCAACACCGAAACGCTTGCGAAAGTGGTGCTGGATCCGATGGAGATGGTGATTGCGGGCGAAGCGAACGTCAGCGATCTATTGCAGCCGGGTATTTCGGAGTGGGCGTTTACGCAAACCGATGGACGCCGCAAAATCATTCCTGTCGCGTCGGTGATCCGCAGCGGCGAAGGCAATTTAAAGCGTGCCGACCCCGCCGTGATTCAACAAAACCTGTTGCCAGTGGACGTGCGATTTTTGAGTAGCGAAGCATGGAATGCCGAAAATCAGACGGCCGGAAGCTCGACGTTGACTCTGTTTTTGTTGGGGCTGCTTGGACTATTGCTGGCGGCTGAGCAAGCCTTGGCCTATTGGGCTAGCTATCACACATCGTCCACTGCGTTGGGTGGCGGGAAACGTCCGGCGAGTCATCTCGGAGCCTTTTCGTTGCGAGGTGCTCGATGAACGAAACAACCAACGGTAACGTGAACCAAACGATTTCGGATGCAGTCGCTGAAACTGCCGAACACAACACGCAACACATTGTTTACGAATTCGCCCGAGCGACTTCGTTGGAAGGTTGGTGGTCGTGGGCACTATTGATTGCTGCGATCGCCGCGATCTTGTTTGTTTGCATCCGACTGTATCGGCGTGACACAAGCGAGTTGTCGGTTGTCACGCGGCGAACGTTGATTGGATTGCGGTTGATGACCATCGCCGCACTGATTTTCTTTTTCTTCGATCTGCACCGACGAACCGAACGGATGGTGACGCGGCCGAGCGAAGTGACGATTCTGGTGGATACGAGCCAGAGCATGTCGCTGCCGGTCGGATCGATGGCCAGCACGGAGAGTCGGGCTGAACGGACGGCCCGTTTGCTGAGCGAATCCAATCTGCTCACAAAACTCGAAACCGAACATCGCGTCAGTATTTACTCGTTTGACCAAACCAGTGAACCCAAGTTGTTGGAGTCGCGGGGCGGTCCGGCGGTTACCAATCCTAACGATTCGGAATTAGCACAGACGCGGCCGCCGGTTTCCAAATGGGCGACTGCCGGAGCGTTGTTGGTCGGAGTGGGGATCGTGTTGTCGGTGCTGTCGCTGCTGTTTGGGGTGGCCGGTCGCGTGGAGCTTGTTGGATGGTGTGTGGGCGGGGCCGCGTTTGCGTTTGCTCTGGGCATCATCGGGCTGGGCAGCGTGTACGCCATCAATACGCAGCGAAGTTTGGCCCAAATCCTGGGGGTAGAACCGAGTGCGATCGAACCGGTCCTGGAAAACGAAACTCCGGTGGATGAGACCACGAAACCGCTTCGTGTATCGGATTGGGCCAAAGAGCTCGCAGCGACCGGAGCCCAAAGCCGGATCGGTGACGCGCTTCGCAGCGTGCTGGCCGACCATGATCCATCGACGCTAGCGGGCGTGGTCGTATTGACCGATGGTCAAAACAACGGCGGAGTCGGCTTGACCGCCGCAATCGCCACGGCAACCCGAAGCGAAGTCGCGGTGTTCCCGGTCGGTTTGGGTAGCAGCAGTGCCCCGACGAATGTCCGTGTGGTGGATCTTGATGCACCACGCCGCGTTTATCCCGGTGACAAGTTTGCGATCACAGCGATGTTGCAAGCCAGTGGCCCGAAAGAACTCGAAGTCGATGTGCAGTTGCTCGATAAGCTGGACGACGATGCAGCGGGGACCAACGAATCGGATCCAACCGCAAACTTGGGCGAGGTCATCGACAGCAAAAAAGTCAAAGTGGCCAGCGACGGCACGTTGTCGGCGATCCGTTTCGAAATGGAACCGGAATCGGTCGGTCGTCGCCGTTTAGCCGTCCGCGTGGTCGCTCCGAAGGAAGATCAAAACAAACGCGACGATGCTCGCGACGCGCGTTACGAAGTCGTTGCCAAAAAGCTTCGCGTGCTGGCGATTGCCGGCGGTCCTACTCGCGAGTACCGCTTTGTTCGCAACTTGTTGTTTCGCGACAAATCGATCGAGCTTGATGTTTGGTTACAAACCGGTCGGCCGGGGATGAGCCAAGATGCCGATCAAGTGTTGCAAGAGTTTCCATCGCGACCCGAAGATCTTTTCCAGTACGATACAATCATGGTGTTCGATCCGGATTGGACTGCGATCTCGGCGGAATCACTCGACTTGATGGATCGCTGGATCAGCCAACAAGCAGGCGGTTTGATCATCGTGGCGGGCCCGGTTTACCACCCACAGTGGACTCGATTGCGGACTGACCCGCGTGTTAGCCGGATCTCGGGTTTCTTTCCCGTGAATCTGTCCACTCGCGGTGCCTTGCTGAGCGGCGGACGCCAAGGGGGCGACAATCCGTGGCCGTTGGACTTTACTCCCGAAGCTCGTCGTGCCGAGTTTTTGTGGGTTGCCGAAGACCCCGCCGAAAGTTTTGATATTTGGGAGCAATTTGGTGGCGTCTACGATTTTGTCGGTGTCAAAAGTGCGAAACCGGGAGCCAAGGTTTACGCTAATTTCTCAGACCCGACGACCGAGATTGGCGGCACCAAACCGGTTTACTTGGCGTCTCACTTCTACGGTGCCGGACGGGTTTATTTCCAAGGCAGTGGTGAAATGTGGCGGCTTCGCGGTGAGAGCGACGCCTATTTCGACAGCTACTACACCAAACTGGTCCGCTGGGTCAGCGAGGGACGATTGATGCGTGACAGCACCCGAGGCGTGTTGCTGGTCGACTCGTCGCGAGTGATGGTGGGCGAGACGATCACGGTGCGTGCGATTTTGACCGACGACCAATTCGAGCCGTTGAACGTGCCCGAGGTGAGTGCGAAATTGCTGGCCCCAAGCGGTCGCATCGACGACATCAAGCTGTTGCCGCTCAAAGGAGAGCCTCGGCCTGGGACCTACGGCGGCCGCTTCGTCGTGCGTGAGGCTGGTAGTTACGAATTACGACTGACTCTGGGCGATGCACTCGAAGAGCAAGTACTGCGTCAAAGCGTGCAAGTCCGCTTGCCGACCGTCGAACTTGAACGTCCCCGACGTAACGATGATGAACTGAAACAACTTGCCGATATGACTGGCGGCACTTATTCACCGATGGGCGAACAAACGGATCTGCAATCGCTTGCCGGTTCGCTGACTTCGCTCTTAAAACCGCAACCTCAAACCACCGTTCTGCCGGGGACACCGGACATCGATTTTAACCGTCGCCGGAACATCGTGTTGATGTGGCTGATTGCGACCATGTTGACGATGGAATGGGTTACCCGGCGATTGCACCGATTGGCTTAGATGGGCACACAACTTTCACTTGATCCGAAACTTCGTCATCTGATCGATTCGCTCCGCCAGCGGATTCGTCGGTATGTGGTCGTGGATTCACTGTTGGCGATCGCCACCGTGGTACTGGCCGCGTTTTGGATCGGATTGGCGTTGGACTACGGCCCGGTTTTGATGGGCGGTACCGAAATGCCACCGCTGGCGCGATTGATCCTGTTGATCGTAGTCGGCGTGATTCTGGTGGTGATTGTGGCTCGGTTGCTGATTGGTCGTTTGCGGCGACCGCTGCCGGACGACAGCTTGGCTCTGCTGTTGGAACGTCAACACCCGCATCTCGGCGGCCGTTTGGTGACCACCGTTCAATTGAATCAATCCGGCCGAGTGCATGATTCGCACGCTGAACAGCTGTTGAAACAAGTCCACATGCAAGCGGCACAGGCGGTTGACGAAGTCGATACGTCGCGTGTTTTTTCTTGGCAACCGATCGTGCGAAAGTCGATGATCGTCGCGCCGTTGTTGCTCGCGTCGCTCATATTGTTGATCTTCAGTCCTGCAGCGTTTGGCCGCGCCGCCGGTCGTTTAACGCTGCTGTCGAACGATCCCTGGCCGCGTCGAGCGAAGCTGGAAATGATCGGCGTCGAATTGCCCGTCATCACTGCCACGGACGAAGAAGCCTTGGCGCCGGAGCTGGTCGAATTTGACGAACACGTGATTCGGCTGCCTCGCGGCAGTAGCGGGACGCTTCGCATTCGCGCCAAAGCCGACGACGCCGAAGTTCCCGTCGTCTGCACTGTCTACTACCGCAGCGACGATGGGACTCGCGGCCAATCTAACATGCGTCGTATCGGACGTGTCGTTGACGGTTACCAGTCGTTTGTTTTGGACGGGCCTCCGTTGGCGGGACTCAGCGATTCGATCTCGCTCAGCGTGCGAGGACTGGACGCTCGGCTTGATGATTTCCGCATCGAAGCGGTCACGCCGCCGGCGATCACCAACATGAATGTTTCGGTTCGTTATCCCGATTACCTGCGTCCCGAAGGGGCGTCGAAATTCGATCTGGAAACAAATTACCAAGCAGGATTGCGGTTACGTGAAGGCAGCGATGTGGTGTTGACAGCGACCAGCAGTGTTCCACTTGGCGATACCGATGTGGTGCTGAGAAACGATGCGGGCGAATTTCAGCGAGTCGAGTTAATCCCCAGCGAAGATCGTCGCCAAGGACAAATTGTGCTCGACAACTTTACCGCTTCGACGGCCGTTCGGATTGTGCCGCGTGACCAACAAGGCATCTCGGCGCAATCGCCCTATCGCTACTTTCTAGGCGTCGTCACCGACGAAGCGCCCGAAGTGCAAATGCGACTCAATGGGATCGGCACCGCCGTGACCGCCATTGCCAAGATTCCGTTGGAAGTGGTTGCGAAAGATGATTATGGAATTGAATCACTCGAAGTCTCAGTAACGCAGTTGGCCAAAGAAGACGAAGCTGCTGCGAAAGAGGGAAAAGCGAAATCCGATGCTGCGGAAGCGATTCCCGTCGAAGCTAACGGTGTCGACTTGGCTTTGAAATGGGACCGCGACGGAAACGCAAAAACCGAAATCGATTTGCGTGATCTTGTTTCCGAACAGCGTATGCCCGAACTCGTTCCCGGCGGAGTGATCCATGTGTTTGCCGAGGCCAGCGACGGTTACGATCTGGGCAAATCGCACCTCACCCGCAGTGAGTTGTATCGACTAGAGATTGTCACGCCCGAGAAGCTATTGGCGTTACTTGAGCGGCGTGAATTGGGGCTGCGAACGCGGTTGGAACAAACCATTGACGAGACGCGGAATCTGCGAGATACGCTCGATTTGCTTCGCCGACGAGGCTTTGACGCCGCTGCGGATGCGGAGAGTGACGAGGGCGATTCAACCCGCGCGGCGCAGGTCCGGCTGCTGCGAGTCCAACAAACCGGGCTGCAAACCAACAAAACGACCGAGGAATTGACCGGGATTGCCGCTTCCTTGGACGATTTGTTGCAAGAGATGATCAATAACCGCGTCGATTCTGCGGACCGTCGCGAACGCATTGGTGTCGGGGTGCGAGACCCGTTGAGAAACATCGTCGCGGGACCGCTGCAGCGTCTAAAAGACCAAATTCGAGCGATTGAACAGAATATCGAAACGCCCGAGGAAGCGTCTGCGAAAACCAAAGAAGCGGTCCAGACGGCCGAAGATGTTTTGCTGCAATTGACCGCGGTGCTGGAAAAGATGCTTGATTTGGAAAGCTATAATGAAATCCTTGACATGGTGCGTGAGTTGATCGACGACCAAAACGAACTGCTCGACGAAACCAAAGCGGAACAGAAAAAACGCGTGTTAGACCTGTTCAAATAGGGAGCGGACGAACGACTGAGCCGTGGGCCGTAAGGCACCGGGTATTGCGAGGGATAAGCCGCTCAGACGCGAGTGGCTCACTAAATCAATAGCCAGCTCGCACCGCACCGCTAAAAATTGCATGACGGTTTTGCCGTAACACGATTAATCCGAGTGATCGAATCATGATTCAACCAAAGACTCTTAAAAACCTCGTCTTTACTTTCGGGCTCGGGTTTCTGCTTAGCGGCTTTGTTGCAGCCTCATTTGCCGCCGCTCAGGAAGCGAACCTTCCCGAGCGGCAAACGGGCGTGGCGTCGCGTTACGAGCGGTTGGAAGAACTGTTGCTGCGGCTGGCCGAGATGGAGGCCGCTGAGAATCCCGAACGAGCTGCGTTGTTGCGTCGGGCGGCGCGTCAATCGCGTGACCAATTTGTGCTCAGCCAACTGCGTGACGCCACCGAGGCGCTGCAAAACCAGCGCTTCCAAGAAGCGGTCGACAAACAAAAAGGGGCCGCCGATGGACTGCAAGGATTGTTGCAGTTGCTGATGAGCGAGGATCGTTCAAAGCGAATCCGGGATGAAAAACAGCGGGTTGCCAATCTGATCAAAGATTTGAAACGAGTCGAACGTGCCGAGCGAAGCACACGGGCGCGGAATGAAAATGGCGCCGACTTGAAAGAGGTCCAAGCCGAACAGGAAGCGATCACCAAACGCAGTGAAGCACTACAGGCAGAACTGTCCGAGAATGACGCCGAAGCCCCATCGGCCGAGGAAAAAGCCGACGAAAAAGCCGACGACGAATCAGACGACAAACAGGAAAAAGAGGACAAGAAACCTGCCAAGCCGGGCGAAGAATCGGATTCCCCTAAGGACTCAAAGGATCCAAAATCGGGCGACGCAAAATCCGACGACGCCCAATCGGAAAAAGGGGATGGCATGGCCCCCCAAGACTCGAGTGAGCAAGACCCGAGTGATCAAAAGCCTGGCGAATCCGGGGACCCCTCCGAGAACAAGCCGAGCGATGCGAAATCGCCTACACCCTCGGATGCCAAACCGTCCGACGCAAAGCCTTCGGATTCCAAACCGAGTGGCGATTCATCGCAGTCGCCTCCCAGTGGCGATTCTCCGCCCGAATCATCGGATTCGCCCCAAGATCAGGCTCCTACGCCGCAGAGTCCTCAGCAACAAGCCGAGCAGCAGTTGCAAAAGGCGATCGAGAAGATGAAGGAAGCGGAGAAGGAGCTTGAGCAGAACAAACGCGCCGACGCGACGGAGAAGCAGCGAGAAGCCGAGGACAACCTGCGTGAGGCCATTGATCGACTCGAGCGGATTCTGCGTCAGTTGCGTGAAGAAGAGATGCAACGCGAGTTGGCGAAGCTGGAAAGCCGGCTGCGGCGGATGGCAGCGATGCAGTCCAAGGTACTGGATGACACGATTGCACTGGCGGCGACCCCGAAATCCCAGCGCAACCGTCAAACCGATCTCAAAGCGGGCGATTTGGCGTTTGAAGAGAAGAAAATCACGCTCGAAGCGGACCGAGCGATGCTATTACTACGTGAAGAAGGTTCGAGTGTCGCGTTCCCCGAGGTGGTTTCACAAATTCGCCTCGATACGACGCACGTGGCCGAACGGCTCGGTGAGACTAAGATAGATGCAGTCACACAAGGGATCCAGCAGGACATATTAGCGGCACTTGAAGAGATGATTGCCGCCACTCAGAAGGCTCAGCGGGACCTGGAAAAGAAAAAGCAGCAACAGCAGGGCCAGCCTCAGCAGGGGGGAAAGCAGGAGCAACCCCTTGTCGAAGCACTGGCCGAATTAAAATTGATCCGTACGATGGAAACGCGGATAAAAACAACGACATCCCGCTACTCGGGGTTGTTAGAATCAAAGGAATCAACGGCAGAAGAGACATTGCCCTTGCTTCAGGACTTGTCGGAACGTCAGAATCGGTTGTATCAAATCACTCGTGACTTGGTGCTCAAACGCAATCAATAAAACTGCGAGGTTGTCTGTGGGTTACACCAACGCTTCTCAAAGAGCCCTTCATCAAACCGCGTCTGCCCAGCACAGACCGTCGGCGGTGGAAGTGTCCGAGTCAAACCACCATGCGGTTTACCGCTGGTTGATCGCATTTTTTGTCTGGGGTTCGATGGCGATTTTCGCTTCGATGGTGATCGGTGCGGATGCGTTGGAGCGGCGAGCAAGTTGGCAGGCCTACAATGTCGACGAGATGTCGCAGATGCTGCGATCGTCGTTGGACGAACTCGGGGTTGTTCCCGATCGGATGGATCAAGCGTCAGACGAATTTGTCTCGGCGATTGAAAAAAATGACGCCGATTCGCTCGACGCCTTCGTCGCGGTGATTCGTGGTATCGCACCGACGGTAGAAAACCTGGTGAGTTCGACCCAGCGAAGTCTCGCCGCAGCCAGTGCCAGCATCGACCCGAACACTACCACCTACGGCGAAATCGAATCGTTGCCCAAGACGATGCGGATGAGCGTTCGCACATGGCTGGGCCGTGAATTGGTTCGCAATCGACTTTACGACGAAGCGCTGCCGGTGATTGCCGAAGTCGATCCGACCGAATCGATCGATCCCGCCGCGGTACTGTTTTATCGCGGTGCTTGCTACCATGCGCTGCTGATGAAAAAGGAAGCGTTGGCCGATTTGCGTCGTCTACTCGAAAACGAAGACGATTGCCCGATCCGATTCTCGCGAACCGCGACGATGATGGTGTCGGACATCAAACCGCTCAAAGAAGATTCGCTCGACGAGATCTCGCGGATCATGACCGATGTTACTCGCCGCTTGGATTTGGGCCGCAGCGATGAACAAGTCGAGAAGCGTGAGCAAGAGATCATTGACAAGTTGACGAAGTTGATCGAGAAGATCGAAGAGCAACAACAGCAGCAGCAACAGCAACAACAATCCAGCGGCGGCCAAGGAGGTCAGGGTGGCCAAGGTGCCCCGATGGCCGACAGCCAAGCGGGTGGCGCCAGCGGCAATGGCGATGTGGATCGAAAGAAGATCAAAGATCGAGACGGATGGGGAAACCTGCCGCCCGCCGAACGCAACGAGGCGCTGCAACAGATCAGCCGCGACTTGCCCACGCATTATCGCGAAGCCATCGAAGCCTACTTTCGCAAACTGGCCACCGAAGGCCAGTGAGTTGCCAGACGCCACGTGCTGGTGCTGAACTCACCTCCCCTTTGGGTGGGGCTCGTTGTGTTTGCGGTTGTAACACGCAAGTAAGAAGTCACCACCCTCCCCGGCCGCTTCCTGCGGCCGACCCTCCCGCACACGGGAGGGTAAATCCGAAATGGCTTCCCCGCTAGAACTTCCAGCGGTATTCCATCCGAGTGCCGTAGACGTCTTGCAGCTCGCCTCGCCAGCCATACATGACATCAAAACGCAACAGCGTGGCGTTGGTTAGCGGCATTTGGTACCGCGTTCCCGCGGCAAATTGATCCGCCGGAACTGCGGGGTTGCCGTTTCCGTGCGGCGTGACATACGCCAACTCGAGCAGCCACTGGTGACCGAGATCGTCGGCGATCAAATCGACGCCAACCGCTCCACCGGCGGTGTCCCCTGCAGTCGGATCAAGCGTGGCAAAACCATTTAATCCGTCCGACTCGAAGTTGATCCCAGTGTTTCGCAAAATCCCGCCCGATCCTGCCGCTCGCGCGACCGATTGAGGACGATCCCAGCCATAGAAGAAGTTGGCATAGGGGACAAACGTGAGTGGATTCGCGGTGATCCAGCTATTCTCGACCAACAGCAGTGCGCCGTCGGCGGTCCGCTCGTCCTCGGGCAGATCTTGGCCTGAGTTGACGATCACTCGAACGCTGTTGCTGATTCGGTCAAAATAGCGACGCGTGAAGCTGGCGGTCATGTTGTGATAGCTCCGTTCACTCTGGTTGCGATCACGAACATAGGCATAGCCGGTTTCGATATACCCGCCATAGGCTTCGATGAACCACGCGGTACCAAACGCTTGTGCGGCATGTTCATCGCTGCCAAATGCCGCACTGTTGATTTGATCGACGACCGCGAAGAAAGTCGCGTCAAAGTTTGACCAATTTAGCAGTCGGCTGTGCCCCGAAGGCAAGGCAAACGCTGCACCCGTGACCGCGTCTTCCATCCAGATTCCGTTTTGAAACAACAGCGGCACCAATCCGATCGTGAACGGCAACTCGAATGGAGAGGTTCGCGACTGTGATGCTCCCATCAGCACACCGAGATCCCCTTCGTAGAACCCCGTGACGGGAGTCAAATCGAATTCGCTCCGATACTTGATGTCGTCACCCACTTTTTCCCAACGAGTGAATTGGTTGTTTTTATCAAGCGGTCCCACGAACGCGTGGAATCGATCGGTATCAGTCAGCTGTAGATCAAGATCCAGATTCAATCGGCTCGCCAGATTGTCGGTGCGTCCGGCGGCATTTCGTCCGGCCGCGATTCCGGTGCGGTAGTCGCCGTACAGATAGAATTTGGGGCGAACCAGGTTTGTGGGACCGAACCAATCGATCCCCTTAGGCGTGATACCATCGCCATACCACTGGCGTCCCCATTGAACCAAGGGGTATTGGGTCGGCACGTCACTCTTGGCATCGTAGGGCCACTGTTCACGTTGCCCATCGTGGTACATCGACGTGTTTGGAATCGGTGTCGGTGAAAAATCGCTCGAAAAATCACGCGACGCTGGAGGCGACAAATCGTTTGATGGATCGGTCGATCCAATCGCGGCCGCAGCGAAGCCGTGCTGAATCGAAAACAAAGACGGATCGTCATCGGCGGTCTGATTCAGCGTCAGCACCGGATCGGGGAATTCCAACGAACGGCTCGGAACCGGATCAGGGACAGGTGGTAACGTTTCGAGTTCCGGTCGTTGGGCGACTCGCGTTTGCAGCGACTGATAAAACCGATCGGTCACGAATTCGGTCTCGGGCAGTACCCACGCGGATTCTGCGGCAGCGATCCGCAGCGTGGTTTCGTGTTTCGTCTCGACAGGAGCCACTGCTGCCGACGGATTCACCAACGGTAATCGCGTCGGGTGCTTGATGCTCGGTAGTCGCGTCGGGCTTTGTGCGATACTGAAACGAGTCGATCCGAGCATCCCCGATCCGAGCATCCCAACAAATGCCAAGATGCAGAGGATAGCGGGAGTCACGACCGCACGTTGTCCCACGACTTGCCGTGAAGCCATCCGACGGGCAGCGTATAGCTGTCTCACAAGAGAATCGACGATGTTGATGGTCTGCTTCACGACAACGATTCGGAAATTGGATGGGGATTAAATGCGATCAGATGTCGCTATGAAAACCGTTTGGACAAACGAATAAACTATCGAACCAAGAACGTGTGGCTGCTTTGTCGGACGTCCAGCATATTGGTCGTCATGCGGCGAATCATGTCGGGTGTGCTGTTGATTTGTCGCATGAAGTAAGGCGGTTCCATCCGGCTTCGCATGCGAACGCTCAAGCGGTATGGCCCTTTCTTTTTCATCACCGATGCGGGGATGTGGTACTTTGGCATCCGATGATCCAGCGGCGGAATCGAATGAGCTTCCATGCGGATTAGTGGCGGATGGTTCAGCACACTGACCGGAACAGCACCGGGACGCAGAAAGACCAATTGATCCACGCTGAAATTCAATGGCAACGCTGCTTCACGGTCGGTGCCGCGAACGTTGTTGATCAAGAATTTGGTTTGCAGATTGAACAGTCCCTTGTCTCGCGGCACTCGTCCCTTGGCCACATCGTAAGAGTTCATGTCGGCAAGATCGGCGTTCGAGTCGAGGTAGCCACTTTCCCATACGCGTTGTCCATCGGGATCGATCAGCGCGACGTTCAACCACAATTGGGGCTGGGCGCCGAGCGATCCGGTCGGCAAGTTGTGGCCTTCGCTGATATTGGAAACTCGATACGCGATATTCAGCGGAGCGCCGGAGCGAGGTTCACTCAGAAAGATCGGACCTTTGACGTCCACGCCCGCTTCGAGGGTGATTACGGCGCTGGACCGTTTCTCTTCGATCTTTAGCAAGTTGGCATCAATGATGCGGCGTGCATCCCGGCGGTCATCGGTGTTATCCCATGGCGGTGGAAAGTACATACCCGGTGTCACCGATTGTTCGAATGCTTCGGTTCCCCAACCAGCACGGTCATCGAAATCGAGCCACTGGCGTGGCGAATATTGTTTCGCTTTGGGATTGTGAGGGAAAATTCCAGGGTGAGCGATCGGGTAGCCCGGACCCCAAAACGAATGATTCGCGTGCTTCTTTGGTTCGCCATACGGTTTGTCATTCAGCACGGCGGCGTGGCAATGCTCGTAGCCCTCGGCCTTGCCAGGAACGGCACCCATGTGACAATCTTGGCACGAAATGCCCTTCGCCGCGGCGGGGCCGTGGCGGTATTGCGAGTGCACGACCTCCAATGCAATCCCAGGCTGGACCGCGACTTGGTGACACGAAACACAAACGTCACTGTTGGTTAATGGCTCAAAGAAAAAGCTTGCCGAGTGCATCGGTTGGCCGGGACCCGTTTGATGCGGCGACGTTTTCAGTTTCAACTCGTCCGCACGAGCCACTGCGTTGGCAACGCCGGTATGATGCGATCCGCTACCGACCGGTTGGTGAATGTCGCCGGGTTCAATCCGTCGGTCGCCGTTGCTGCCACGCCAATAATGTTCGTTTACCCGGTGGCAGGCGATACAGGTGATCCCTTCACGAACCACCGGTGGCATATCCAACACACTGGTCGATCGAGGCAATTCTAGCTGAGTCGCTACGGGAGAATGGCAACGCACGCAGAACGAGCCGACTGTTCCTTGCGTGTATTCCTGCATCGCTTGTTCGAACCGCTGAAACATCGGCGAGATGACTGCATAAGCATGCGAGCTGACGCTCCACTCGTCATAGTGTTTCGGGTGACAACTACGACACGTCTCGGCCGATGGGTAACAGTTCTCGGTCCACAAGGCCTCGTGGGGATCTTTTGCGATGGGAGCAGCCGGCTTGGCCGCGGGGGCGGTGATCGATGGGCCAAGGTAGTCCAGCGGATCGGATAACCGGTCGCGTTCGCTACCACGTCCGCTCATCAGCGGGTCTGCCCCAAGTAATTCATCCCCGCCGAGCAAATCGTCCTCGCCGAGCAAATCATCCCCGCCGAGCAAATCGTCCCCGCCGAGTAGGTCGTCCCCGTCTAGTAGGTTATCCCCGTCTAGCAGATCGTCATTCCCCAACGTGTCGCTGGCGAGCAAGTCATGCTCGGCCGACATCGGGTCGGATGTCAAACGATCCTCATCGCTCGCGAGCAGGTCCTCATCGTCTTGGAGTGCTAGCAGGTCGCGAGTTTGTTTTTCTTTCGCGATAAGGTCACTTTGTTTTGCAGCGATCCGTACCGGTCGTCGGGCGTTTGAACTCGACGAGTCATCCGCGTACGCGGAAAACCACGTGATCGTCGCGATGCCCGCACACAGCAGTGGGATTGCGATGGGACGCATGGGGATACAGTCTCGGGTTCGAGCCACAGGACGAAATGCAAGCCGTGGTAACACACAGCCGCGTTTCTGTTGTCCATCGACACGATTCGACCGCTACCATACTCCCAATAGATTTTTGGGGACAAGTCAACCTAACCGGTAAGGTTTGACATGGTGGTGCGTGGTGGACGAGGCAACAAATCCAGCGAAAGCACGAACAAATTGGGGATTCGTTGCCTCGTCCACTACCGCAAGAGCGAGATGAGACAAAGCTCTCGCCTGCCTAATCGATACAAATCGCACGTTCTGCCTGAACGAATTCTCTTTCGGAATTCTCGTAACAGATCGTTTCGTCTCCGGCTTCGATTTAACAGTAGGGTTTGCTGGAGAGTTCTATTGCCGAGGGGAATCGTGTTTGTGAACTCTCTCCTTTTCTAACATCCATTGCTTCCCGACGATGGAAAATCTAATCGTATGAATCAAACAATTGAAACCGGTTCTGAATCAGAACACCCCGAAAGCGAATCGTCTTTTTTTCGCTGTCCCATTCAAGAATCCGATGGCAAGGCGGTAATACGAATTGGGCGTCGACGCATCCCGGTGGTCGTTCAAGAGACGTCAATCGATGGATTTACGTTGACTGTGGCTGCCAAGCACGCGTCGCAAATACAGATTTCTGGTCCTTGGGAACTTGAATACGCTGACGCACGCACCGAAGTACACCCCCAGTGGATCTTCAATGCACCCGATGGAAATGCACAACTTGCCGTTCGGCGTTTGCGTGATCTGACCAAACCCGATCCGATACGCTCGACTTGGTGGCCCACGTTGCGGCGAAACCGTTACAAACAATCGGATAACAGTTCACTTGCGTTTGGCGGCTTCGTGCTCGCGTTCATCGCGATGCTGGGACTTCCTGGCATCGGCGAAAAACTAGGCTCGGCGCACTACATCCAAGCCGCAATTACGTGGGTTTACAAAGGAATCCACACCGAGATCAAAGAGTGGTGGTAACGACAGTCACTGAGGATTCTTAAATCGCCGCAGCGAAATCAAGATCCTGGCGTTGCTTGCAATCGGCTCTCGATTTGATCGTGGGGGAGATCGATTTCGTTAAACCGTTGGATTGGGGAACTCGTTTTGAGCACTCAATTCGGTCTCGCCGTCGTCTTGGTCATAGTTCAGAACCGAATGCACCGAGTAGGGACTCAGCCGCTCTTTGCCGCCAAGTTGCACCAAGTGGATCAGGAATGAGCAGCCGACGATTTCGGCGTCACATTTTTCCAACAATCGGCAGCATGCTTCCATCGTCCCGCCAGTCGCTAACAGGTCGTCCACGATCAACACGCGTTGGCCTGGTTTGACCCCATCCACATGAATCTGTAGCTCGTCGGTGCCGTATTCCAATTCGTATGCAAACGAGTGCATGTCAAAGGGCAGCTTGCCAGGTTTACGAATCGGCACAAAACCGGCACCAAGCCGAATCGCCAGCGGAGCGGCGAAGATGAATCCGCGGGCTTCCGCCGCAGCAACGATGTCAATCTTGGCGTCCAAAAACGGTTCAGCCAATGCCTCGTTTGCGGCAGCCAGGGCCTCAGGGTCGGCCAACATCGGGGTGATGTCCCGGAACAGAATCCCCGGCTGAGGGTAATCAGGAATGTCTCGGACGAAACGACGAAGATCCAACATGGAAATGGCTCGTGTGGTGTGAAACATAAAGTGGATCAATACAGCCTAAAGCAGAGCCAAACGTGAAGGTAGTAGGCTCGGATTTTTCAGCCGCAGGTACGGTCGCCACGAGCATGATCCGTGCCCAGTGTCATCCGAGAGCGATCGGATAAAAATAAATCCCAACCCCGAAGCGAACGCGAGGGAAAATCGGTCTTAAATCGGTCCCTCGCTCACGCGTTAGCTTAGGATGATAATTATCGGCCAGACGCTCTCATTAGGCTCCGGTCAGCGGTTCCGGACTGCCTCGCAAAATCCGGATTTCATCGAGATCCAGATCTCGCAGTTCTTTCTCTTTGCGTTGCATCTCTTGATCGTACTGGTCCCGATCGGAATCCTCGTTGTCGAGGTTCATCGAATCGGGCTCTGGCGAGATGCCATCGGTTTCCTCGAGCGGACGATCTTCGTCACCGCTGCGTTTCGCACGCTCTTTCTCGTCCGGACTCAGTGGCAAATCACGATTGACCAATTCGGGAGTTCGCGCTCCGGCAGGGTCAAAGATGCTGCCGACTCGTCCCCCGTCGCGGCGCGTTCGCTGCCATGCACCCCCGTAGGCGGGGTAGGCCAGATCTTCGCATTCCGCGCAAATCCGGCATCCGGTGGTCGGAGCGAGCCCAACCAAGAGAGCCAGTAGCAGCAGCTTCTTTGCGACAGAGGCAATAATCGTGGAAAAGTCCATGACTCGAGATCCGATCCAGAAATCGTACGCGCAAACAGAAAATCGATCGCCAAACGAAGGCTAACGTTTCTATCGGTTAGGAAAGCTGAGTCACTTTAGGAAAGCTTTGATGATTAAGTGGGAGTTTCGGGTTAGCCTGCCTCTCGCACACCTACTATTTCCTGCAAATTTCACCGATTTGTTAAAGTCGGTCTATCGAGGGGGATACACAAAATGAGACAAGCGAATTCAAACCTCATCTCATCTCGTCTTTCGGAGCAAATCACGTGTCGGATCTTTCCCAAACTCTCCGAATCGTCGATGCTATCATCCTTCCCCTGCTTGCACTTGCCATTTTGTTCCTGAGCAGAGTCAGCCATGGCGAATTGGCTCGATGGTCTGAGCGTCAGTTTTACATCGCATTGTTAGTCATGACATTTGTCACGATGCGGACGGTCGCTCTGAGCGGCGATGCATGGTTGGTTCACACCGGCACGTTGGGGATTATGATTATCGGGTCGTTGGTCGTGCGGACTCAGGGTACACCAGTGGCGATGTAACCTCGTTCCCTCACTGTCTGCGATCATGCGCGAAACCCAGTCCTCGTCTCCCCAATCCGACCGTTCATCGGGTCCCCAAGCATCACCGGGCCCCCAAGCATCACCGGGCCCCCAAGCAAGCGTCCCCGCGGATCGCGGTGAAACTGTCGTCGAAGTGGTTCCCGGCGGCGCTGTGACCGGAGCGATTCAGCCGCCCGGCAGTAAGAGCCTGACGAATCGAGCTTTGATCTGTGCCGCATTTGCCTCGGGAACCTCCAAGTTGACCGGCGCGCTGCGTAGCGAAGACACCGAAGTCATGATCGAGGCGCTGCGAACGATCGGGCTGGACATCAACGTGTCCGACGGCGGACGCACCATCGTAGTCAACAATGCCGGGCCGCGAGCGTCATCCTCAAGTCAGTGCGAACCTCATTCGCTGTTTATCGCCAATAGCGGGACGACGATTCGTTTTCTGACCGCGGCGCTGTCAGCGGCCTCAGGGCAATACAATCTGCACGGAGTTCCGCGGATGCACGAACGGCCGATCGGGGATCTGGTCGACGCCATCGTCCCGATCATGAACGGAACGATCCGCGCGGAATCGACAAACGGATGCCCGCCGGTCGTGATCGATTCGGCGGGATGGCATGCTGGGGAAATTAATGTCGGCGGCTCCGTCAGCAGCCAATATTTAAGCGGATTGATGATGGCCGCGCCGATTGGTTCAGGCGACGCCAATTCGCATCCAACGCGCACCACGCGGATCGCCGTCACGGGCGAGTTGGTTTCACGGCCCTACGTCGACATGACCTCGAAAGTGATCGAGTCGTTTGGTGGCAAGGTCACCACGGTCAGCTCGGGACTCGCGGCGGGGCAAAGCATTGCCTTTGACATCTCGAGTTCCGCCAGCACCGATGGCTACGGTTATCGTGGTCTTGATTACGCGATCGAACCCGACGCATCGGCCGCCAGTTACTTCTGGGCCGCCGCGGCGATTAGCGGTGGTTCGGTTACCGTCACCGGGCTGACGCATGCCGCAATGCAAGGAGACGTCGGCTTTGTCGATGTGCTGAAAAAAATGGGCTGCGAGGTCGACGAAGATGACAACGGGATCACGGTCACAGGGCGTCCGCTCCGTGGCATCGATATCGACATGAACGCAATCAGCGATACTGTGCAAACGTTAGCGGTTGTAGCTCTGTTTGCCGACGGCCCAACTCGAGTGCGTGGTGTTGCACACAACCGTTTCAAGGAAACCGATCGCATCGGTGATTTGGCTTGCGAGCTAAACAAGCTCGGCGCCACGGTGGCCGAACACGAAGACGGCTTAACCATCACACCCCCTGCCGACGGCGTGAAAGGTTTACACGGTGCGGTACTGGAAACGTACCACGATCATCGCATGGCGATGAGTTTGTCGTTGGCGGGACTGAGGATCGCGGGCGTCAAAATCAAGAATCCGTCATGCACGGCCAAAACCTATCCGGAATATTTCGCCGATCTAGAAAATCTGATCGGACGCAGCCATCACTGGTCTCGCTTAGCGTGACCGTCACGGAGCGATTGGCGTAGCGAATCGAGTCCTTCGCTCATCGAAATGCGAACGTGGTAGCCGAGTCGCTCTTTTGCCGCCGAAATATCAAAGTAGTGATCCTTGGCTAATTGAGCGGCCACGAAGCGTGTCATCGGCGGTTCGTGCGTTCGCCCCAACACACGATACACCGATTCCAGCACCGCTCCGATGCGATACGCCGCTTTGTAGCTGATCTTGCGTGTTGGTGGTGTGACCCCTCCTATTTCGCAAATCTCGCGAATCCAGTCCCAACAATTCACCGGCTCGTCTTGCGCGATAAAGTACGCACGCCCACCACCTCGACTCGGGTCACGATCAAGCGAATCGAGCGCGTCGAGGTGAGCGGCCGCAGCATTAATGACATGAACCGTGTCGACTTGATTCTTGCCATCGCCCACGATTCGCAAACGCCCACGCCGAGCACGATCCAAAATCCGTGGAATGATATGCGGGTCATCATCCCCCCAAATCAAATGCGGCCGCAGCGCGACGGTGTTCAGTTCATCTGGCACATGTGCCGCCAATACTGCCTGTTCGGCCATCGCCTTGGTGTGGGGATAATGGCACAGCCAGTGGCTTGGATAGGCCGCCGATTCATCCAGATTGCGTTGGTGCTGCGAATCAAACGTCACACTGGGGCTGCTTGTGTAAACGAGATGTCGAACGTGGTTCGCTTGACAAGCCGCGATGACGTGATCGGTCGCTAGTTTGTTGATCGAATAAAAATGCTCCCAAGGTCCCCAAACCCCCGCGACCGCCGCAGTGTGAAAGACTGCGTCGACATCACGGATTGCGTTTTGACAGAAAGTGGCGTCGGTTAGATCGCCACGAACGTGCTGCATTCCCTCGTTGACCAATTCGGGATACACGCCCCGCGAGATTCCAACTACCGAGTCGTTGCGGCGAAGCAATTGACGGACAATTTGGCGGCCAAGAAATCCGCCACATCCGGTAACAAGAACACGCATAAGACTCAGATCTATCAGAGAAAAAAGTGGGATAGGCTTCCAGCCTGTCATTGGTACAGGGTTTCAGCGTCGCCGGATGTCTCCGACATTCGAGGTCCTGCAAACGTGAATTCCGACGTCGGAGACGTCGGGCAACGATCGGCAAAATAGTTGTAGCGAATCGATCGGCTTACGCCAGTGACGCTTGTGCGATAAAAATAGCGTTATTCTTTGACACGCTTCCTCAATTTGCAGCGACTATGGCTGATACAACGTCCAACCTGTTCCCCAGCGACAAAAAGCTCTACTTGCTCGACGGGATGGCGCTCACCTACCGAGCCCACTTTGCTTTGGTTCGCAGTCCGCGGTTCACTTCGGGCGGGATCTGCACGTCGGCAGTCTTTGGGGTGCTGAACACGGTGTTGGATTTGATTCGCCGCGAGGAACCGACGCATATCGCTGTCGCCTTCGACACCCCCGAGCCGACGGCGCGGCACGAAGCGTTTCCCGAATACAAGGCCCAACGCGATGAGATGCCCGAGGATATTGCCAAACAGTTGCCGTTGATCGATCGCTTGTTCGAGGCGCTGAATATCCGCAGCATTCGGATGCCTGGCTACGAAGCCGATGACGTGATTGGCACCATCGCACATCAAGCCGAGGCCAAAGGGTATCGCACCTACATGGTCACGCCGGACAAGGACTACGACCAACTCGTCACCGAAGACGTGTTTGTCTACAAGCCTGGACGCAAGGGTGGCGATGCTGAAATCTTTGGCGTCAAAGAAGTTTTGCAGAAGTGGGAAATCGAGCGGGTGGATCAAGTTATCGACATTCTCGGTTTGATGGGCGACGCCAGCGACAACATTCCCGGCGTCCCCGGAATCGGCCCCAAGACGGCTCAGAAATTGATTGCCAAGTACGGATCGATCGAAGAGCTGTATGCCAAGTCGTCCGAACTAAAAGGCAAACAAAAAGAGAACATCGAATCGAACAAGGACAAAGCCATGCTCTCGAAGAGCCTGGTTACGATTCAATTGGACGTTCCGCACAGCGTTGAAATCGATGATTTGTTGTGGAAAAGTTATGACACCAATGCGCTCAAGGCGTTGCTGACGGAACTCGAATTTGACGCGATCGGCAAACGAGTCTTTGGCAAGTCGTTCTCCGCCGCATCGGCTCGTGCGAACGTCGTCCGGGAAAAACGAGAATCTGAAATTCAAGCGACGTTGTTCGACGAACCAGTCGAAGAGAAAACGATTCGTGATGTGCCGCATTCCTATCACACGATCCATACGGCGGCAGAGCGTGCCGATCTGATCGCCAAGTTGGCTCTGCAAGATTCGATCTGTTTCGACACCGAAACAACTTCACTCGATCCTCGCAGCGCATTTCCGCTTGGGATTGCGTTTTGTTTCGAGCCGCATTCGGCTTACTACGTTGTCTGTCCTCATAACCCCGAGCAGGCGCAGGCGGTGATCGATGAATTTCGTCCTATCTTTGAAGATGATTCAATTGAAAAGATTGGTCACAACTTGAAGTACGATCTTTCCTTGTTGCGTTGGCATGGATTCGAAGTTCGCGGCAAACTTGTCGATACGATGTTGGCCCACTCGATGAAAGAGCCCGAGATGCGGCATGGGCTCGATTACCTATCGACGCTGTATCTGGGCTACAAACCGATCCCCACCAGCGATTTGATTGGCCCTAAAGGCAAAGAACAGAAGAACATGCGCGACGTCGAGGTCGAGCGAGTGGCCGAGTACGCCTGTGAAGACGCCGATGTCACGTTTCAGGTCGCTAAGATCCTGCGTGCGGATCTCGAAGCGGCCGGCGTGAGCCAGGTTTGTTACGAAGTCGAATTCCCGTTGGTCCGCGTCTTGGTCGATATGGAATACGAAGGTATTCGGTTGGACAGCGAAGCGTTGCACGAATATTCACGCACACTGAGCGGTGAAATCGAGGACCTGCAAAATCAAATCTTTGCTGCTTCCGGACACGAGTTCAATATCGATTCGCCCAAGCAGCTTGGCGTGGTGCTGTACGAAGAACTCGAGATCGAAAAGAATCCCAAGAAGACGGCGACTGGACAATATTCGACTCGCGAAGCCGAACTCGAACGTTTGTCCGGAAAACATCCCATCATTCGCGACGTGCTCGAGTACCGAGGCGCCCGCAAATTGAAATCGGTCTACGTCGATCAACTTCCCGCGGCGGTCAATCCCAAGACGGGGCGACTACACACGCATTACAGTCAAACGTGGACTGCGACCGGTCGTATTCAATCGAACGATCCTAACTTGCAAACGATCCCCGTGCGGAAACAACGCGGACGTGAAATTCGAGCCGCGTTTGTTCCGCGTGACGAAAATCACGTGTTGCTGTCGGCCGACTACTCGCAAATCGAACTTCGTGTGATGGCCGAACTCAGCGGTGACGAGGCGATGCGTGAAGCGTTCATCAGTGGCGAAGATATTCACACCGTGACGGCGAGCAAGGTCTACAAGGTCGACCCCGAAGAGGTGACGCGTGAGATGCGTGACAAGGCCAAGACCGTAAACTTTGGCATCATCTACGGCATCTCAGGGTTTGGGCTGCAACAACGGCTGAACATTCCTCGTGGTGAAGCCAATGAGTTGATCGCCAACTACTTTGAAAAGTACCCCGGCGTTCAGCGATACATTGACGACACGATCGCGTTTGCTAAAGAGCACGGCTATGTGGCCACGCGAACGGGGCGTCGCCGCTATATCCGCGACATCAATTCAAAGAGCAAAACGGTAGTCAGCGCGGCCGAGCGTTTGGCGATGAATAGCCCGATTCAGGGCACCGCAGCCGATATGCTGAAATTGGCAATGATCCGTGTGCACGAAGCACTGACCGAAGGTGACTTCAAGACCAAGATGCTGCTGACCGTGCATGACGAAATCGTCTTTGACATGCCCAAGTCGGAAAGCGAAGTGGTAATGCCGGTGATCGAACAAGCGATGAAGACGGCGATGCCGATGAGCGTACCGATCGTGGTCGAGATGGGGATCGGCGACAACTGGCTCGAGGCACACTAAGGAGCTCACAGCCCGCGTAGCGATACTCGCCACCTAGCCATAATGAAGCTGTCACCCACCCGATCGAGCAATGGTGTTGCTTTTTCCAACAAGCCGACGCACTGACCGCCGAAGAAACCATTCGCCGTCTACCTGACCCGGCGTTTTCTGAAGCGACAGGAGTATTGGAGATGATTTCCCGAGATCCTGACCAGCGCCGATTGTATGAAGAGAGACTGAAATTTGAACGTGACGTCCGCGTCAGTTTTGTTCTCACTCACCCCAACCGCGTCTCTGCAACAAAAATCTGGTTCGGGTTCCCTGCGATCGAACGATCAGGTCGCAGAAACGCGACATGCTTTCCATTGGGGGAATAAACCACCGCTTCGGGACGTGCGGCACTAGCAGGATCCGATTCCGCGGTGAGCGGGGTAGTAGTGCCGTCGGCAATATCCACTTCGCAGATGCAGCCGCCCGCAGCACAGGCGATCGCGGCGCCATCGGCACGGAAACTAAACGCGGACTCGATGGGAAAATCATTGTGAGTGAGTTGACGGAATCCCGGCTCGGTTGGGGAAGCGAGCCAAAGTTGCGTTCGCCCCGCATCATCGCGCATCAGAAACGCAATCTTGCTGCCATCGGGACTGCTGCGTGGCCAATGTCGGACGTTGCCAAGCCCCGGGTATTTTCTCTCTGTCGTATCCGTCAATCGTCGCTGTGCGGTGCCTTGTGGCGGCGCAGGACGTGTCAACGGAGTGCCGCAGAGCGGCGTGTCGCCACGGACCGTGACGTCATCGGGAATGTCGACCACGAACAGTTCGGGGACGGTGCGGCCGTCCTCCGAGATCACATCGCCGATGAATGCCAACGCACGCGTCTGTCGTGAACCATCGCTACGAAGGTAGCCGCTCTCACCTACCCACGCGTCGCTGTAGGCTCGATTGATTTGGTCACTGCCAGGTGCCGGATCATCCGAGGTTTTTGTGACCAAGACGCTGAACATCGCCCCGTCGTGATTTCGCGGATGGGTTGTCGGCACATGGACTTGGGCGATGGGGACCGACACGCCGACGTTCCGCTGATTCTGATGAGCCCCCACCGTGGTCGAAGTCGCTAGTACATGGTCGTCGTACGTAAAGCTGACCCAGCGCCCATCGCCACTAAAGACATGTACATGAGTGCCACCACGAAGCGCGCCGGGGGTATAAGGCGGAACCACATCGCACGCATCAAGATTGGCGACGAGGTGTTTCGTTGCGGCAGGTCCTTGTTGCAGGTCGACGGTGACCCCACGACGATGCCAAGCGGCATACGACCAATCTTCGCTTGGGTTCTCAGGGCCGTGGATGAAAACAATTTTGTCATCGACGGGACTCGCGGTGACCACGCCGACGCAAGCAGCATGGTTGGCTTGGTAGACCACTTCAACGTCGCCGGATTCGACATGAACTCGTTCGATCCGATTGCCATCGAACAGCGAACCTGCCGCATCACTGCGAACGTCGTAATAGATCCACTGTCCATCCCGCGACCATACACCGATGTTCGTCAGAAGATGATTGCAGTGACTGCGAGTGATCGCTCGTTCGCGAAGTTGAGTGCTGGAAGCGATGTGAAACGATGTCATACATGTGCTACTTAAGTGCCCCCGAAAAGAGCACTCATGCTATGCTCTGAAAAACGCCGATGCCAGTCCCCACTGATCGCCGATCTTGCAATTAATGGCAGGCAAGCGATTGTGCGAGCCCCGCAGTCGTGAGTTCTCGATCTACGAATTGAGCAATAAAGGAAGTGTCGCGATACCTGCGATCACAAATAATAGAATCGTTGCGGCACAGCCCTTTCGTTGTTCGATTCCTAGTTCGTGCATCAAACGTTCGATGAACACTTTTGATTCCTTCAACCGCACGCCCGTGCTCTCTTTGTACAGCTTGACTGCTTTCAGCTTGCTGCCCTCTTGGATGGCATCGAGTATTTCATCGATCTGTTTCCCGTTTAGATCCTTGTGCCAGGAAACGGTCTCTGGGCCAGCGGGGAGACTCTCGACGTAGTTCTTTGCCGCGACAAGTGAACCTCCCGTCCATTGTTTGCAAAGCTTGACCGCATTCAGTTTTCGACCCGCTTGCAATTCAAGGCGAATCGTCTCGATTTGTTCCTCGGTGAGCTTGTCGGACACGCGATGCCTTCCTGGTGCAGAGTGGTTGTTCTCGACCGCTGAGTGTTATTCCGTTTGCAAGCTCCATTGAAACTCTTTTCCCGGCGGAGCGAGCATTATATCTCGTGTCAATCGACCACGGGAAGCGGAAGGTCTTCGACGTATTGGCCGTGCAGCATGTGCAGCTGCAGCGTGTGATTGATCACGATATCATTCCGCCGTGCAATCGTGCCATCAGTCTCCTGCCATGCTCCTTCGATAAACGGATTCAGAGCGTCGCGGTTAAAGAATCCCACCTCGCTGACACGGCTTTCGGTTAACCAGTGATCGATCATCTCTTGGACCGCGTTTCGCTTGACCGGATCGGTGTGGGCCGGCGGTGCCATAAAGGCAAACTTTTTACGTTCATATAACTCTCGCGGCAGCACGTTCACCATTGCTTCACGCAACACCCATTTCTCAACCCCATTGCGAATCCGCACTTCGGGCGGAATCGTCGTCGCGTACTCGGCTAAATGATGATCCAAAAACGCCGGTCGTGCTTCCATGCTGTTGGCCATATCCATGCGGTCGCCACCCCATGTCAAGATTTGCCCTTCCAGCATCGTCTTGCTCCAGGTGTACTGAGAGATATCCAGTCGGTGTCGTCCGCGAACTTGGTCCGGATCGATCGCAGCGGCGACCGCTGCTACCGGATCATATTCACGTAGCAAGTCCTGCATCTCGGCCGACAGCAACGGGCGGACTCGTTCGAGCACCAGCATCCAGGGCTGCATAAAGGACGGAGTGAACCCGCACAGATCTTCCCATGCCGGATGCGTCATATCCTCTTCGGACAAGATCGCGCCGGCGAACAAGCCACCTTCATCTTCGCGGCCTAACCAATCTCGTTTGAAAAACGGGTAGCCGCCAAACAATTCGTCCGAACCTTCGCCGGTCACGACTGCCTTGTAATTACAGGCTCGCACGCGGCGGCTCATGTGCCACTTGGCAACCGCCAAGGTGTTGTAAAACGTGCGTTCGGCATGCCAAGTCGCACGTTCAAAGGCGGGGCCGTAGAGTTCTTTTTCGGTCAACCGCAGCAGTTCTTGTTCGGCTCCGGTGCGATCGGCCATCAGTTTGGCGATATTTGATTCGTCGTACTCATCGTTGTCAAACGCGATCGTGAACGCTTTGACGGGTGACTGTTGTAGCGTCGTCGCCAATCCCAAAATCGAACAGCTATCGATGCCGCCCGAAAGGTAGCAACCGACCGGCACATCGGCTTCGAGTCGCGTGGCGACCGCGTCGATCAAACGGTCCTGGACGCCTTGCACGTACTCTGCCGGATCCGGATTGGGATCATGCGACGTCGGGAAGACAAAATCCCACCATCGCTCGGTCTTTGTTTCCAAGCGTCCGTTACGCATTTCGGCGATCAGCATATGTCCGGGCTGCAGAGCATGAACGCCTTCGAATGCTGTGCTGCCGGGCACCATGACCTGCATCATTTGATGCAGTGCTGCTTTGGGGCATAACTTAGGCGTCACGTCGGGGTGTTTTAGGATCGACTTGACTTCCGATCCCCATACCACGCCATTATCGTTTACCGAGTAGTAGAGAGGTTTAATACCGAATCGGTCGCGAATCAAAATCAAACGTTTCTTGCGATCGTCGTACAGGACGATCGCAAACTCGCCTCGCAATTGATCGACAAACGACAATCCGTCTCGCAGGTAAAGTGGCAGTGCGATCGCGCTGTCGCTTTTACCGCTGCAATCATATTGTTGGCAAGCCAGTTGCGTTCGCACACGTTTGTAGCCATACAATTCGCCATTGACCGTGATGGCATAGTCGCCTTCGGCCGATTCGATCGGTTGATGGCCATGGCTCAATCCCACGATTGATAGCCGGGTGTGCCCCAGTGCGACACCGTTATCTAAGTAAAACTTGCTGCCGCGTTCGTCGGGACCGCGATGGTCTAGGACATCGAGCATGCGATCGAGGGTGAATCGCAGTTCGCGTTCGTTGGTTCGTGATGGGTTCCAGAACCCAGTAATGCCACACATAAGAATTCCTGTTGGGTGTTTTTGGGTTGGGGGAATGAGGTTGGCGCAGGGCACGATCGAAACCGTTTTGCCGTGCCGCCGTGCCGCCGAAGTGAACGAAGTCGCTTCGGCAGCGAGCAATTGATCGCCCCGAGATTAGATTCCGCTGATTCGATCTAAGCGATCCAGTACCGCGGTCAAAAGTGCTTGCCGCACGAACACGGCGCCCGCAGCTTGGGCAAAATAAAGATTGTGTTCAGTTTCGTCCAAGTCTTCGGATAACTCGTCGTTGCGTGCCAAGGGATGCATGATCACCGAACCCGGCTTTAAATTACTGCTGCGATCAAGTTTATAGCGACCGTCAAGGTTGCGATAACTATCACCAAGAAATGCAATCGAATTGACGTACACGACATCCAAATGTGGCAGGACTTCTTGCACATCGTTAGTGATGTCGATTGGAATGGGCGACTCTTCGATCGGCTCGGTCAAATCCAAGCCAACGGGATCGGCCATTTCGGAAATCAACGTGATCCGTTTGACCGAATTGGTGAACATTAGCGATAGCCGCAGAAAACTTTTCACCGCTCGCATCGATCCAGGCGTCCCGATGATCCCCAGGTGCACGCGGCGGTCTTCGGGACAATTTTCCACCGCCAGTTCCGGTCGCCATTTCAGCAGCGAGTACCAATCGATCAACGCTTGCGTTGGATGGTGTCCCGATCCGTTACCGGCGTTGATCAGCGGTCGCTGCAAATTGCGGCGAATTTCGTCCATGCTGTTGGTCTCGGGATGCCGCATGATGACCACGTCACCGTACGTGTTAAACATCTCGCCGATATCCGCCAACGACTCGCCCTTGGCAACACCGGTGACTTGGCCATCAGGCACCGAGAGTACTTTGCCATCGAGTCGCTGCACTGCACTTTCGAAGGACAGCCGCGTGCGAGTGCTGGCTTCGAAAAATGCGGTGATCGCGATCTTGCCATCAAGCGGTTTGTCGATCTCGACATTTCGCATCTCCAGCACGGCGGCTAATTGAGCGATCGCGATCACGGTGCGGCGATCGAATTGCCGCGGATTCAAGATCGATTGTCCCGCCAACGCCTCGAGCGCCTCGCGATCAATCTTGCCGTCGCTAATGTTCAGCAAATCACCGGGACACAACTGCATTCCTTTTGAGTTCATCGCCACATCCGTTGTCATGCGAAGAGATTGAGAGTTGGTTTTTGTATTTGTGCTCACGTTCTTCACCATATTTTCTTACCACGAGAATCGAAGAACAAAAACGCGACGAGCATGATCACGCCGATGCTGCATAGCACCAACGCGCCCACCACAAGCCACTGTAGAAAAGAGACCGAAAACATCATGTTCAACTCGCTCCCACCGGCTCGCGTGTATCCAGAGCATCGACTGACTGGTCATCGCTTTGGAGCGTCGAAAGGGTATTAAATTGAAAGTTGTCGGGGACCAACAGCGTGACCAAACCAAAGACGACTCCCGAAACCGCCGCACCGACCAACGATCCGACAAACCAACCGATCATCTCGTACGCAGCCAAGCCAACGATACTGCCCGAAACCATGGCGCTGCAAGCGGCTGCGGCACTGGGGCGGCGAAAGTACAAACCGCCCACGATGGGCCAGATGCAACTGCCTACCATTGGTCCGGCGAAAAACAACACGGTCGCAAGCGTCCCCAGGTTCGGCCAGGCAAACGCCCAAGACAAAACACCGAGCATCACAATGCTGATTGCGGAATAACGCCGCTTCGCTGTATCGGATAAGGGGGCGGGCGAGCATCGCTCGATCACATCATTGACGATCAAGTCCGATGTGGCCGCCAACAAGCTGTCGATGCTCGACGCCAACGAGCAAAAGACGATGACAAAGACCAACAAGGCACCACCCCATCCCAATAGGGTCGCGGCCACTAATGGGCCCACCGTGTCGGGTTGGCTGACGCCGATGCCAAGCGTGGGAGCGGCCAAGCCAAGAAATCCAGCGAGGATGGGGACCGGCAGCCACAACAATCCACCAAGGGCATACGCTTTGGGGCCAACACCCTCTCGCATCGCAAACGCGCGGCTCCACCATACGTTGCTGTGAAAGATTTCACCAAAACTAAACAACATATTATTGAATAGCGACATCAAGGCGGCAGGAAATAAGACCCACAACAACATCGGTCGATCCAGTGTTAATTTTGCATGCACATCGGCAATGTCTATTTTGACAAGCACCGCGATTGCGACCACGACCAACCCGACCAAAATGATCAAACTTTGGATGAAATCGGTGCCAATCACAGCATACATTCCGCCAAACAGCGTGTACAAAACGCATACCGATAGGACCACTGTCATCCCGACTTCATAGGGGATGCCTGACAATACATTAAGCAGTTTACCACCGGCCATCGACATCGATATCAACCATGTCAACGCGTAGAACATCGAGATAATCAGAAATGGGACCGTTCCCCAAATGCCGTAGCGACGGCGGACAAATTCGACCGCCGTATACCCATTGGGCATCAATTTGCGAATGCGGCCACTCATCGGCGCAAACGCGAACAATCCGAAGCTCGCTGTGGCATAGGCGACCGCGCCCCAAACGCCCAACTGCAAGGCAAATTGGGGGGCCAACATCGTGGTATTCGAGGTGATCCACGTCGCCACGGCGGTGGCCGTCGCCAACGCTAATCCGACGTTTCTGCCAGCGACCGCAAAGCCGTCATACGATTTGGCACGTCGTCCCCACCAAAGACCAAGCGAAATCCACAGGACACTGAACAACGCCAACATCACATAGCCCGCTGTCGAACTCAAAATCGGAGTCGCAGCAACAATCATGAATGATCCTCACTTGGTTCATCACGCTCCGGTGGGGCTCGCCATGAGCCCCAGGTGATCAAAAATACCAGTATAAGAAACACGGCAAGACCAACGAAAAACAGTCCCGATGCGTACTTCATCGGCCAGTGTCGTACTACTACCACCGCAGGAATCTGCGTCTTCGCGATCACTTCGCCGTCGGCGTTCTTGGCTTGCACGTGAAACGGATAAGTACCGTTGGATAGTCCCGATACAAAAGCGACGGGAAAGGCACCGCGGTATTGAACGCGTTGCTGAGCGTCCAGTAATACGTATTCGCTGGCCCCCGGAACCTCGTTCCAGTTCAGCGATACATAGCCCTCTTTGTTGACCGCGAATTCCGTTTGCTCGAACGCCAGCGGTTGTTTAATTGCCAGCGGTTGTTCAATTGCGTGAGCACGGAGATCATCGTCGCCGGAGCCTTCCGCGGGGGGAGCGGAATCCGGAATTATCGACGGATCTTGACCGGAAACAGGCGAAACCTGAACAAGGTGGAGCGAAAGAAAAAACAGCGTCATCGACGCTGCGAGGCTCCTGGGTAACGTTATGCCATGACGGCAAAAAAACACCGCATCTCCTGGGAAAATAACTCGCGATTTCTGTTACGAACCGTTCGTAGTACTAAAGTGAAGCAAACCGCCAAAGTATTTTCGTCACTTCAATTCGCATGATTCCCTCGCTGGTGTCTCAAGGGAAATCTCAACTTAACGTCGTCCAAACGAAGTTCGAATTTTCAGTTTTTGCGGTCAGACACCGCCATGTGAAAAGCCTGTCATGTTCAGATGAATCGCCAGAATACCAAATTTCGGAGCGATCCAAAACCCACCCCACTCACCCCCCGTCCTCCTCAGGCTCGGCGAGCTGATTTGCGGCAAGGGGCCGAAACATCCTTTCCTTGCTTTCAAAGCTGGTTCTCTCTGGGTGCACACCTGCAAATTTGGCGCAAAACGCTATACTCAGTGGCGCTGCGTCGTGGCTGCCCCCAACCAGTAGGGACGCGCCCGCTGGCGAACTTTTACAAAACATTATCGTGGTCATGCGTGATGGTCCAATCGCGACGCATCCTCATTGGCCATGAATTCACATTACCCGAAACCGTGTTCCGAGACACCTTTGTAGGGTGCAATTTCAATGACAAAACGAATCCTATTTGTATGCATGGGAAATATCTGCCGTTCGCCTGCCGGTGAGGCAGTGATGAAACGGTTCGCCCAAGAATACGGTGTCGATATGGAAGTTGATTCGGCGGCGACGCAGGCCTTCCATGTGGGTGAACTCGCCGATCCACGAATGCGATCGGCAGCCGAAGCACGCGGTTATGAATTAACCAGTCGTGCTCGAGTCGTCACCGCTGCCGACCTTGATCCCAAACGATTTGATTTGGTACTGGCTATGGATGCGGAGATTCACGCCTTTCTGCACGGGTTGCGAAAAGGATCGAAATCTCACATCCGCATGTTCGGCGACTACCTCGATGACGAGTGGCCCAACGACGTTCCCGATCCCTACTATGGCGAAGAGGAAGGCTTCGGTGAGGTGCTCGATATGCTCGAGGAAGGCTGCCCTTTGATCATGCAAACGCTTGCGGGTGAGGATATTTTTGAAGGTGAATTCGACGACGATTGATCTCGTCGTCTTCGCGTCCATGACGCCTCGCGAGTATCATGAGCTCGCAATTCTCGAAGTGATCTCACCCGTCTAACAAAAATCGAATTTGATGCGAATCCTGTTTCTCGGTGATGTTGTCGGCAAACCAGGCTACACCGCCGTGCTGCAACACGCCGAACCGTTGCGTAAAGAGCTGCGTTTGGATGCATTGATCGTCAACGCAGAAAACGCGGCCGATGGGTCAGGGTTAACCTCGCGTCAATATCGTCGTTTGGTAGACGCGGGCGTCGACGCGATGACGCTGGGCGATCATATCTATCGTGAGAAAGAGATCGCGAAAACGCTTGAAACCAGCAAGCGAATTGTCAAACCCGCGAACTTTCCTCCCGATGCACCCGGCAAATGCTGGACGATTGTGAAGACCAGTGGCGGCAGTTCGTTTGCCATCGTTTCGCTGCTGGGACGTGTCTTTATGCGGCCGGTCGATTGTCCCTTTATCGCAATCGATCGTGTGCTAGAGGAGATCGGCGAAAAAACGAAACAGATCGTGGTGGATGTGCACGCCGAAGCGACCAGCGACAAGCAGACGCTCGGACGTTATTTAGACGGGCGAGTGACAGCGGTGCTTGGCACCCATACCCATGTGCCGACCGCGGACGCTTGTATTTTTCCCGGTGGAACCGCATTCCAGTGTGATGTGGGGATGTGCGGTCCGTACGCGAGCATCATTGGCCGCGACATCAAGCGTGTCACGCAGACGACTCGCACGTTCCAGCCGTGCCATTTTCATGTCGCCACCGACGACGTGCGGCTGTGTGGTGCGATTGTCGAATCGGATGCGAATGGCCGAGCGATATCGATCCAGCGCTTCGAACGACGCATCGAAAAGTAGGCCGGCAAAGTGAGCTTGCTGGGCAAAATGCTGCAGCACGCGGTGTTTGAATGTGTCAGAATAGCGTTTTCTCAAACTCTCTATTTTCTGGATCTCCGTTCATTCACGCAGGTGCACCATGATGAAGCGACGTCAATTTATTCAGAACACTTTGGCTGCCGGAACCAGCGTAGCACTCGCGTGTCAATCGCTTTCGAGCGCAAGCGTTGCTCGCGAGCCGATTGCTCGTTCGGGACCCCCACGTTTCCAGCTCGCGTTAGCCGCCTATTCGTTCCGAAGCTATTTTTCGTTCATGAAAGAGCGGCCACAAAAACCGGCCGACGATGGTCCTGCGATCGATATGGCCGGTTTCATCGACTACTGCACGATGCACGGATTTGATGCCGCTGAACTGACAAGTTACTTTTTCGATCCGCTGCCCACTGCGGATTACTTTCTCGAACTAAAACGTAAAGCGTTCGAGCAAGGCGTTGCGATTTCAGGCACCGCGATTGGCAATGATTTTACGGTTGGTAAAGGCCCGAAGCTGAATCAACAGATTCAGGATGCAATGAAATGGATCGACAACGCCGCGATTCTAGGGGCACCTCACATCCGGTTTTTCGCCGGCACAAAAAAGCAGATCGACGAACAGCCCGAGCGAATGCCCGAAGCGATCGCGGCGCTTGAACAGTGTGCCGAACATGCAGCGTCCAAGGGCATTTTCTTGGGCGTCGAAAATCATGGTCAGCTGACAGCCGAGCAATGTTTGACAATCATGCAGCAGGTTCAAAACCCGTGGGTCGGCATGAATCTAGATACCGGCAACTTCATTTCCGACGACCCCTACGCCGACCTGACGCAGTGCGTCCCCTACGCCGTGAACGTTCAAGTCAAAACGACGATGAAGTCACCCTCGGGGAAAAAAAGCCCTGCCGATCTGGATCGGATCGGCAAGATTCTACGAGACGCGGGATATCAAGGATTTGTGGTCCTTGAGTATGAAGAAGAGTCGCCCTACACCGCCGTTCCCAAAGTTGCCGATTCGCTGCGCAAGGCACTGGGGATCTAAACCGCTGGGGATCTAAACCGCTTGTAGCAAACGTACCCAGCGGAGCAGCGTTTCTTTGTCGACCTCGCCCGCTTGGATCACAGGGTATCCCGATTTTCTAAGCGTCGGTGCCCAGGATGGTGGATCCTCTTGCGGGGCAATCGGCAATAAAACTTGCAGCGAGGCTTCGGCATCGTTTTCTCGCAGTCGGACCGCCGGAGGACGTGTTTTCGCCGACACTGCGACTCCGTAAAACGTACGGCTGGCAGACATCGCCACCGCCAACGCCATCGAATCCGCCGCTTCCGCCTTCGTTCCACTAATGGCTCCGGGGGCGGCAACGGCAACGGCCAATGGTTCGATCGCCGAAGTCTTTTGGATCGAAGCGACAAATCGGCCGATGACGTCAATCTCTTTGGGGTGCCAGCGTTGGGTATCTTCTGCAGCCACCGCGCACACGACGACTCCTGTCGTTTCAGCGACCTCGCGCCATGATTCGAGCCATTCTTTGGGTGCCGCTTCGCCGGGATTCATCAGCAGTACCATCAATCCCAATTGCTTCAGCGACTCGTCGGCTTTTGGCGCCAAAACTGCCGCGACATTTGCGGCATCGGGTAGCTTCAATTCATTAATCGACCATTTCGCGTCGGCCTCACTCCATGCTTTGGGGATTGCCGTCATGACGCCGCTGTCGATCGAGTCGGGAGTCAACGAAATCGTTTTGTTTTCGTCTGCACGACGCACAGCTAATTCAATCGCCTTGCCTGGCTCGGCAGCCATCATTTGACGGCGAAGCGACTCGACGTCATCCACTTTTGCGACGCCGATCTTTTCGATGATGTCGCCGGGTTCCAATTTACCGTCGGCTGCGGTGCCGGAAATCACTTCGCGGACCAAGACCTGTTTCGCTGGATCGTCATCTTTCGATTCATCCGCTTGCGTTTCTGTGCCCGCTTGGTTGACGGCAATCACTCCTAATCGCTGGGGCTGCAATGGCGGGATCGAATCGGTCAGCGTGACATCAAAGCTGAGCCGTTTTCCGTCGCGATCGACTTCGATCGAAATGGTGTCGCCGGCGTCAAATTTCCCCAGCAACAATCGCACATCTTGATGGCGTTGGACCTTCTGAGCATCGACGGCACGCACCTTGTCGCCGGCTTTCAGCCCCGCGGTTTCGGCGGGCGAGCGGACTCGAATCGCGGCAAGTTCGGTCTGGTTCTCGTACGGGTCTTTGCTCTTCGAAACGATTCCAATCAGTCCCTTTTTGATGTCTTGGCCATCTCGCATGCGATCGAGATTCTTTTTAACCACGTCCAGTGGAATGGCAAACGCAATCCCCGAGTCGTACCAATCGGTGTCCGCTTCGGCCCCGCCTTCGGCAACCGCCGGAATCAAAATCCCCAAGGCGTTGCCGTACAGATCCACCAACAACCCACCGTAAAAGGACGCCGTCACGCGTGCATCGGCTTGGATCGCGATTCCATCAAGTCGCTCTTTGCCGCTGAGCACGCCACGGCTGACCAGTGGCGATGCGTCGATACCGTAGCGTCCGACAGCCACGGTGGTTTGCCCCGTGCGACCTTCGATTTTGTCAGGCATCGCAATTGGAGACAATTCTGTATCGGTTTTGATTTTCAGTAGCACCAAGTCACGATGCTCGTCCTTGGACACTACTTCGGCAGCGTGCCGCGATCCGTCTGGCAACACGACCAGAATAGTGGCCGAAGGCCGCCGCACCACGATACTTGATGCAAGCACGTAGCCGTCCTTGTCAACGATCACCCCGCTGGTCGGTGCGTCTTGTTCGACTTCGCCCTCAGCGCCGCCGGTCCCTCCGACCACTTCGACCACCACAACCGATGGCAAAACATGGTTTGCAGTCGCACGAACCGCTTCAGCCATCGCTTGACGATACTGCAGGTCGTCCGCCGCGAAGGCTTCTGGAGCTCGCATCCCAACAGTAGCCGCGGTCGCGATGAAAAGCGAAAGAATCAGGATGTTCCTGCTGTCCAAATGATTGGCGGTACGGCGCAAGCCGTCCGGTCTCGCACAGAAAATTAGCATGCAATACCGGTGGGCTTGCGCCCAACCGCTAACAAGGCTTCGCACTTTCAACACGTTCGCCATAGGATCAACAGGAAGCTAAAAGGAGTACGCCAATTACTTGGCTCGGAGTGTGATGGGGATGATCTCAGAGTTTCGCTGAATCGTTAATTCCACCGGATCGCGACGATCGATCGTGCGAAGTAGGTTGCGGAGTGATCGCTGGCCCTCCACACGGCGGCCGTTGAGCAACAGAATCAGATCGTCGGTTCGCACCTGAGCTCGCGAAGCCCAGCTGTCCGCCACCACGTGATCCACATACGCCGGTGTCGACTCGAGTACATCGGGGACCATCACCAAGCCAAGTGTGGCGAGCGTATGCGATTGATCGCGGGGCAACTTGGGCTCGCTGTCGTCCATCCGCTGAACGACGCGTCCGGCAATGATGTCGCCGATGGTTTTACGAAATGCTGAGGCGGGTAAAGCGTAGTTCAGCCATACACCAGTTGATGCATCACGTAGTTCTTTACCCAGCATGCCAACCAACTTGCCTTCGGCATTGACCACGGCGCCACCGGCCGCCCCAGGATTATTGGCGACCAGATCCAAGATTAGGACTTGGCCACGGTAGGGCGTCTTGAACGTTCCGCGGCGAGCATCAAGCGTCGTGACCGCCGCAACACTTCCCTGCATCACACTGGCGGGTTCGCGGCCGGTGGCGATGCCAAACAAATTGCTGACCGCGATCACGGGATCGCCCCACTGCGCATTCGCATCGCCGCTGACTTCAAAAAACGGCAGATTCGAAGCCTCGATTTTAAGGACCGCCAGCTCAAGTGACGGTTCGAACCCGACAATCTCGGCTTCAAACCGGCGTCCGTCATCCAGGATCACGGTCGGTTCGACGTCCAACACGTAGCTCCACGCCGTTGCAATGTGCCCTGCGGGAGAAACCAGGAAACCGCTCTGATAGGCCTCGAGTCCCGACAAGCCGCCCGCACCATAGATCTTGACGACACGCTGTTGTGCATTGCTGGCAGCCTGTTCGAGCGACGGTTCGGCAAACGCCGACGATATCGGTGACCAAGCCAGCATTAGGATCGCGATCACGCGACCGAATTGGAAATCAATCAACCTTGTTTCTCCGCTTGACCTTGTTGTGCTGGCTTGCCTGCGTCCTTGGCATTGTCGTCGTCGTCGTCGGAAGACTCGTTTTCGAGAACGTCCCATGAATCGATCGTCATTTCGAATATCGAATCGACTCCATAACGAATCTCAAGTCGTGTGGGCGCGGCATCCGCATCGTCGGAATCGCGATGGATCCAAAGCTCTGCAGGGTCTTCGTCACGATCGGCAAACACTTCGATGCATTCGACTTGTTTGTTTTCGGGGTGCGACAGCCAGCGAATTTCGAACTCGCCGTCGCTGCCGACCACGCAATCACGAAGCGGTCGCTCGCCCGCCAATGGCATCGTGCCCCAATAAATCGTCTCGCCAAACTTTTTGGGGCCTTTGTCTAGCATCCGCCGCCATGCGTCCAGTGCTGGAATCGCTCCGGCAAATGATCTTGCCTCGACGCTTTCGTAAAGGTCTGATTTCGTCACCGGTTCAATCGGCGTATCGCCAACGACCATCGACAATCGGTCATCCGAAACATAGATGAACACCTTCTCGTCCTTGGACGTTTTGCCCTGGATCGACCATGTGACCGTGTGACCGGCATCTCCATTGGGGAACTGTTTTCTGAGCGATTCGATGAACTCATTTTGTTGTTGTTGGTTAGCAAAGTAGTTTGCAAACCCACGTCGCTCTTCGTAGACCGCCAAGACAGCGGCAGGGACATCCCCCTCGGCGGTTTCGGGGCCGGCATCGTCTCCGTCGTCCTCTTCTTGCTTCTCTTCGTCTTTATCCTTTTTGGGGGCTTCGCGTGGTGGCGGTGGTGGCATCGCTCCGGCCATTTTCTCGAGCAATTCATCTTGCCCATGCACGCTCATCAATCGCACCAATGTTTCGACCGTATCGCCTTCGTAGCGATAGACCAACTTGACTCGCCATCCGCTTGGCAGCGTCGCAATCACGTTCTGGACGTCGTTGGCAGTGTGCACGACTCGGCCATCAATTTCGATAATCTCGGCCGAATATCGCAGGCCACGTCGGTACGCGTCACTGGATTCCAAAATGTTGGAAACTCGCACGCCTCCGTCTTCATCGGTCGCAACCGTTGCGCCTAACGTTGCGTGATCAACGATCCGCCCACTGTGCAAATAGCCGAGGAAGTTTTTGGCTTGGTTGATACTGATCGCGTAACCCACACCCACGTTGACTCGGCCTCGTTTTTCAAACGAAGCTCGCCCTACAATGCCTAGCAAGCGACCCTCGGCGTCATACAGCGGGCCGCCCGAATTGCCTGGGTTGATCGATGCATCGGTTTGCAAACAATCGGCATATTCAAGCAGCGTGCCGGAGGGGTATTGGTACCGATTCACACCGCTCAGGATGCCCCACGTCACAGTGGGCTGAAGATTCGAGGCCAATAGGAACGGATTGCCGATCACCATGCACCAATCACCGGCGTTGGCTTTTTGGCTGTCGGCGAGCGTCGCATAGGGAAAATCGTCACGTCCGAGCAAACGGATCAGCGCCAGGTCCCCCACCGGGTCGATGCCGACGATGACCGCATCATAGATATTGCCGTCACTGAGCCCACAACGCATGTAATTGCCGGCGGGGCTGGAGACGTGAAAGTTGGTGAGTGCATATCCGTCGGGAGAAATTAATACGCCGCTACCTCCGCCCCCTCCGCCTGGAACAAATACACAAACCGTCGATGGCATCGCTCGCTCGATTGCCTCGATCCGATCTTGTTCGGCTTCGGCCAACAGCGGCGAAAGAGTCAACGGACCATCGGCCGCCGATACGGAACCCGTTGTAAACAGCGTGGCAGCGCCAATGAACGTCGCGGCAACGAGCATCCCAAGATGCCGTTTGGGAATCCGCTGTCGTTTCCGTGTCGCAGAGTGTTTTGTCATTCCAGCCATGCTCACTATCGAATCCTCTCGCCGTTTCAGAATTTGTTTCCGCCACGCTTCTGCTGCTCTGGCACCGCGGTCGATGTGCTTATCGTAATAACCGGGGACGCAGAATTCGAATCGTGTTGCCCAGATCCCCTTGCGATCCCGGGTCCACTTCGATCTTCAATCGGCGACCTTCCACGACGGGCAATTCAAATCCGAGCGGCTGGTTGTTGTTGATCGATTCCTCCCAGACCATTTTCTCGTCGACATAGACTCGCACCGTGGTCTCGGTCGCTTTTCGCACCGACTTGTCACGTCGCACCCCGGCGGCAAACGTTTTAAAACCTTCGTCGATGCGATATTCCACTGTCGAGCGACCATACATGACCAAATCCTGGCCGTCGGCGGGCTTCGGGGCGAACCAGGCATTCAGCATGTCGCGGTCGAGTTTTGATTGCACATATTCGGTGTGCGACGAAACGGCGGGTTTTACGGTCGCTAATAACGAGAGGCCGCCAGTCCAACGAATGGATTCGACGTGTTCCAGGGGAAGCGTATGAGTGATCCCGCCAGCCAATTTAAGATGCAGCGGTGCGTCGGCCTGACTCGGCAACATCTCCGCAGCCGACCAGCGAGATCCGTAGCTATCGACGACCTGGATGTCGCCGGGGTTGGACGACACCTTGGTCCCGCCAAAGATGACTCCTTCGAGTTTTGCGATCGGCGCTTGGATCTCGTCGCCATCGAGTTCCAATCCAACGGTGTCCGCAGAGATCGAGGTGATGACGCCTTCGATAAAATCGAGCATGTCGCCCTCACGCCGGATTGCGATCGTGTCACCCCGACGCTCGTCTTCGAGCTTGGCTAACCAAGCTGGATTCACCGCCGCCGTCGCCCCGCGAAACCGAATCGCACGCACTTGCTTGACGGGAACTTCGAGTCGACTTTGACGTCGCGGTTGGATCGATAATGTTTCATCGGTCAGAGACAACTCTTGAGCCGCCACTTCCGAACCGGCCGCCAAGATCACTCGCATCGTCGGGCCCGTTGCATCGGGGGGAGTCACCGGTGTTAGCGATGAAAGTGCGTCAAACCCATACGTCTGTGTCTCGCCATCCACCCCAATTTGTAGCTCACCCGAGCCGATGCCCTGGAAAGTGCCTTGGACCGATTTGCCGTCGGTCGTCGAAACGCGGACCGGAATCACGCTCAACAGCAATAACAACAGTGTCTTTGTCAGCATCAATGCGACTCTTTGTGAGATTGGAACATGCCCCGGACCGCCCTATTCTAGCGCAAGACATGCCTATTGTCTGCCACGATCGGGCTTCGCTCGCTTTTTATCGGTCGCATCGGAACCCCGTTGGGGGTAGGGAACGCACGATTGGGTTTGCGGCGGATCTTCTCGCTTCAACCGTCAATGAGGTGGGACTGCCTCGGCGAGCGAGGTGACTTGTGCGGCCCTGCAATTGCCAATTGCGAGTCGGGTTCGCTAATGTAGCGTCATGAACAAGCAACGCTACGCAATCATCGGTGCGGGTGCCCTCGGTGGACTCTATGGAGCCATGTTGGCACGGCAGGGATTTGAAGTCCACTTTCTGCTACACAGCGACTTTGATCATGTCCGCGAACATGGGCTAAGGGTCGACAGCATCTGGGGGGATATACACCTCCGCGATCTTCACATCCATGCGTCGCCCGAGACGATGCCGCCATGTGATGTCAGCTTGATTGGCTTGAAAACGACGCAAAGCCACATGCTCGCTGAACTGCTGCCCGCTCCGACGCGTGATGGCGGCGTCGTTTTGGTGCTGCAGAATGGGCTAAACGTCGAAGCGGACCCGGCGGCAATCGTCGGGGAGCAAAGGGTGTTTGGCGGTTGTTGCTTTCTGTGCAGCAACAAGGTCGGCCCGGGCCATATCCGGCATATCGATTTTGGCAAAATCGTGTTTGGCCCATATCGTCCCTCATCACAGTTTTCTGCTGCCGCAGCACAGGCCGGTTCCACCGCAGCGGATATTGACGCGAAGGTGGTTTTGATTGGCAATCAGATTTGCGAAGACTTGAATTCGGCTGGCGTTCCAACCGAGTTCTCGGAGGATCTCGCCTTGGTGCGTTGGCGAAAACTGATGTGGAATATTCCCTTCAACAGCCTGTCGGTGATTTTGAACGCGTCGACGAAACAAATCATGGACGATCCAAACGCCTCTGCACTGGCCGAAGCGATCATCCGCGAGGTTCACGCTGGGGCGGCCGCATGCGGCGTCGAGATTCCGGAAGCGTTTATTGAAAAAACGCTCGAAAACACGCGAAAGATGGTGCCGTACGACAGCAGCATGCGGCTGGACTTCCTCAACAAACGAGCGATGGAAGCCGAAGCGATCTTGGGCAACCCGCTGCGGGCTGCCAAAGCATCAGGCTACGAAATGAGCCGTGTCGAAACGCTGTACCAGCAATTGCGGTACATCGATCAAACCAATTCTTGATCGATCTCGTCGTCAAGCGAAACTCCGAGTCCACGCAAAACCGCAGTCAGTTTGGCGTCCAACGCATCGAGTTCCAAAAGCACTTCGTCCTGGCGACGCTCGAGTTCGTTAAGCAATTGGCCGGGTTCCATCGTATCGACGCTGGATGTAGGAGTCGGTGACATAGCGAAAGCACACGGGTACGTAGGATGAATGCGAAGCACAGTGCACAACCAAACGCGGAGCCACTGATCACGCTGCGAGTGCGTGAGGAAGACGATTTGCGTTGGCTGTGACAGTGCGAAGCATCGGCCAGTCGCCGCCGTGTTCACGAATCGCGTGCCGATTACTCCCGTCGGTCAAGCGTGGCAAGGTTTGTCGTTTATTCCGCAGGAAACGATCAGCGAATTCGTAACGCCGCAGCGGTTCGGTTCAGGCAATCTGTAACGAATGCAAGGCCTCGTGGCGGACATACCGAATCCTCGCGGCGGGCATACCGAATCCTCGTGCCAATTCCGATCCCCGAGTCAATTCCTGACTAAATTCACTTGGAACACCCGATTCACCGATTCAAAGCTGTGTCGTTTGCCGATAGACTAAGACTTCGAGCGATGCCCCCAGCGGGGCATGTCCCAGACTGCCGAAATTGCCTCGCCGATCCTGGTGGGAAACCTGTTCAAAACATTTGGCAGGAAAAAGCTGATTTTTTTGGCTTGATGGGCATTGCCATCTGGGTAAAGAGGCGGGTAAACTTCCGCACTTCGCTGGCAAAGGCTAGTGAGGCTGGCAAAAGCTAGTGAGGCTGGCAAAAGCTAGTGAGGCTGGCAAAAGCTAGCGAGAAACACACACACATTTCGTATTTGACATTTCCTCGGCCAAATGGGGAGTTAGAAAGATAGCGATGAAATCGGAGACAAAATGGTAAAGTTAGTGGTTCGAGACCGGGAAACCATTCAGGAGGCAGTACGTCGATTCCGCAAGTTGGTTGAGCGCAGTGGCATCAAGAAAGAGATGCGTCGCCGCGAGTACTATGAAAAGCCAAGTGAAACGAATCGTCGCAATCGCCTGCGAGCCGAGCGCCGCTCCCGCCGAACCCGTTTGCTAAGCCGATAGTCTGTTCTATCAGGACGGAAAGCCAATCCGTCCTCGGTTTGTCAAAAGTACGGGCGTTTAGCTCAGTTGGCTAGAGCATCTCGTTTACACCGAGAGGGTCGGGGGTTCGAGTCCCTCAACGCCCATTTTTCTTCCCTTACGGGAACGCAAGAGCCGCCTAAACGCGGCTTTTTTCGTGTCTGCACTTAACCCCCCATTGGAAAAGGTGTCGGACACCTTTTTGGTAGGATGGGTAAGATTAGGCGGCTTCGCCTTCGTTGATCTCGCCGTCTTCGCTGACGTCTTCGAAGCGGATCGAGACCTGCTTGCTGACGCCCGACTCTTGCATCGTGACGCCGTATAGGGTGGTCGCCGCCGTCATCGTCTTCTTGCTGTGCGTGACCACGACGAATTTTGAGTGATCCAAGAATTCGTTCAATACCGTTACGAAACGGCCAATGTTCGCTTCGTCAAACGGGGCGTCGACTTCGTCCAGTACACAAAACGGACTGGGGCGATACTGGAAGATCGACATCAGTAGCGCAACCGCGGTCAACGCTTTTTCACCACCGGAAAGCAGTGAGTTGCTGAAGCTCGGTTTCCCAGGTGGCGTGGCGACAATCTCGACACCCGCTTCCAATGGATCTTCGTTCTCTTCAAGAATCAAATCGGCGTGCCCCCCACCGAACGACTTGCGATAAAGTTTTTGGAAGTTTTGACGAATCGCTTCGAGCGTATCGAGGAACAAGCGGCGGCTGTCGGCGTTGATGCGACCGATAATCCGTTGCAGCGAATCTTTGGCCGCAGTCAAGTCTTGATATTGGCCGTGCAGTTCATCGTAGCGTGATTGCAGTCCCTCAAGTTCTTCGAGTGCTTCCATGTTGACGCTGCTGGTCCGCTGCAGCTGAGCACGCAGTTCGGTGATCTCGTCTTCGACCGCTTTGCGATCTTCGGGGGCTTCGAGATCCTCTGGGGGCTCGGAGTTGCGAAGGTCGATTTCATAGTCCTCGAGCAGCCGGTCGGCCAACGTATCGCGGCGGACTTTTGCGTTGTCTCGTTTGGCGGTGATCGAGTGGACCGCTTCGCTAGCGACACTGGTTTGCTTGATTGCGTCTTCGCTGGCTTTGACGATTTGACGGTTCTCGGCACGAACTTTCGCAGCCGACTCGGCCAGCGCCGCAAGCTCATGCGTACTGGCGTCCGATTCCCAGCTGAGCGTCGCCAACCGGCTGGTCGCTTCGAGCACTCGCAGGGTGAGTTCGTCGAGCCGCACGCGTCCCTGTTCGGCTTGGCCACGGACTTCTGCCACAGCGGCTTCGCGTTGACTTTGGTCGCGACGCTGTTGCTGCATCGTCGTGGAGAGTGCCTCGTATTTCTGTTCGGCGCGAGCGATGTCAACCGAGATCGCCATCACTTCGCTGGTCGCGGATTGCAGTTCGGTTTGGGCGCCGGAGAGCATTTCGTCGATCTCGGCGGCTTCCATCTCGAGCGTTTCAATCTCTTGCTGACCGCTGGCGATGCGGCTGCCCATAGCGGCGTATTCACGGTCCGCCGCAGTGCGAGTCTGGTTGGCGGCGACGACTTCGGCATCGAGTTCGTCATGCGCTGTTTTGAGCGAAAGGTAGCGTTCTTGAGCGTGACGCAAATCGGCGACCGCAGCAGCACGCTCGGTGATCTGGCTGCGATGTTTTTGCTCGATGCGTCCAAGTTCGGCGGCTTGATCATCGACCAATGACGCCAATCGCTCGGATTCAGCCTCGGTTTCTTTTAATTGGAATTGGTAGTGTTTGATCTCTTGTTCGGCAGCCGTGATTTGGCTGCGTCGGCTCACCAAGCCGGTCGAGATACTGGCGGGGCCAACGACGACGGTGCCATCGGTCTCCAGTAATTCGCCGGTCGCGGTGACAAATCGCAATCCCGCACCACTGAGTTTTCGCAGTCCCAGTGCCGTTCCCAGCGAATCGACCAACCAGGTGCTGCTGAGTAGGTGACGCGCCAGTGGTTCGAACATCGCGTCGCATTTGATCATGCGGTCGCCTCGCCCGATCACTCCTTTGAGTCCATCGAGTCGGATGCGGTCGCCGGGGCGTCGACGTGGTAATTCATCGAGACGGATCAGACCGACACGGCTGTTAATTTTGAATTTGCCCGACAGAATCGCCTCTTGCAAATTGCCACCGCTGACGATGACGTATTGCGCTCTTTGTCCCAACGCAGCATCGATCAGTGGCGCGACATGCGTGTCGACTTCAAAACACTCCGCGACAATGCCATGCATCGTCTTGGCGATTGGGTCGTCCGAGCCGCTCATTTCTTGCAGGATCGACTGGACGCCTCCGGAGACACCTTCTTGCCGGCGGTGCAGATCCAACAGCACGCTCAAGCGTTCGGTGACCCCTTGTAGGCGAACCTTCAGTGCCGACGCTTCTTCGCGTCGCCGCGCCAAAGTGCGGCGGCTCTCTTGCAGTTTGGCGTCGGCCAGTTCAACTTCTTTTGCGGCGTGCGCAATTTGCTCGTCGAGCGATGCGACTCGGTTTTTGGCAACACCCGATTCTTTTTCCGCTTCGGTCAAGGATGCTTTGGCGGTCGCGATTCGTTTGCCAAGATTGGCCAGCAACCGGCTGACTTCGGCGATTTGTTGTTCGCTGCGTTGGCGTGACGCTTCGAGATCGGCGACGCGACGAACGCTGGCGAGATGTTTGTGTTGAACCTCATCACGTTTCTTGCGAACCTCGTCGACTTCGACTTGGATCTTGTCACGCCGCGTCTCGGCTTCGCTGCCGCGCCGTTGCACCGCAGCCAATTCGGATTCGTATTGCGCGAGTCGCTCGTTTGCATTTCGCAGTTCCGCGGCGGCCGAGCCCGCTTGGTTCTGCAGCAAGCGAACGCGAACGAGCGATTTCGCAACGCTGGATCGCAAGTCCTTGATCGCGGCGGTATCGGCCGAGCGTCGTCCATTGAGTTCGGCGATCCGCTGCAAGGCCGATGAGCGTTTTTCTTCGATCGCGCGAGCTTGCTCGGCAATCGTTTGCAATTGCATATCGGCAGCTTGTCGCTGCTCGGTCATCGATTCGCGCAAGCTTTGCAATTCGCTGTGGCGAGCGACTGCATCGATCAGGTCTTGTTCAAACGTCTCGAGTTCACTCGACAAATCGGCCCAATCGGTCCAGGCGACTTGGGTTCTCAGTTCCTTGAGCCGGTCCGATGCTTGGCGATAGCGTTCGGCCTTGCTGGCTTGGCTACGCAGCGATTTGAGCCGCGAGGCGACTTCGTCAACGATGTCGCCCAGTCGGGTCAGGTTTTGTTGGACGCGAACGAGTCGCCGTTCCGCCTCGATCTTTTTGGCTTTGAAGCGGCTGATCCCGGCGGCTTCTTCAAAAATCGCCCGGCGATCTTTGGCGTTCGCCTGCAGCATGCGGTCGACCTTGCCCTGCTCGATCAAGCTGTAGGCGTCGATCCCGATGCCAGTGCCGCGGATCAGGGCTTTGACGTCTTTGAGTCGGACGGCTTGGTTGTTGATCAGGTATTCGGCTTCGCCGCTGCGATAAACGCGGCGGGTGACGTGGACTTCCGGGGCGTCCACCGGCAGCGAGCCATCGGCATTATCAAAAACGATCGTCGCTTCGGCCGATGCCGCGGGACCGCGGGTTTGTGATCCTTTGAAGATCACGTCGGACATGTCCTTGCCCCGCAGGCTCTTGGCGCTCTGCGATCCCAAAACCCATTTGATAGCGTCGACGATATTTGATTTGCCCGAGCCGTTGGGGCCAACGACGACCGTAATCCCATCGGGAAAATCAAAGCGGGTCCGATCGGCAAAACTTTTGAACCCGGCCAGTTCGAGTGCTTTCAGCATGCGAAGAGTTTTTTGCTCGGGATCAGAAGGATGGGGCCAAAGAACACGGACCGGAAATACGAAATACCGCTTATTTACCGCATATTACAGAGTAGATGAAAGAACCCCGCGAGCCTAGCTCTGTTTTTCAAGGTTTTGTCCCCGCCATCCAACAAAAGGCCCCATAAATACGGGATTGCGGTAAATTCGCAATTTGGGGTATTTGAGAAGATGTAGAGAAATCAATCGACATGGATGCCATCAGTTAAGGAATTTCTGACTTGCCAATGGATTGGCCGCCCCGATTCCCCCTGCCGAGGATCACCAAGGTGATCGTCATCGCTATCGGCGTGTTTCTGTGTAGTCCTTGCGTGGGGATCGCGCAGCAGGGGAGTATTTCTGCTGCTACGGCGGGGGACACTCTATCGACACCGGTCGATAAGACGGGCGACGCGGAGTCGAGTCAGCGTGCCCCCCAGCAAGAGTACGCATTAATCCAACAGCATATCGCTGCAGGAGATCTTGCCGATGCTGCGGAAATGGCGAGAAAACTCGATCAATTACTTGCAAAGCAGCCGGCGAGCGACATCGACCTGACGCTTCCCCTGGCTCAAATCGGCCGGGCATTCCAGAACGCCGGTGACACGACGAGGGCGACTGAGTTTTTTACCCGCGCGAATTCAGCACTCCAGCGGCCTGCGAGCAAGACGTTGCCACCGGCGACAGTAGTTTTGGTGCGGCTGGCTGCGGCGTCGTTGTTTGTGCATGCGGGGCAGTTAGATGTGGCCACGGAAACGCTACAGAACGCGCTCGCGGCCGAATCGGGAATCACGGCAGAGCAAACACCGCTGGCGGTCGACCTTTGCTTGCGGATTGGTCGCGATTCGTTGACCAAGCGAGACCTCACCACAGCGGAAACCGCGTACAGCCTTGCTGCCGAAAACGCCGATCTGGTCCAGAAGCCCACAGCGATGTTGGGGGCCGCGTGGGCAGTGGCGATGTCGGGCCAGCGGACGGAGGAGGCGGCGGATCGGATGATCGCGTTCCTGAAAGCGTTTCCTCAGCATCAAGACGCCGCCCGAGCCGCTCAAGCCGGAATTGCGTGTCTGAAACAAGTCGGCCGGGACGAAGAGGCCGAGGCGATGATAAGCGAATTGTTCAATCGATGGCCCGATTCGGATGCCGCCAGAGACGTGTTGAACCAATTTGGCGCGGTCGAGATCGATGAAATCCCCGAGCGGTTGCGGAAATTGGTCCTCCAGCGTGATTTCAACCAATTGACGCCCGCGATGACCGCGATCGCGATCCGGATCGCGGCAGCTCAGGGGGATTCCCACGCGTGGGATCGATTGGTCACGCGACTCGGTCAGATCGACCAAACGGGCCAAACCACTGCGGATTTGCTGAGTCAATTGCCGGTCGCCGCAGACGCGGAACGATTGGCGATGTTTATGTTGTCGCCGCCAAATCCATTAACAATTCAAGCGAAATCACGCGAATCGGCCTGCCGTTGGGCGGGACGCAACGAGCGTTGGTCGATGCTGGCGTTGGCATCGCAATCGACCTCGCCCGCCCAAAACGATCCGACTCGCACGATCACGATGGAACGATTGTTTGCCGAAGCGTTGATGCAGACCGGGCGCCGAACCGAAGCGCACAGTTGGTGGTGCCACGTGGTCGACGAACTCGCGGCAGACGATTTTGCCACGCTGCTGCGTTGTGCTGAAACCGAAGTGTCGATCGGCGAAGTGGATCGGGCGACTCGGCGAGTCGATGCCGCGACCAAAGCGGCCGGTGACGATCGCTATCGAGCGGCGTTGGTCGCGATGTTGTCGGCCGAGCTTGGCATTCGTCGGTTGCGATTTGATGAAGCGAGAAGCGATTTGGAATCGGTCGTTCGCAGCAGCCAGGTCGACGCATCGCTGCGAGGACGGGCGCAGTGGATGATCGGCGAAACATACTACTTGCAACAGAAGTATGTGGAAGCCATCGAAGCCTATCGTGGGGTCGCGGGAATCGATCCCGAGGGCACTTGGGTGGTGGCTTCGTTGGTCCAGGCCGGGAAATCTTTTGAACAATTGGGGAGGACACGGGACGCTGCGGTTTGTTATTCGACTCTAGTAAGCCGACATGGGGATAGCGAGTTTGCTGTTTTAGCCAGTCGTCGGCTTGCCGCGTTGTCGCCGAGTGACGGTACGACGCCGACCAAACCCGGGTCACCATCGAACACACCGAACAAAACGTTACGACGATGAGCGATCGCAAGCCCAACCATCCTACCCCGCTATCATCGCACCCCAGTCGGACCTCGCTGCGAGTGCGTGAACGACACCCGACGCACGTCGCTGGATTGGTGTCGCGCGTCGCCCCTCTGATTGTGTTGGGGGTCGGTTCGCTGTGGTGGATGTCTCATTTGGAATTGGCGACCGCTCAATATCCACAGCAGAATTTTCAGCAAAACGGCTACGGGCAAAGCAACTTCCAGCCTGCGCCGGCTCAATTCAACAGCGGAATTCCCACGATCCCCGCGTCGACCGCGATCCCGTCGGCACAACAATCCGCCGATGCGGTGGCAGTGCCCGAATTAGCGGATGCGGAAGCCGAAGCAGCCGAGGGTGCGGGTTGGAAATTGCCAGGTATTTTTGGCAAGTTCGCCGAAGGCGGCTGGTTAATGCTGCCATTGGCGTTTTGTTCGTTGGTCGTGTTTGCGTTGTCGCTTGAACGTTTGGTCGCACTGCGTCGCGGTCGTGTGATCCCGCGTCCGTTTGTTCGCCGCTTTACCGAGTGTGTCGAAGATGGCCAACTGAGTTACGAAGAGGCGACCGAGATCTGCGAAGAGTTTGATTGTCCGGTGGCCGAGGTGTTCCAGGCGGCAGTGCGTCGTTGGGGACGTCCGATGTTCGAAATTGAACAAGCGGTGATGGACGCGGGCGATCGAGTTGCCGATGGACTGCGGCGCTTTGTCCGTGTGTTTCACGCGATCAGTAATGTCGCTCCGCTGCTAGGTTTGCTGGGCACCGTACTGGGGATGATCGAAGCGTTCGAGACGATCAGTTCGCAAGAATCGATCGGCCGTCCGGAGATGCTGGCGTCTGGAATCAGTACCGCACTGATGACCACCGCGGGTGGATTGATGGTCGCCATTCCGGCTTATTTGGCGTACATGTATTTCAGCAGCAAAAGTGATCGGTACTTAGGCGAGATCGACAAGTTGTGCCAACGCGTGGTCGATTGTATTTCGGCCGAGGGACTCGAGAACTCCGGCAACGCACGTCCACAACGCAAACGACGTGCAGCGTAGTAGGAGTTTGTCTTTTTTGGGGGGGCACATGTATAGGCTTAAAATTTGGGTTGGCCGTAGCGGAAGTCGTCAAGACTTTCGTTGAATTTGACGGACATTCCGAAACTCTTGACGAGTTCCGCTACCCAGAATCAAGCTGAAACGCAGCACGCAAAAGTTAACAGGCTGGAAGCCTATCCCACGGCGAAGATGACGGGCTGGAAGCCTATCCTACGGGGTGATGAAAGAACGTTTTATCGAGTGAAATTATGGCAATTCGACGCGAGCGAGCAGAAGATGCGACGATCAATTTGACGCCGATGATCGATGTCGTCTTTTTGCTGATCATCTTTTTTATGGTCGGCAGTAAATTTAGCGAGGCAGAAAGCCGAATTAATGTAAATGTTCCTTCGGTGGGCGATCTGCGGTCGATGACGCGGGTGCCTGACGAGCGGGTCGTTGTGGTGGCCAATGATGGTTCACTGACGCTCGACGAAACGCCGGTCACGATTGCGCAGTTGTCGGAGACCCTTCGCAATCAACATGCGAATTATCCGGCACTGAAAGTCGCGGTCCGCGGCGATGGCGAAAGCTCTTTTCAACAAGTGGCCGAAGTGCTGCACGCGGTTCGCAGCAGTGGTGTCCAGCAAGTCGGATTGTCGGCAAAAAGCACTCGGCGCTAAGCACCCGACGCTAAGCAATCGCTGGGACCAACTGCTTTGTCGTCGCTGTTTCGACAGCCGACAAACCCTTTTCTCCCACATGAAAGCAAAGACTGATACTTCGATTCCTCGACGGTGACGACGTGCTTTCCTTTTCGTTAAACCGATCGTTTATCGCGATGCAAACCTCGTATTCGCTGTGGGCGGATCGACGGTTGGTGTACGCCGTCGCTGCGGTGGCGGTGGCCCTGTTGCTGGTGACGATTTGGTTGTTTCGGCGACAAAAACGCCAAGGTCGCCAGGCTGGAATCATTTGCTTGATCGGCTCGGTCGTACTGCACCTTGTTCTGCTGTTCCTTGTGCCCTATTTGCCGAAACCCGCGGGAGGGGCTGCGGAAAGCCACCCTGAATCGGACGATACGATCGGGATCCAAGACATCGAATTCTCGTCATTTGATCCCGAGATGCAGCGCGAGGATCATTCCCAGGTCGCGGATCAGCCCTCGATCGCACCGTTGCCCGTTTCCGATTTGGCCGACTCACTCGTCGAGCCCGAAGTCGAAGAGGTGGCGGAAACGGAGAGCGATCAACCCGATTCGCCCGTATTGGATTCAAGCGAAGCGGAGGTGCCGCCATCGCTCGTGCCTCCATCGCTTGTAGCCGAGTCGACGACCGCCGTCGATTCGATGATGGATAGCTTGGACGCCGACTTTCAAAAGTTGTTCGAGCTCCAACCGGAAACGAAACCGGTCACCGAAGTGGCTCAGACGCCACCGGCGGACACTCCTCCGATGGATCCGGTGGCTGAGCCTACACCGCAACCGGTCGTCGCCAGCGCGGAGCCGACCTCGCGACAAGTCGAAGCGGTACCCGTTTCGGCATCGACCGCCAATCGCGCTTTCGTCGCGGGAGCCGAGGAAAATGATTTCGCCAATCGCGTGGGACGAGCAAAAACCGAAGCTCTGATCGAAACCGGCGGAAACTTGGAAACCGAGGCAGCGGTCGCTGCTGCACTCAAGTTTTTGACCGCAAACCAACGAGCCGACGGAGCTTGGGATCCACGCGCCACTGGGGCGGGACAAGAGCGACAACCGCTGGGAATGAACCGCGGCGGTGCGGGTTCGCGAGCCGAAACGGCGCTGACCGGCTTGGCGCTATTGTCGCTGATGGGCGCCGGACAAACGCATCAACAGGGCGAGTATGCCGACAACGTTTATCGCGGATTGGTCTACTTGATCCAGAACCAGAAACCCGATGGATCGCTGGCGGGCAACGCATCGATCTACGCTGCGACTTATGCCCACGGGATGGCGGCGCTGGCGATGTGTGAAGCCGCCGCGATCACCCGCGATGCTTCGGCAATCCAATCGGCTCAGCGAGCGATGCAGTACACACAAAGTATGCAGCATTCGGGGACTGGCGGCTGGCGTTACACGAAGGGCGATACCGGCGACTTGAGTCAATTGGGTTGGCAAGCGATGGTATTGGATGCCGGCAGCCGCGCAGGGATTCGGCCGAGCGATGCCTCGGTTCGCGGAATGGAGCGTTTTTTACGCAGTGTTCGTGCGGGCCGTGTCGGCGGTTTGGCCAGCTATCGCGGCGGCGAGGCGCCCAGTCGTACGATGACTGCCGAGGCGCTGGCGACTCGATTGCTGATTGGTCAGCAGGTGCCGCAAGCGGAGATCGACGAAGCCGAGACCGCCCTGTTGCAACAGAAGCCAGGGGTTGGTCAAGACAATTATTACTACTGGTATTACGCCACGCTCGCGCTTCATCAGTTGCAAGACGACGCGTGGGAAGAGTGGAACCGGGCGCTGCAGTCACGGTTGTTGTCGACCCAATTGCCCGATGGACAATGGCCGACTGAAAGCGTGTGGGGCGGTTATGGCGGATCGATCTACACCACGTCGATGGCCACGCTTTGTCTGGAAAGCTATTACCGTCACACGCTGCGTGAATCGAAAGCTAAAATCGCCCAGCAGCCCGCCGCGACGTGGCAGCGGTAAGTCAAACCTGCCGTAGCGAAAGTCGCCAAGACTTTCGGTCGAGTTGGGGGCCAGACGAAATGCATTCGGGGCCGGACGAAACTCTTGACGAGTTTCGCTACGCGTTAATTTCGCGACCTGAATTGGCCTTCTTACTGTGCTGCTTCGCCTTCTTTGACGCTTGCGAAGTCGCCTGCGATCGCCATCACCAGCTTCTCTGGCTGGATGTATTTGCGGATCGCCTCGTTAACCGATTCGAGCGTTGCCGCTTGGATCTGAGCCTCGTGCTCGGCTTCGTACGCCATCGTTCGTTCGTTGAACAGCGAGCTGAGCAAGTCGGATGCGAGTGACGAATCGTCCGCTCGGCTAACCCGGTTACGCTGCAAGTAGGCTTCTTTTGCCTTGGCGAGTTCGTCCGAAGTGATGCCATCTTTGCGAATCCGATCGATCTCTTCGCGAATCACCCGGATCAACTTCTCGCGATTGGCGGGGTTGGTGATTGCGTAGAGCGTAAAGTCGACGCGATTGTCTTTCGCTCGTGCGGTGACACTGCTCCGCACGCCGTAGGACAAACCTTCTTGTTGACGCACGCGATCGGCCAATCGGCTGCTGAGGCTGCCGCCGCCGAGAATAAAGTTGCCAAGCACGAGCGAAGCATACGCGGGATCCGCGTCACTCAGTTCGTATTGTTCGCTGGAATAGAAAAACGCGTTCGCTTTGTCCGGTGTTTCAATCGATTCAAGTGAACCTTCGATTCCAGGATGCGGATTGCGATCGACACGAACGTACGGTTCAGCGACTTTCCAATCGGCGAGTTCTTTCGACAGCATCGATTTGAGCTCTTCGGCATCAAAATCACCGACCGCTGCAACTTCGCCCGCTTGATTGCCAAGAAAGTTTTTGTGCAGCTTTTGGATCTGTTCTGCGGTAACGCTTCGGTACATCTCGAGTTGTTCGTCGATCGATTGCACGTACAGCACGTGGTCGGACTCGTAAGGCGACAATCGTTTACGCACCGAGAGAGGTGCGAGAGCTTGCGGCTCATTTTCGCTCTGCTGCAAACTGGTGACCACTTGGCGGCGAATCACTTCGAGTTCATCGCCCGACAGTTTTGGATGACGCAGCACGTCACCAAGCAGTTCCACGACTTCGGGCAGGAATTCTCGTTTCGTTTTGACTTGGACCTGCAGCAAACCGACGGTGCTATTGATCGTCAATTCGGCACGCAGACGCGTCAATTCGTCTTGGAATTCTTGGTAATCGAGGTCTTTGGTTCCCTTGGACATCAACATCCCAAGCAGTTCCACCGCACCGACTTTGCCTTTGAGCGTGTCGCCGGTACCGAATCGGAAGGTCATGTTGAGCGTGACCGCACCGCCGCGAGTTTTCTTGGGCAGCATCGCATAACGAATACCGCCGACCAAATCACCCCGCTCGGTACGCTCTTCGATTGCCAACGGCGACGGATCGATCATTTCGCCCGCGGCGATCGCTTCACGCCCTTCGTAATCTTTGAACAACTCGGCCAAGTTGGGCGACTCGGGGATCGAGACCCGTTGCGATTCTTCGCTCGGAATGAACAAACCGACGGTGCGGTTGTTGCGAACAAAATAACGCTCGGCTGCTTGTTGGACTTGTTCGACCGTCAAGTTTTCGATGCGGTCTCGATACAGCAGATACAAACGCCAATCGCCTTGGGCGGCCCAATCACTTAGCGCGACTGCGATCTTGTCGGTATCGGACGACGCCAGTTCACGCTCTTTCAGAATCTGCTGTTTCGCGCGTTCGACTTCTTGTTCGGTGATCGGGTTTTCCGACAGCGATTTTTCGACGACATCCAGCAGCGTTTGGCGGGCTTGTTCGATCGAGTTTTCTTTGGGGATCTCCGCGATCGCCATAAACATGCCGGGTTCGGTCAATCCGTACGCTAGCGTGAACACGTTGCTGGCGATCTCGGTTTCGACCATCTGTTTGTAAAGTCGGCCGCTTGGTTCATCGCCCAGAACGTAGACGAGGGCTTTCATCGCCGCGTAGTCTTCGTGGCTGCCCGAGGGAATGTGGTACGCCGAGCCGACGTACTGGACATCGCCCACGCGTCGTAGCACAACGGTCCGTTCGCCATCCTGTGGCGGCTCGGTCGTGTAGGTTTGGTCAATCGGCGTTTCAGGCGACTTCAGTTTGCCAAACGTTTCTTGGATCTGCTGCAGTGCGTGATCGGGATCGAATTTGCCCGCCACAATCAACATCACATTATCAGGCCGATAGTACTTTTTGTAGAATTGGCGAAGCTTCACCACTGGCACTCGCTCGATGTCGCTGCGGTTACCGATCGTCGATTGACCGTAGTTGTGCCAGTCGTAAGCCGCCGATTGCATCCGCTGCATCAACACGCGGATGGGCGAGTTTTCGCCGCGTTCAAATTCGTTGCGGACGACCGTCATTTCGCTCGCGAGGTCTTCACCACGTACGAAGCTGTTCAACAGTCGGTCGGATTCCAATTCCAGTGCAAAGCGAAGATTCTCGTCACTGGCGGGAAGCGTTTCGTAATAATTGGTGCGGTCCAGCCAAGTTGTTCCGTTGAATCGAGCACCGCGATCAGTCAGCGCCTTGGGGACTTCGGGAAAGGTCGGCGTTCCTTTGAACAGCATGTGTTCCAACAGGTGAGCCATGCCGGCTTCGCCGTAACCTTCGTGTCGCGACCCGACAAACAACGTCATGTTGACCGTGACTACCTCTTTGCTGTCGTCGGGAAACAGCAGGACGCGTACTCCATTTTCGAGTACGTATTCAGAGATTCCTTCAAGTTCGGTTATTTTTTTGGGCACGGTGCTGTGACTTTCCGTCGAGTTGGTTTGATTGTTTTTCGAGTCAGCGGGCTCGTCAGCAACGGCACTACTTGCGGCGGCAAGGGCCAGCAGCATCGCCAGCATGCCAAGTCGCTGATAACCGGCGAACCGATAACCGGGGAACAGGCAATTGGGGAACTGGCAATTGGGGAACAGGCGGGCTCGAATTGAATCAACTGGGGTTCTGAAATCCATCGCGACAATTGCTCCGTGGGGTCGTTTCCATGGGTTACCTAAGATTGCGGTTGATTGTAACGTTTGATTCGGATCGTTGATAATGGGCTATATCCGCTGCGGAACGATGCCAGCTGCGGTACGATGCCCGCTGCGGTACGATCCTGCCAGCCCCGTTCACTAGCGTCACCGCAACCATGCGAAAATCGAGGAACATCGGATGTCAGATCACGTGCAAAACTGGGTCGATGTTGCGGCAGAAGAGGATTGTGTCGAAGGCCATGCGGTCGAAGTTTTGGTCGACGGGCAGGTGATCGCGATCTTTCACGAGCAAGGCGAATGGTTTGCGATGGATGGAATGTGTGCCCACCAGGGCGGCCCGATTGCACAAGGCCATGTCGCCGGCGGTTGCGTGACCTGTCCGTGGCACGGTTGGCAATATGAGTTGTCGACCGGGATTCAGACGATAAACCGTCAACCGCTGCAAAAAACGTACGCGGTGCGTGCTTGTGATGGACGAATCGAAGTCGACATGAATTCGTAATCGTCGCTTATTGCTCTGCAAAAGTAGCGTTCAAAATGACTTTACGCTCGTTCCAGGGCTCCCGTCTGGGAACCAGTCGCCGGAAAGGCAATTTTCGCGGGAGCGAAAGGCGACTTTATAAAAGGCAGCTCGATGAACGACATGCATATCGACCGGATCGCTCCGACGCGTCGACCGAGTGGCCGCTGTGACGGCACCCAATCATGGCAGTCGCTGCTATTTATGCACTGGCGTGTCCCTGTCGAAACGCTGTCGCGGGTCATTCCGAGTGCTTTGGAATTGGACACATTCCAAGGGGACGCCTACCTCGGAATTGTGCCGTTTCAGATGCGAGCGATCCGGCCTCGTTGGCTGCCTCGATCGATGGCGTTCAATTTTCTTGAGACGAATGTTCGCACTTACGTCGTGCATCGCGGTCGTCCGGGCGTCTATTTTTTCTCGTTGGACGCCAGTTCACGATTGGCGGTCATGGGCGCCCGATGGGGGTGGTCGCTTCCCTATTTCTATGCCTCGATGAGTCATCGCCTCGATTCGGGGAAAATTCGCTACGAAAGTCGTCGAGCCTCCGGAGTGCGGCACGATGTTTCGTTTCGCGTCGGCACGGAGGAGTCGATTTCGCAGCCAGGCACGCTCGATCATTTCTTGTTTGAGCGATATTTGTTGTTCGTCGAGCGTCACGGCGAGGTGCATGTCGGACAAGTCCATCACGATCCGTATCGCGTGCGGACCGCCGAAATCGATGAGCTCGACGGTGACCTCGCTCGGGCCGCTGGCGTGGACCTGCCTGCGGGGATGCCCGATTTGGCTCATTACTGTGACGGTGTCGATGTGGAAGTGTTCGGAATCCAACCCGCCACGATCGAGTCCGCGGCGGACACAGCCTCCTCCTAGACATGTCGTGCCGGTTTTAAGTTCCGTGGTCGCAACCACTTGCTTTGCCCTCCCCAACGCGACCGCGAGGCTAAAAAACTCGTCAAAGGTGGGGAGCGGCAAAGGCTGTGTGCTAGCAATGTTGAGTTCTATTTTCCCTCTACGCAGTTCACTTGCCTCGCCATCTAGGGGGGTGTGGCTCAAATTCCCGGCTCTATTGGGGAACTTTCGACGGGGCAACTCGTCCAAAGCTGCACGCGATTATGTGGATTTTTCCGCCACCATGCTGATTCCGTCGGGGGGCAGGGGGAATCATTCCCGCTTGGGAGCCCTCATTTTCGCTACGACCTGTATGCACAACCTGGATAGGAAAGTGACCGGCAATATGCCGCGAAGCATTTATTTGAAGGCAAAAAACGCGCAACTATACTCGGCCAAAGAGTTTCAAGACTCTGCTGCGCGCTGCGGTGCGCGACAGCCAGAGTTTCGGGGTTCAACTTATCGTTTTTTACCCATTTGCCTCGTCGAGCGACCTATGGTTCGTCAAGGCCAGTCTCAACTTACATCATCCTCCATCTCTCTGAAGCACAACGGAATTGGCTTTGGGGTTCGCCCGGAAGGTTCGGTCTATGACCTCGCGTAAGCGACATTTATCGTCATCGTCTTCGTCCGTCTCGAATTCAGAACTTCAGCGATCTGCTAAGAAGTCGAAGTCTTCGCATAAGAATTCGCGCAAGAAGGCTCGTCGTCAGCACATTCTGGAAACTCTCGAAGCACGCCAATTGTTGGCTGGGCCGCAGTTAATCGGCATCCAGCCCAACGATGGTGACCTGATCGTCGATGGCTCGGTTCGCGATAGCGCCCCGAGCGTTTTGACGTTCCGCTTCGACCAAAATCAACAGATCGACGCCAATACGCTCGATGGCATTCGCATCACGCGTCCAGGCGAAGACGGCGTATTTCGAACCGCGGACGATTTGCAAATCACCCCTGGCTTGGTCACGCTCGGTGACCCGAACGAAAACGAAGTCGTGGTCCGCTTTGCCGAGTCGTTGCCGGATGACCAGTACCGCGTCGAAGTCTTCGGGTACGACGATCCAGGATTGGGGATCAGTGGTCTTCGCAATATTCAAAACGAATTCCTGGTTCCTCGTACTGCCGGTGCGCGATCCGAGGTCATCAACTTTAGTCTGCGTCTCGGTGCGTTGATCGAAGCCGTCGTGCCGCAACCGGTCGTGCGTCTCGCTGATGGTTCGCTGCAACAAAACCGTAATGAAATTGTCGTCTACTTTAACGAAGATCCGCTGTTCGTCGAAAATGACGACAATGGCAATCCGACACCACGATCGGCCGAGAACCCTCGCTTCTATCAGCTGTTGCTAACCGATGAAACGGCGCGAACGACCGACGATTTGTTGTTCCAACCCGATTCGGTGGTCTATGACGCAACCACCCATACCGCTCGATTGTTCTTCAGTGGCGACATCAACAATCTGCCGGGAGTTCCGCTCGGCGGAGGCACGTTCCGCTTGCGAATTGGATCGGCGGTCGACAATCGCGTTGACTTGATCATCAAACCGACCAATGTCGATGTGGCTCCGGTCGCGGTCACCAATTTCGGAGTCCAAGGACTTCGCGTTAGCTTTGTGTCCAAATCCATTGGCGAATCCGCATCGGGGCGCAAAGTGCGGTTCGAAGATGTCGGTGCGGCGGGGCTATCGGTCCGCGCTGAAACCGACGGGACGGTCGTGTTCAATTTCGGTGGCGACTCGCCCACCTTGACCGATCTACGCGTCGTGGCGGCCAGTGAACCGACAGTAAGCGGGTTGATCGAAGTCAAATGGACGCTCAACGGTGATTCCACCCAAGGCGGCAGCACATTGGTGCCTCGCAATGTGATCGGGGCGCCTGCGTTTGTACTGAACGCGGTGGGTGACACGCTTGGCACGGCGCTGGATGTCGGCGTGTTTGGTCGCGATGAGCAATTGACGAGTTTGATTTTCAATGAGTCCATTGATGCGCAACCGTTTTTGATCGAACTGCCGGGCGGTAATGACGACCCAGGGCATCGCGAATTAGACGAAGTCGCGGGCGCGCTGCTGCAACACATCAACGATAACTTCGGTCCCGACGTGCAGAACGGGATCACCGAGATCGCCTACAACTTTAACCCGATCTTTGACACCAGCCCGACTGGCGTTCCGTTCCAAAACCAAATCACCGAGCGGCAAAAGACCCGCATCCGCGAAGCGTTGGGGTTGTGGTCGAGCAACATCGGGGTCCAGTTCCGTGAAACCGCGGACAGCGGGATCACCTTTGCACTGGGCGATGTTTCGAATCTTCAACTTGGCACGTTGCCGGGTACCGTCAGGGTTCAGCAAAGCGTGCTGAATGCTCGTGTTCGCATCGATCCCACCTTTACCGAATCTGCCTTGGTGTTCAGCAACCAAGTCACGTTTGATACCGCTTACGGCGAAGACTTCCTGCGCAAAGCGACCGCTGGGATTGGTTTGATCTTGGGGCTCGAACAGACGCCGGACTTGCCATCGCAAACGTTGATGAGTCTGAACAGTACCTATTTGAACAACTCGATCAACTCGCGACCGGATGAAGAACCGGTGTTCCCCGGCAGCTTTGATGTGTTGCATGGTCAATATTTGCATCGACCGGACAGCATCGATGTCGACTTGTATCGATTCCAAGTTGATTTGGACGACGTTGATCGCGTGGGTCAATTGACGGTCGAAACGTTTGCCGAGCGTTTGTCGGAATCAAGTCTGCTGGACACCACGCTGACGCTGTATCAAGAAGTCAAGGCATCGGCAGTGACCGACTTTGGCGTCGGCGTTGATTTGCAAGTCCGATTCGATTCGTTACTTGAAGGCCGATTGGGCAACAATTTGCGGATCGATTTCATTCAAACCGATCGCGCCGCGGGCGATACCGCGGTTCGCGTGACGCAGCCCACCGATTCAACGGGCCAACCGATCGCGAACGCCATCTTGGTGGATCTGCCTCGCAAGGGAGCCAACATCTCCAGCGTGCCTGCGAAATCGATCGTGGACGCGGTCAACAACAGCCCGTTTGCCAGTTCGATCATGCGAGCCACGTTGGTGGCTGGCGAAGCGACAACCGATGTCAGCGGCAGTTCATTGAACTTCTCGCCGATCTTGTTGAGTGGCGGGGGCATCGTCCAATTGGGACGAAACGATGACTACTTCAGCGAAGATTCGCGATTGACCGCCTCGCTCGGTGAAGGCACCTACTATGTTGGCGTTGCCGCAAGTGGCAATGACCACTACGACCCAACGATCGCACGTAGCGGTTACGGCGGATTGACTGAAGGCAAGTATGAATTGCACTTGAAATTCGAGCCGCAAGTCGATGAAACCGATGTGATTCGTGACTTGGACAGCGATCGCGTTGACGTTCCCGGCACGATCCTCGATGGCGACGGCGATGGGCAACCCGGTGGTGCTCATAATTTCTGGTTCCAAACGCGTCCACTGAATCGAACATTGACCTTTACCGACAACGGTGATGCGTTAACGGTGGGGCAAACGATCAAGGTCACCGGTGCGGCCGGTGTGGTTCGCACATTTGAATTTGTGCCGATCGGTAGTTCGGCCAAACCAGGTAATGTGGCGGTCTTCTACAGCCCTGGCAGTCCGAGTTTCCCGACGCCTGCGGGCACTTTGGCGACCACGCTGCAAACCGCGATCAATAGCCGCCAAGGCGAAACCGGTGTGACCGCGACGGTCAGCGGCGGGAGCGTCATTTTGATGGGCGAACGCGAAGTCGAGCTGTCGGCTAATACTCGCGCTCTGGAAGCATCGGGACGTAACATCTTCGTCGACAAGACGGCGGGGCCGAACGCCGACGGTAGCTTGAGTCATCCGTTTAACAACATCAGCAACTCGAACGTTGCAAACGCATTCGATGCGGCGCTGCCGAAAGACATCGTGCGGATCGTTGGCAACGGTGGCGTCGACAAGAACATCGCAACCGAAGCGGACAACTTTAGCTACAAGATCGGTATTCCCGATGTTGGAGGTGGATTCCTCGAAGACGGTCGTGTGATGGAAGTGCCCAAAGAGGTCACGACCATGATCGATGCTGGTGCCGTGTTCAAAGTCCGTGGATCATGGATCGGTGTGGGCAGTAGCACCGTTCAAGTCGATCGCAGCAATGGTGTATTGCAAGTCCTGGGAACGCCACGTTTGGTCGATCTGAGTGACCCCAACACCACGACGCTGCTGGGCAACGATGACGCGGATCGACCCGGTTACGATGACGGCAGCGTGATCTTTACTAGTTTTCGCGATCGCAACGTCGATGCGTCTGCAGTGGGCAATAGCCCTGCGGTAGCACCTGGGAATTGGGGCGGTTTGATTTTCCGCCGCGATATTGATCAAGCCGAAGGTCGCCAGAATTTGGAAGATCAAGGAATCTTCCTCAATCAAGTCAATCATGCTGAGATCCGTTACGGCGGTAGCAGCAACGTGTTGATTGATTCGGTTCAACAGTTGGTGAATCCAATCCAGATCGTCAATCTACGTCCGACGATCTCATTTAGTGAGATCACCAGCAGTGCGGATGCCGCGATCAGTGCATCGCCAGATAGTTTTGAGGAAACCAGTTACCAATCGCCTCAATTCCAACAAGCGGGCGCTTATACCGCTGACTATGACCGTGTCGGTCCCGATATCCATAACAACCAACTGTTTGAAAACAGTATCAATGGGTTGTTCGTACGTGTGGGCACCACGCCAACCGATCCGCCGCGGGCATTGACCGTGGCTGGCCGTTTTGATGACACCAGCGTGGTCCACTATGTCGCCGAAAACATTGTGATCGCAGCCAATCCAGGCGGTTCGATTCAAGATGGTTTCGCGCCGTCAACGTCGCTGATTTCGGCTCAAGCATTACGCGGTGGAAAGTTCACGCCCGGAACGTATCTGTACAAGATGACGTTCGTTGATAGTGATGGGTTTGAGTCACTCGCCAGCGCGGATGAATTCTCGTTCACCGTGAATAATTCGAATACGTCGATCGAATTGACGGGGCTGCCGCAAGTTCAAACCGATTCGGGGTACGTTTCACGCCGTTTGTACCGAGCCCTCAATGTCGGTGGAACTCTCGTTTACAAATTGGTAGCGGACCTCGATGCGTCGTCGGTTTCGTATATTGACAACGGTTCTTCGACCGACGGGGTACTCGATCTCAGTTTGAATGGTATTCGCGGACGACTCGATGCATCGCTGGTGATCGATCCCGGCACCGTCGTGAAGATTCGTGGAGCACGATTTGAATTGGGTTACGGAACTCAATTGTTGGCCGAAGGTACGGAAAGCAATCCGGTTGTATTCACCAGCGTGTTTGACGACCGTTTTGGTGCAGGCGGAACGTTTGATACTAACAACGACGGCCGAGACACCGGTGGCGGAACTTCGCCGAACTACGGCGATTGGTCTGGAATCTACGCAGGTCCGACGTCGACCATCAGCCTCGATCACGCCACGGTTGCCTATGCCGGTGGTATTAGTTTGCTCGAAGGGGGGCAAGCACGCGGATTCAATGCGTTGGAGCTGCAACAAGCCGACGGGCGGATCACCAATTCACGTTTCGAATTCAACGAAGATGGACAAGACGGTGCGGGACCGGCAGGTCGATTTGGTCGACTGATCAATACTCCGTCGACCATTTTTGTCCGTGGTGCTCAACCTATCATCGTGGGCACGACGTTCACCGATAATCGTGGTTCGATCATTGACATCGATAGCGAATCGATGACCGCTGAACGTTTGATCGACGCCGGACGTCAGACCGGAAACAGCGATCGGCTCAGTGAGTTGGACGACAACTACGGTCCGATGATTCGCTTTAACCGTTACGAAGACACGGTGACCGAAGGCAATGCGTCGCTACGTCAATTGTCTGGTTTGGAAATCCGCGGTGGCACGTTGACGACCGAAAGCGTGTGGGACGATACCGACATTGTCCACATGTTGTTTGATGGGTTGACGGTCGAGAATTTCCACAGCTCCGGCGGTTTGCGATTGATGAGCCGGGTGGATGAAAGTCTGGTTGTGAAATTGACAGGCTCGGGGACTCCCAACAGTGCGACGCTGGGGACCGGCTTTACCGCCACGGGTTCGATCGGTGACATTCAAGACCGCATTGGCGGCGCGATTCATATCATTGGCCAACCCGGGGCACCCGTTGTATTGACGAGTCTTCAAGACGATACCGTCGGAGCGGGGTTGATGCCGGATGGGTCGCAGTTCACTGATACCAACGGTGACGGCATCCAATCACGACCCGAGCCAAACGATTGGCGAAGCGTTTTCTTGGACCAATACAGCAACGACCGAAACGTCGATGTGATTACCGAATTTGAGTTGCCGACCGAAGTGGCACCGGGGCTGAACGGGGCGATTGAAAACGCTCAGCTGCTCGGCGAGTTGGCTCCGAATTTGTTTTCCGGAGACGAAAACCGTCGTCATGGGTTCGAGGTCGAAGGTTACCTCAGCAGCGAAACGGATATTGATACCTATACATTCACCGGATCGCCGGGGACCGAGATTTGGGTTGACATCGATCGCACCACCTACACGCTGGACTCGGTGATCGAGCTGCTTGACGAAAATGGTCGGGTCTTGGCGCGTAGCGATAATTCGTTCGAAGAAACTTCGGGCGATGCATCGGTGGTCGTACTGGATCCGAATTTGCTTAGCAGCACCACTTCCTTGCAAGCTTCCGGTGAACAGTACACCGAACGCGGGGCGGGCGGTTTGTATGAAGATTTCGGATCGACCAACCCACGCGACGCCGGCATTCACTTTACTTTGCCTGGCAATTCGGCCAACGCATCGGCGCGAAGTGTGTTCTTCTTCCGTGTTCGCAGTGCGTCGCTGAATCCCGACGACATCGAGGGCGGTTTGACCTATGGCGGCTATCGCTTCCAAGTGCGTTTGACCGAAGAGCAAGAGTTCCCCGGTAGCGTCGTTCGTTACACCGATATTCGCTACGCAAATAATGGCATCCACACTCGCGGATTGCCGAGTTCGTCACCGTTGGTGGGTGAAGCGGGCGAAAACGAAGGGACCTCCTCGTTTAACGCCAGTAACGACCGCATCGACACCACGCCTGGTTTATTCAGCGACACCACCCCGCTGGGCCAACGTCCTCAGAACATTGGCAATTTGGTCGGCAATAAGAACGGAGTGATCAGTGTTGCGGGATCGCTAAGCAGCACGTTTGATGTCGATTTCTATCAATTCGATGTCGACTACAGCGTTGGCAACGGTTCGTTGCTTCGCTCGACCGTGTTTGATATCGACTATGCCGACGGCTTCAATCGTCCTAACACGTCGGTCAGCGTCTTTTATGATCCCGATGGCGAGCAAGGCATTCAATTGCCACGCTTGGTGCTATTTGGCGAGGACGCAAATATCCTGGACGATTTGACCAGTCCCAACGGCGAGAATTCCTCGCTGGAAAAACTTCTGCGTGGTTCGATCGGCACCGGCGATGCATTCATCGGCCCGGTTTCGTTGCCCGAAGGTACGTATTACGTCGCCGTCACTGCCGACGGATCATTACCGCTGGAATTGACTGCCAACGCGTCGGTGCGCCGCGAGCCGATCAACTCGGTACGTCGAATCGTCGAAGACCGTATCAATCCTGCGACTCCAAGCACCGCGACGCAAGCGGATTTGATCAAGCTGTTCTCGGATGCAACCATCGCTGCGGGCGGATTTGTCGAAGCTTCGGAAACCAGTCCAGGTCACGGCAAACCAACGCACTTTGATGGTTCCAATGGAACGTCACTGACCGGAGCACCGCGGATCTCTGAATTCGTTGTTGCCGGTGGCGACGCGCCGAACAATGTAGGGGGCGCGAACACTGCCAACCTTGATAACCTTGATTTCTCACTTGTCGATGACTCTGAGATTGGTGGTCAGTTTATTGGCAGCCCGTTCTTTGGTGGCGTGTCGGAAAACACATCGGTGTTCATTCCTCACGTTTCGATCGAAGGCAATTTACGCTCGGACTTGGCGGACTTTTACCAGTTCACGCTCAATGACGATGGGCTTCGTGTGATCATCGATGTGGATAACGGCTACAATCCGTTCCAAGGAATCGATGATAACGATCCGCTCACGCCAACGTTCCAATTTGATCCCACTAGTGTGGATACCGATTTTGTTCTGTTGCGGCTCGATCCGGCCAACCCAGGGCAATTGCAGTTTGTGCCGGGCACGGGACGTGTGACCACGTCCAGCGCCAACGATGGGCGATTGGGCAGTGCACCGGATGACAACGGTGGTCGAAGTCTCGACCCGTTTATCGATATCACGCTGAACGCAGGCACCTATTTCATTGGGGTGCTGCCGACGAACACCACGTTTGCCTTCAACAACAATGGGGGGACGACGTTATCGAACGATGCGATTAGTAATAACGCACAAACCTATACGCTTCACGTTTCGATCGAAGATCACGTGTTGCCAGCCAACGCAGGCGGCAATACCGCACTGCACTACGATCGTTTAGCCAACTCGACTCCGGGAACGATCACCAGTGAACCGTTTAGTTTGGCTGGGTATGTCGCCGCCGATTTGCCGACGTTCTATTACAACTACAACTTTGATCCGTCCGCTAATGACGCCGTATCGCTAAGAATCTTTAGTGCCGACGATCCGGTGGGTGTCACGATGAATGCGACACCGAATTTTGATGCCGAATGGCACCAAAACCGCATTTCGCTTGGCCAATTTGCGGGACACGAGGGAATTCAATTTGAGTTTACCTACACGCCGTCCAGCGGTGGTGGTGGGCCGATCATTGGAACTGGCAACGGTTTGTTCCTCGACGACTTTATTGTCGGCTTTGCCGAACGTGGCGAAACGATCTTCAACGCGCGCAGCGGGGAAGACCGGTTCTCGGGATTTGGTTCCGGTGAATCGGGCGAATATCAACTCGAGATGCGTCCGGGAACTCAGTACGCAACGCCAACCGCGTTCGGCACTCAGTTGAATCTTGATTTCGACACCAACGATCGTCACAGCGAAACGATCACGATTGTTGCTCCGGCCGGCGACCAGATTGTCGATGGTGATACGTTTACCATCAGCGATGGAAGTGTCAGCCAGACGTTTGAATTCACGACGACGCCAGGCACCGTTCGTTTTGGCAACACCCCAGTGCTGTTTGCTGCCAGCGATGATCCTCATAACGTCGCCGAATCGATCCGCACGGCGATCCGTACGCAGACGCGAATCAAGGTCGAGGCTTCCTCGGCCGCAGGACAAGACACCAACGGGATGACCGATGGACGCTTGGCACTGGTCGGCGCTCGTGGCGGTTCGTTTATCGGGGTCGCAAATGTGAATCAAGCACCGCCTCCGGGAACCCGTTTGAACTTGGATGCGAATGGCAATTTGGAATTGCCGGTGATTTTCAATCAAGGTCTTGGTGACTTCAACTTCGAGCGTCGTCAATCTCAATTGGTGATTCAGAACAACACGATCAGTGACGCGCATGCGATCGGGATTTGGAGTGAGCCTGGATTGCGTGATACCGATCCTGAAGATGTTCGCCAGGATCCACGATTTGGAAACTTTGATCCATTCAACCCAGGTGTGATCACGCAGCCGCATCCGTTCATGCAGCAACCGCCGGTTGGCAATCCTCAACCCGGTGTGGCACGGAATCTGCCAACGCTTAATGACGAAGTGCTCGGCGGTTTGATGCCGGGGGTTGTGGTTCGCAACAACACGATCGACCAAGCCGGTTACGCTGGAATCAAAGTCGAAGGGGAAACACGCCCATGGATGATCGAAATCGGCGACGGCGATGACGTTGCTGACGGCGTGACGATGGCGATCGACTCGGGTGGAACACGCGTCGTGTTCGAATTCGATGACATTGGTGGTACACCGACGACCAACAGCGGATCGGGCGTCCAGGGCGGCGATGGCGTCGCCGATGGACATGTTCCGATTTATTATCGTCGAACGCACGCATCGAACCTGACCTACAACGGCCGGGCTGCCGCGAATGCTTATACTTCGATCGAAATGGCGACCGCAGTCATGCAGGCGATCCAAGGCAGCATTCTGGTCACCAACGATGCTGCGGAACTGGTGACGCCGTATATCGGTCCATCGCTGTTGACCGATGACGAGTTTGCCAATGCAAATGCACGTCGGCCGATGGACTTTACCACTGCGGCGGTCTATCTAACCGGTGTTAGCAACATCTATATTACGACCCGTGTGGCTGAAACGCCGCGTGTCGCGAACATTACAACGACATTGGCACCGGTGGCGGAACCGCTGCAACCGTTTTCACGGATCGTCAATAACACGATCTATGGTGCCGACGGTACCGAAGGCTTGTTCCCCGAATCGGCGGATCGCGAATCCGACGATACGATCGATACGGCCATTGATACCAAGATCGGTCGCAGCCATGTCGGTGCTTATGTCGACACCGCAGCGATTGGTGACAACAGCGGTCCGATTGGCGCCGCCGGCGACGTCGATTTCTACCGAGTCGAAATGGAAGTTGGCGATCGTTTGATCGTCGATATCGATACCTTCAATTCGCTCGATACGGTATTGCAAGTGTTTGATGCGGGCGGAGTTGCTCAGACGTTGGCTAACGGCCTGACCGTGGTCGATGCCGCCACCGCACCGAGCTATCTGAATCCTGGTTCCACGGTTGCTAATCCGACCAATGATGATGTCAACAACCGCGATCCGTTTGTTGACTTCACTGCCTTGTCGACCGGCACGTACTTCATTGCGGTCAGCAGCAAGGGCAACGAATCGTTTGATCCCTCCGACTTGTCCGGCCGAAAACTGGGCACCGGTGGAACAGGCGATTACACGATCTCGATCGAGAACTATGCGGCTCGCGGCTTCGTGATGAGCATCAACAACGGAGCGATCAACGATGGGGGTGGCGTTCGCGGTGCCGATTTGATCGGAACCACGTTTACTGTGACCCAGATCCCGGACGTGCCAAATGCCGCGACCAATCAAGTCACGTTCACCTTCTCCAACAATGTCGGAGTCGGCAATGTGGTTGTGGCGGATGCGGATCACATGCCCGATATCATTCGGGCGATCAGCACTGCGATCAATATTCATCCGTTGTTGGTCAATCACACCCAAGGCAACGGACCGGGCGGAATCAGTGGTCCGATCCAGCATGCTTCGGCGTTGGCACTGGGGGGACGCGATGGGGACAACGGTGGCGTTGAAAACTTGACGCTGCGTCAACCTGGGCCGCTGCTGCTCGATACGCTCGGATCCAATTCAGGGTTGGCACCGGTATTGAACGAAAAGGGAGCCTCGCTTTGGAATAGTAACGATCTGGAGGAATTGCCAGAACGCAACCAGTTGCCTGGAAACCCAATGCTTCAGGCGCTCGCGGGCAACACGACCGATTTCCAACAAGGTTACGGCCATAACCGGCTGTCGACACCTGGAAGCGGCACGACCGAGCTTTATGTGGCCGTTGATAACGTTGCCAAGATTGAACTGAGTGCCGCAGCACGTGCGGCCGGTTTGACTCTTGATCCGGTTGCCGGACGTGACACCGATCAAGTGCTCAACGAAACCGGCGTCATGATCGCAGGCGGTTCAAGTCCTGCGATCTTGAACAACGTATTTGTCAATCTGCACGAAAGTGTCGTGATCGAAGAAACCAATGCTCTTGGTTTTGGACAAAACATCAACTCGCATCCCAAGCCGATGACCCAGGACACGGTCGTGGTGGGTTCGGTGTTCCAATTCGATCAACCGAATCAAACCGATTTCAACAGCCGAATGACGTTTATTGCCAACTCCAACGGCATTACCACGGGAACAAACGAGCCGAGCAATCTGAACGGCGGCACCGACGATTTCAACGTCACGCTGGGCAACTTTGCTCCGTCACTCGAGTATGCGGCTGGCAACAACTTCTTGCCGATCGGGAATTCGTTGCTTGTCGATTCCTCTGTCAATTCGTTGACCGATCGCGACACGTTCAAGGCATTGAAGGCGTCGGTGGGGATCACCGAAAGCAACGTGCTGGCACCGACTCGCGATGTCAACGGCATCTTACGAGCGGACAACCCGTTCTTCCAACCGCCGGGAACTGTGGGTGAATCGGTCTTCCGAGATCGTGGCTCCAATGAGCTTGCCGACTTTGTTGGCCCCGTCGCGATTGCCGAGATCCCACGCGACAACGATGCCGAAGGAATTGATTCGGATCCCGCGATCAGTTTCATCAATTTGACCGGAGGCACATACAAAGAATTCCGTATTCAGCTGCGTGACAACGGCGATGCCTCGGATCCATTCCCAGGTATCGGCATCGATGACAACACCGTCGTTGTTCCTGCGATCCCGGGTCTTCGCCCACGGGGTGCGAATGTGACGTTGTTCGAAGATGATCGTTTGCTCGAAGAAGGCATCGATTACATCTTTAGCTACGACAAGACAAAGAACCTGATCACGTTGACGCCGTTGGCGGGAATTTGGCAGGACGATCGTTCGTACCGCATTGGTTTGAATAACCGTGACCGCACCGTATTGTCGGCCCCTGAGGGACGTAGTCTGTCCGACGGAGATCAAATCACGATCACGGACGCCAACGGTGGCGATATCGTCTTCGAATTCGAGACCGGTTATCAGTTGCAGTTGCCCGAAACGATTTCGCTGATCGTGCCTCAAGTGGGCACCAATTTTGGTGGCGTCAGTGACGGCGATATTTTCCAGATCAATGATGGCGTCAACCCGGTCGTTGTCTTTGAACTTGATAGCGATGGGGCCCGATTGCCAAACAGCGTCGTGGTTTCCTTGCCATCGGAGCGTCCGCCGACCGATCCCGCCGCGCTGCGTGTATTCCTAAACGGAATCGCGTTGAACATCCAAGCTGCCATCGATGCGGAAGTGGCCGCCGGGCGTTTGAATGTCGAAACCAAGGTTGATCCGCTCAACGACGCTAACGGCGATCCGATCACCGATCCTAACAACGATCCGTTCCGCGTCGTGATTGGTGCCGAACCTGGTACCACCGCGACCACCAGCGGCAGCGGATTGCTGCAAGATGTGCGAACGCTTGCTTTACGCGTCCCCGAAGCGGGATCCGCATTCGGCGGTGTCGTCGATGGAGACACCTTTGTGGTCAATGACGGCACTCAAGCGATCACGTTTGAATTCGATATCGCTGGCGGCCTTGTCGACCCTGCCAACGTGGTCGTTCCGATCGCAAGTGATTTGACGTCGAATCAAGTTGCCGTGGCAATCCAACAAGCGATTTTGGCCTCCTCCTTGCGTTTGAACGCTCGCGTCAATGCGGACTCGGTCTACTTGAACTTGCCCATCAATGGTTCTGCGAATGTTCCTTTTGGCCAACTGACGTTGGTGGGACTCAGTCGCACGCCGACCGATGGTGACTTGATCACGTTCTCGCCGAACAACGGTTCCGACCCGATTAGTATCGAGATCAATCGCACCGACGAGCCAAGTGCTGTGCTCGGGACGACGATTGACGATGGTGTGACGGTTCCGAACATTCCGGTAAACATCACTCGTTTGACCACTGCCGATGAATTGGCAGCGAAAATTGTCGCGGCAATCAAGTCGACCAAGGTGAACGGAGTTGACCGAATTGTCGGCTTGGATACCGATCAAGTGACGGTGATCGACGGAAGCCAGGTTTCGATCGGTGGAGAACAAGGTCTTGGCGTCGGAGTGACCGGGACTTCGCTCGAAGTCGTGGGAACACCTGATGTCACCGGTGCCTCGTCGATCGAAGTGTTCGGACCGCTGCTATTGAACCTGCCGCTGGTTGGCGGTGGTGGTTTCCAAGACGGCAGCGTGCTGATCTTGCGAGATAACCTCGGCAACGATGTGATCTTTGAATTCAACTTGGTCAACACCCTGCAGACCGTTCCGAATTCGATTCCTGTCACGTTCAACACCTTTGACACTGTCGACATTTTGGCAGATTCGTTGGTACTGGCGATCAATGGTTCGACCGTGGGCATTACCGCTCAGAACCTTCTCAATGGTCGCATCTCGCTGGGACGTATCGCCGCGGACCGAGTCGAATTGAACGGGATTCCCGCAGATCCGGCCGTGCCTGGCTCCGGAGCTCCCGGCGTCTCACAAATCGCGATCCGCCGTGGGATTGTCAACGACGGCGAAGTGCTGACGCTGCGTCAAGGCACCGTGGCCGTCTCGTTCGAATTTGAATCGGTCAATAACGGCGGCGGTGTACGACCTGGAAACATTGCAATCCCATTCCAACCGACCAGCACGATTGGGGATATCGCGGTTTCTTTGGCGGCGGCCATCAACAACAACCGTGGCTCGCTACGGGTGACTGCGACCGCCGATTTGGACTTGCTCGGCAATCCGACCGGAACGGTTTCGCTTGACGATTTGCCGGGAACCGTCGTGGACGCCTCGCAAGCGCCCACGTTGAATGTGGTCGGGGTACCAGGCGGAGCGATTGCGATTCCAATCAAACCCAACTTCACAGCCGAACAGATCAAGACAGCCCTGCTGAAAGCAATCAATGGTGTCAACCAACCGGGTGAACCGGCGTTGACGAATCTGGTTGCCGAAGACCGCGGTGGAGGAACCTTCTTTGTCGAGAACGGACAAATCTTCCAAGGGCCGATCTCGACGTTCTACCTGCCGGGTATTAAGGACCAAGTCGGCAATCCGTTGGAACCGAACCGCGACGATCAAACCACTCAGTTCACCATTTTGATGCCGACGGTAGGTCTCGATTTCGGTGATGCTCCGGATCCCGTCAGCGGTGTTCCGGGTCGTTACCCGACCACGCTTGCCAACGATGGACCTCGCCACGTGGTGGGCGGTGATATCAAGTTGGGAACCAAGGTTGACGTGAACGCCGGTGGCATCCCAGGCCACGCGGCCGATGGTGACGATCTGACGATTTCTGCAACGTCGACCGGCACGTTGTTCAACGTGAAAATTGTCGAAGGACGAGTCGAGGTGACGGTGAACTCATCCGTCAACGCCTCAACGCGTGACGGAGACACGATCACGATCGATACCGGCGTGGACATCGCGACGCTCGAATTTGATATCAACGGTCGATTCGACGAAGACCATTTTGCGATTCGTTCGACCACCAATACGCCAGAATCGATTGCCGAAGCGATCAAGAAGGCGATCGAAGAGAGTCCGCTTCGTCCGGCAGCCGTTTCGGTTGACGGCGCCGTGGTCACGATCGATGGAGATGACGAAGACGGTGTCGACTTTGTCAGTGATCTGAATCCAAACGGAATTCTCAATCGCAGCGTCGGCGTGACTCGCGTTGACGAAAACGGCGACTTGATCCTCGACGCCAATGGCAATGTCGCGATCTTCTTGCCGATCAAGGTCACGGGATCGGGCGTGCTGGATGCTTGGATCGATTTCGCCGCCGACGGTGATTTCACCGACGTGGGCGACCAGATCATTAGCGGAGCCATCCTGAATGGGGACGGCCAACCACAAACGTTCTACGTTCCGTTCCCGTCCAACGCACCGAATCCGGTTGCTGCAACGGACACCTATGCTCGGTTCCGCGTTTCACGCAACGGTGGATTGCAACCGACCGGTTTGGCTCTCAGCGGCGAAGTCGAAGATTATCGATTGCGTTTGTTGCCTGGATCCGCTCCGGCCGTTGGCAACCAACAAGCCAATCGCACCTACACCGTCCAAGAAAATCGTCCGTTACAAGTCCTCGATAGCACGGGACAGTTGACGCCAACGACGACAGGCGATGACGGTTTGTTGGTCGGAGTCATCGATGCGGATAACGATGACGTGGCCATCTATGCTCCGGACGTACGAAAGGAAACGCTGTTTGTCAGCAATGTCGAAGCGGGGGAATTGGATCTTCGCAGTGACGGAACGTTCACATTTGTGCCGGCGAAGGACTTCAACGGACAAGTCACGTTCAGTGCTCGTGTGACCGATGTGAAGCCGCTGAATACTGCGAGCGAATTGCTCAGTGCACGACCAATTTTGGTCACGATCAATGTCACGCCGGTGAATAATCCTCCGGTGCTCGTTGGCAGTAACCCAGGCAAATCGGTGCGAATCAACGAGGATACGGTGACCACGTTCACCAAGGCCGAATTGATCGATCCGTTCTATAGCCCAGGTCCGGCGAACGAGGCAAATCAGCCATTGATTTTCCAATCGGTGGGCAGTGTCCGTGGTCCATTCTTGTCGTCGCTCGGCGGAATCATTGCGATTTCCAGTGACGGTCAAAGCTTGGTCTACACGCCACCGGTCGATTACAACGGAAGTCAAGCCGATACATTTACCTACTTTGTCGCGGATGTTCCCGGTGCTGGCCAGACGCCTGAGACCGCAGCGGTCCCCGGGGTGGTGACAATCTCGTTTGACGCGGTGAACGATGCACCTCGTCTAACCAATGACACCTACACGGCCGAGGAAGATACGCCTCTGATTATCCCTGTTCGTACGGCGGATAAGAAGGGCATCTTGGACAACGACGCTGCGGGACCGGATGACGAAGTCAACCCACCGCAAAGTCAAACGATCAGCCTGGTCACGAGCGACTTCCCGCAACGGACTTTCCGCGGCGGTAATGTTGTGCTTGAAAATGGAAATTTGCGTTACACCCCGCCGTCCCAGTTCAGTGGTGTTGACCAGTTCAACTACAGCGTTCGTGATAGTTTGGGGGCCACGTCAACGGCGCTTGTGATTATCAACGTGGGTGGTCAGAACGATGCACCGCAATTCATCGGGATCAATGGAAACGCCAATGAAACCTCGCTGACCTTTGACGAGAGCAAAGACGACGCGAGAACGGTGCAGTTCGATCTTTCGACTTGGTTTAGCGACCCCGAGAATGACGATATCAGCTATACCGTCACGTCGTCGAATTCGTCGATCGTTGCTGCTCGTGCCTTGGCGGATACGTTGATCTTGGATTTGCCACCGTTTGCGTTCGGCAACGCGACGCTAAGCATCACCGCGGTCGATACCAGTGGTGCTACCGTCGTCACCCAAATCCCGGTGACGGTGAATGATACGCCGGATCCACCGACGTTGGTCGGGACGTTCAACCCGCTTGGCGGGGTCGAAGACCAATTGGTGACCGCGACGTTGTCAACCGTGTTTGCGGATCCCGACGGCGAACCACTGACCTATTCAGTTGCTCGAATTGGCAATATCACGAATCCAACTGCGGCGCAAATTGCACAGCATCCGTTGGTTCAATCGATTGGCTTTGTCAATGGTGAATTGCAGATCCAATTGAAGCCAAACCAATCGGGCGCGGTGGAGCTTGAAATTGCCGCGACCGATGGCAGTTTCCGGATCAGCGACGCATTCACGTTGACGGTCACCGCGACTCCCGATGCTCCGGTTGCCAACAACGATGGCTACAACGTTCCGGTTGGAGCTCAGTTGCAGGTACTTAACCCTGCGGACGGTTTGTTGGGTAATGACACCGATGCCGATGGCGATTCGTTGTCGATCGATCTGAACTCGGTGACACCGACCAGTCCTGATTTTGTGCTCAACGCCGATGGAACGTTTACGTTCAAAGCCAGTTCCGGCAACGTCGGTGACAAGATCACGTTCTCGTACAACGTGGTCGATTCGACGGGACTTGTAAGCAACACGGCGACGGTCACGTTTACGTTGAACCAATCGCGTTACCAGAATCCAATCGCTTCGATGGTCACGGACGTGAATGCGGACGGCGCCATCTCGGCACTCGATGCACTGCGAATCATCAACCTATTGAACCAACGTTTGACAGGTTCCGCTTCGTCGTTGCCGGTCGATGCCATTGGCAGCCCGCCGCCTGACTATGTTGACGTCAGCGGTGACGGGTTCGTTTCAGCGTTTGACGCTTTGTTGGTAATCAACGCATTGGAACTTCGTGGCGGTCAACCGATCGGCCAGGGGGAAGCGGTCGCCGAAGGTGAATTTGCGGTCCAAAGCGACTCGTTGACCAGCGACGCCAACCTTGCCGCCTCCGTCTCGTACGCTTCGGCATCCGCAGCTAACCTGCCGGTTCGCAACGCGGCCGCTGTCGAGGGCGAGTCCACAACGTTAGCGGTCGATCCACGTGATGCGATATTGCAAGCGGGCTTTGAAATTGGTCGTTCGGCGGTTGAAAACGTCGTCGATCAGTTCGGAAGTTCCGATGCAGACTCGGCGTCCTCGGACTCTTCGAGTGTCGACTTGGCGATCACCTCGTTGTTGGAAGATTCCTTTATCAACGGAGATGTGCAGTGAGTCGTCCTTCAAAATGTCAGGCTGGCGTTATCGCCAGCCGAGTTGCAACGCTATGCACCAACAATCCGATTTGCAGGGTGGTAGCGACCGGTAAATTTAATGTGAGGGATTCTGAGAAAGTAAAATCTTTCTCTACCCCTCTGCTGGAATTAGCCTCTTCATTAGCCGTATTCCATTCGGACCGCGCCCAGGGGTGGGCGAGGTTGAGCCATAATAACGCGTTGTGAACTTGTTTAGCCGTCGAGAATTGACCCCAGCTCGACATTGACCCCGGCTCGACACCACGCATTTCATTTTTATTTTTCACGACGATCCCCACATTCCTTTTAATACGATCCCTCGAGGTTCGGGCGAACATGACTCAGCGACGAAACTTTCGCAAATCCTCCCCGCTGTCGAAGAAAACTTCACGTCGTTTGCATCACGAGACGCTTGAGCGTCGCGAGTTGTTGGCTGCGTCGTTAGGAGCCTCTGACACATCGCCCGAGTTGATTGCACTGGCAGCAAATTCCGGTGAATTGTTTGACCTTGAGGACAATAATGTCTTGAAGGCTTCGCCAACCGAGTTGACGTTCCGCTTTGACGGAGGTCAACGACTCGACCCCAACACGTTGTCGTCAATTCGCTTTACTGCGGCAGGAGGCGATGGTTCATTTAGCGAAGGCAATGAAGTTTCAATTGTTCCTGGCTATCTCGGGTTCGAAGACGAGAGCGGAACTCGAATCGTTGTCGCCCGATTTGCAGAAACTTTGCCCGACGATCAGTATCTCGTTCAAATTGCTGGGTTCGATGACACCAATCAGGGGATCGTTGGTCTAAAGAACAATCTTGGCGAATTGCTGGTGCCACCTAATCCAGCCGATCCTGATCGTCCGTTTCAGGATATTCGTTTTGAAGTTGAGGTTGGACCTCGTGTGGTAGCCGTGGTTCCGCAACCAGTAGAAGGTGTGGGTGCTGCGCGGACGCAACTGCGTGACACTGTATATGTTTACTTCAACAACGATCCGCTATCGAACCCGTCAGCGGGGCCCATTTCGACCAGCACTTCGTCGCGAAGTGTGGTCAATCCAACTTTTTACCAACTCGTCTTTAGTCAACGAACCGTTGAAAACACCGACGACGCGGTCTATAAGCCTAGCAATGTGGTTTATGACCCCGCGCTGAACCGTGCCGTGTTGACGTTTGACGCGGATTTGTCGAAGTTGCCAAACGACGCCAGTGGAAATCTAGGGCCAATCTCGACCAAGGGTGCAGGCTCGTTCCGATTGCGGATTGGCAGTGGCGAAGCATTGCCGTCGGCGCCTACCTCGATAACTAGCACCAGCGATGCTGGCGATGTATTCGCTGGCGCGATGCCGTTGTCGGTTTCGTTTGGCAATGGCACCGATAGTGTGGTCATTGACGGTGGCATGATTCGCTCGACGACCGATATCATCCCGAGTTGGCCTGGTGCGGGCGATGTAAGTGGCATTCGCGATAATCGACGTGATTCGGCAACCGTTGGCCGTTACGATACCAATACCGGTGTTGATGTTTATTTTTATAACTTCGCCAATCGTTATGGAGTTGATCCTCAGAACAATCCTCTGGATAACGCGATCACTGAAGCCCAGAAACAACGTGCGCGTGAGGTTCTATCGCTCTATGCCGATCGGCTTGGCGTTCAGTTCATTGAGTCAGAGAATCGTGGGTTGCAAATCGTCACTGGCGATTTACGCGCGATCGCTGATTCTGCCGATACTGGGGGTGGTGATACACCGTACAGCCTGTATCGAGTCAACGATTTTGATCCCACGCAAGGCGTCTTAGTTTTGGACGCTGGTGAAAACTGGTTCGATGGCTACGGACTGAGCCCTGACGGTCGACCCGCGTGGTTTGTCGAGGCCGTTCGTGGGATCGGCTCACTGCTAGGCATTGGGCCTGCGTTTCACTTGCCGCCAGGCTCGGGAGCCGGGGGATCATCACCGGACGAACCCAATTCGTTGGCGTTCACCGATTTCTATCCCAATTTGCCAGTTGAACCCGATTTCTTAGCGCAAAGTGATATTTCGGTTGGTCAAGCACTGCATCGGCCTGAGAGTAACGATGTCGACTTTTATTCATTTTCGGTAACCGAAGATGGTCGCATTACCGCAGAGACGTTCGCCCAGCGATTAGAAGATGGCAGCCTGCTTGATACCCATTTGACACTTTACCGTGTGGTGGATGCGGCGACTCAACAGTACGAGTTAGTGGCCAGTAATGGGGACTTCTACGGTAACGACTCGCTGATTGGCTTGGATATCGTGTTGCCAGTGGATAACACCGGAGCCAAAGTCCCTTCCACCTATGTACTCGGTGTCAGCTCCGTTGGAAACGAAAGCTACAACGGCAATGTCAACGGCAGCGGATTGGGAGGGCGAACCGAAGGTTCTTACCAACTCCGCGTCACTTTCGTCGGTGAGCGTGGGGCAACGATCACCGATACTAACAACAGCCGTTTGGATGGCGATGCTGACGGCAAAGAAGGCGGTAATTTCAACTTCTGGTTCCGTGTTGCAAATGACACGCCTACCCCCGCTGTCGATGAGCCTCGCGTAATCTTTGTTTCCAAGGACGATGGGACAGCCTTTAATAGCGGCACGCTTTCTTCACCACTTCGCACGATTAGTGATGCTTTTGCTAAAGCACGCCCGTTTGATATTGTGCGATTGTTGCCCAGCGGCGGTGGTGATGGATTGATCCAAACCGTAGGCGATAACTTGGCCTACGAAATTGGAATTCATCCCAGCAAGGGGACGCTGGAGGACGGGGCTGATTTCAAGGTTCCCCAAGGGGTGACCGTGATGGCTGACGCGGGAGCCATCTTTAAGCTTTTCAAGGCGAAAATTGGGGTCGGAAGTGAATCGACCGACGAGGATCGATCGCTAGCTGCATTCCAAGTCTTGGGGACGCCCCTGCCGTCCAATGCGGCGGGAGATCCGTTGATCCAAAATGCCGGCACCGTTTATTTCACCAGCTACGATGATGAGTCATTGGGCGTCGATACAAATGTATTGAATTCCACACCTGCTCCTGGGGAATGGGGTGGGATCGAATTTCGAAACGATTTTGATTACTCCGAGGGTCGCGGCGTTTGGGAAACCGAAGGGATCTTCTTGGATTATGTTTCGCATGCAACGATCACCTATGGTGGCGGCAGTCTAACGCCAAACACACCGATTGTTACTCCGGTCGCGATGTACGAAAGCCGGCCTACGGTGATCTACAACACGATTACCGATAGTGCGGAAGCCGCGATAAGCGCTGATCCGAATAGTTTTCTCGAGACAAACTTTCACGCGCCGACCTATCAACGCGTCCAGGCGTTTACGAGCGATTACGATCGAGTCGGACCCGATCTCGTTGGCAATGTGCTCAGCGATAACAGCATCAACGGATTGTTTGTGCGGGTGCGAACGCCCGCAGTCGGTCAGCTTGAACCGATGACCGTTAGCGGACGGATGGATGACAAGGATATTGTTCACGTCATCAGCCAAGTCTTGGTATTGCAGGGAGAACCAGGCGGACCGATTCTGTTGGAAGACAAGCCGAGCGTCCGCAGCGTCACGTTGTCCGATGCCACCGGCGGTACGTTGGTTCCTAACACGCCGTACAGTTATCGGTTGACCTACGTCACCGAAGAGGGCAACGAATCGCTTGCGAGTCTTGATACAACCACGCGTCCTGCGGGATCGGGCGGAGCAATTGTGCTGAACAATTTGCCGGCGGCACCGGCGGAATTTGCCGGTCGGCGGTTGTATCGTTTAGACCCCGTGAGTGGCGATTATGTCTTTGTGACGCAGCTGAATCGTAAAACCAGCAGCTACACCGACCGAGGCGCTACCCGTGGCGGATTATTGCCAACGCACACCATCGGTAACGCAGCACTGCTGCCTCGCTTTAATGCGCGACTATCCGTTGATCCAGGTTTGGTGGTCAAGCTGCAAAGTGCACGAATTGAAGCGACATTTGGTGCGGATTTTTACGCTGAGGGTACTGACGGAAATCGGGTGATCTTTACAAGTCGTCTGGACGACTCGTATGGCGCCGGCGGAACGTTTGACACTAACGACGATGCCGATCTCGCCAGCAGTGGTGTTCCAACGCCTGGGGATTGGGGCGGTTTAGTTTTCCGACAAGGTTCCACCGCTAGTCTCGATTTTGTTGAGATTGCTTACGGCGGAGGGACCACTCCGATCGAAGGTGGATTCACCGAGTTCAATGCTGTTGAGATTTTGCAAAGTGATGTGCGAATCGCAAATTCGACACTGCGTCGCAATGCCAGCGGTTTCGTAAGCCAGAGTATTCGGGGCGGACGCGGATTTAACGACGATTCGACCATCTTCGTTCGTGGTGCTCAGCCCACTATCGTGGACAATGTGATCACTGACAATTTGGGTGCGGCAATTAGCATCAACCCGAATGCTTTGAATTTTGAAAGCGTTCTCGATCAAGGTCGCAGTACCGGACCGATCAATATCGTCGCGACGGACTTAGATAATCAGGGCCCATTGGTTTCCGGCAACGAACTTGATGGGAACATGATTAATGGGATGCGAGTTCGTAGTGAGATTCTGACGACGGAAAGCGTTTGGGACGACACCGACATTGTGCATGTTGTGGAAGGCGAAATTGACTCGCTTACCCATGCTTATCGTGGCGGATTGCGATTAAAGAGCGATCCGAACCAAAGTTTGGTCGTTAAGTTCGGTACCGGCGCGACTTTGGTTGGCGGTGGTCGGACTTTGGATATTAACGATCGAATTGGCGGAACACTGCAAGTCATTGGTTCGCCCGGCAACCCTGTGGTCTTGACCAGTCTCAATGACAACACTGTCGGTGCTGGCTTTACGCCCGACGGCGTCGCTCAGAACGATACGCTTAATACCGGCAGCGATGTCAACACAGCTGCAGCGGGCGATTGGGCTGGCCTGGAAATTCAAGCCTTGGCAAACGACCGCAACGTTGCCTATGTCCTTGAGCAAGAGCGTGCGGTGCCCTCGGCAATTCTGCAAAATGCATCGGCTAGTATTTTCAGTAGTGAACTCGTTGGGACCTTGGCCCGGCACCAATATGCTGGCGACGAAAATGAACGGCTTGGTTTCAACATTCGAGGGACGTTGGCAGCTAATAACGATGTTGACGTCTATCGCTTTAACGCCACCGGCGGGACCGAAGTCTTTGTTGATATTGATGACACCTCGTTCGGTTTAGATACCGTGGTGGAGCTGATCGATGTAAACGGAAAAGTTTTGGTCCGCAGTGACAATTCGTTTGCTGAATCACGCAATCGTTCACTTGTTTATATCGACCCATCCTTCCCTGCTGGAAGTGTCAATCCGCTTTATCGTACAGGCGACGGGGCCGTCGAGTCACCAAACGCGTTGGATGCAGGGTTCCGCGTGGTGCTCGATGGATCTACCAGCCAACTGAATACCTATCGCATCCGCGTACGAAGCGCCAATGCGAAATCGGCCGGTCAGTATCAGCTTTCGCTGCGGCTTCGCGAGGCGGATGAGGTGGCTGGGTCGACGGTTCAGTTGGCCGATATTCGTTACGCAACCAATGCCATAACGCTCGCTGGAGCACCGCTGCATTCCCCGTTGACTGGTGATGCAACGGACAAGCTACGTAACGGCGCTGCGTTGTTTGACCCCACTCCAAATTCGCCTAATAGTGGCGACGAATTTATTCCCGAAGATGCTCAAAATCGACTCGGATTCAACTTTGGACAAGCTGATCCGTTGGGGAATCTGTTGTCCACCGATCGCGGGTCGCTTGTCGTTAGCGGGATGATCGGAAATATCCCGGACATCAATCAACTTGTTCGAATGGAAGACGTCGATGTCTATCAAGTCGATTTGCAGGCGCAGCAGATTGCACCGGATGTTTTTGACAGCGAGAATCGCTTTGTCACCACTACGTTTGACGTCGATTACGCCGACGGATTGGGCCGGGTCAATACGTCGCTGTCTGTCTATGACTCGCAAGGTCGCTTGATTTTACATAGCCGCGACTCCAATATTGCGGACGATACCGGACGTCCGCTCAAGGGCGACGACGCAACCAATCTGACCGGCGGTTCTGTCGGAACGCTCGACGCTTACATCGGCCCAGTGGAGTTGCCCGAAGGCCGATATTACGTCGCGGTCAGTAGTGCGATGGCAGTGCCTGCAGCGCTGAACCAATTCTTCTCGCCCAACGCCGTCAACAACGATGTGCGTCTGATGCCGATCAACTCGGTTCGCCGAATTGCTGACGAGGCGTTTGACGGGACGCTTACAGCGTTTTTTGATGCTGATTTCGAAGAGCCCTTTGTTGACCAATTCGCCAATTACACCGCCGATGCATCGGTGATCGAATCGTTGTTCGACAAAGATTCTTTCGTTCCGTACACGCTTGATGATATGCGTTTGTTCGTCAATTACGACGATGGATTGACCGGAAGCAATCGCAGTACCCTTGTCAGTTTCAATCCGTTTACGGGTGTATTGGAACGGACCATCGGCGATTTCGGTCCCGCTACTCGCGATCTTGCGATGCGTGATGATGGAGAGCTGTTTGCCTACAGCACCGCTCCGCCCACGGGCAATAGTACCAACGGTAATATTGGGAATTTGTTGAATATTAGTTCGCTCGACGGTGCCGCAAACAGCATCGGCGACGACGGTCTAACGTTCCAACGTAATAACGCCAATGTCACCGATCTTGAAAATGATGACAACGCTCAGTTTATTGTCGAAGCAATGACTTATCCGTTGCCGAGCGCCTTCCTGAGCAGTGAGTTTGATGGGGGCGTAAACAACAGGAGTGCACCCACCGATGGCGAAAGTTTTTTCGCGGTGGGATCGCGTGATACAAGTGGACGAGGTGAAGTTCCCTTCGGACTACGGACAAACTTGCTATACGAGATGCAGACCAATAGCGGTGAAGCGTTAAGTAATGGGAGCACCAATAATAATCAAGATCGCACCTTTACCGGCACGTTCCCCTATTCAACGACGCAAGGACCTGCATCGGATGAATTTGAGCTTGGTGTGATCGACACCGGGAATATTAACGGTTTAGGCGGCGACGGCGGTACGATCACAGGGATTGGCTTTGTACCCAACTCTTCTAGCAATTTCTACGCCGTAACGAATTTGGGTGGAGTTCACCTCGTCAATCCATTCACCACAACTGCGGCCGATTCGGCAAGCCCTGCGGCGGGTTACAACAGTGTGATTCCAACCACGTTTTATGGTGTCGTGCCGATTGATCCAACGCATGCCGCTTCGACTGGGCAGACTTTCCCGCGGTTTACCGGGATGACAATGGGACCGCAACGTATCGAAGGGCAAGCCTTTCAGTCCACCATGTTTGCCACGACCGACGACGGTTGGTTATACGCCTTCAAAATCGAAAACAATAAGATCGTTCCCGCTAACGTCTTCTTTAATGGTCGTTCGGCACTTGCACTGACTACTTATACCGGCATCTCCATTTCGGATTCTCCGACGGGGTTGGCATTCAGTACGCTCGAAGCGAGTCCATGGCACCAAACCAGTGATCGTGGAAATGAGTTTGGCCATGGTACCGACCGCTTTGTTGACAACACCCGGATCCACGAAAGCGGCGGCGACAGCCTGTATTACGGTTTCGAGATCAATGGCAACGCCGCGAATAACACGATTGAACGTCCTGATGGCGACAATCTCGGAACGCTTGCACCGGGCGGTTCACATGGCAGCGTCATCTCGCGTGGCTTTTCGCTTGAAGGATATAGTGCCTCGGACAAACCAACGTTGTACTTCACCTACCGCATGGAAGTCGAAGGCGACGACGATTACAACCCTGACGCCAACGGTCGATTACAGAACGACAGCTTCCGTGTGTTCGGTTCCGGCGACGACGGCAAATGGGTGCTGTTGGCGACCAATAACAATTTCCGTGAACTGCCACGTGCAGACGAATACGATTATTTCAACGAGTCCGGGATTCCGGTTCAAGAGTTGTTTGATGACGCCGACGCATGGCGACAAGCACGTGTCGATATCGCTCCGTTGGCTGGCAGCAAAAACGTGCGACTGCGTTTCGACTTCTCCACCGCCGGTGCGATGCGAGCTCAATATGACTCGTTCGAGCTTGTCGCTACCGACGGCAGCCGTTTGCGCGACCATCAAGAGTTCTCGATTCTTGACAATTCCACCGCGCAAACGGTGTTCTTTGAAAACATTATCGGTAAGGACATCGTGCTGCCTGCGGGTTCGGCACTCAAGACCGGAGATTCATTCTCCGTCCAAGGGCCGGCGGTCAATGGCGTCCCACAGCTTGTCACGATCACGTTCACCGATACGGCACCTGCGGGACCGGGCGAAGTTCTGTTCAATCCTTCGCAAACCGCAGCCGAAGTCGCTGCCGAAGTCTTCAAAATATTGCCAAAATCGCTGCAACCCTACAACGAAGGGGCGGGAAGAATCAGCCTGCTGGCTGCATCGGCAGTGACCATTTTTGGTGATTCCCCGGTGGCCCAGTCCAATCCGGTTCAGGTCGAAGCGACGGCGACGGAAGTGATTGTTCCCGATGGCAGTAGCGTTGTTGCGAACGAGCAGATCACGTTCGAAGGTGAGACAACATCGACGACGATTCAGCTTGTTACTGCGGCAGGAACGGTAACGGATCCAGCGGTCATCGAGATCGTATATTCACCTACCAACACCGCGGTGCAGATTGCAGAACGTATTCTCGCAGTGCTGCCGACGGAGCTTGACGCGGTTAGCCGCGGCGATGGCACGATCACGTTCCTGGCGCCTGTCTTGCCGACACTGGGTACTTTGACCAGTGGAAACACGATTACGACGGATGTTGCGATCAACGAGAACCGCTTTGCGATCTCGTTACCCGACGGAGACAACCTCGTCGATGGTGAAGCTTTGGACATTGTTTCGCCAATGGGAGTTACCACTCGCATCACCTTTGTGAAATCCCCCTTCGCTTCTCCGGGGCAGGTCAATTTTCAGGATGGTGAATCTGCTCAAGTCATCTCGGAACGTTTGGTCCGCGCATTGCCTTCCGGACTTAGCGCGTTGCTTGACTACGGCAATAGCGGGGATGTGCTTGTCAACGCGACCTCCGTTAGCAGCGTCACGAGCGCCGCGGCGATTGGTACTGCCTCGGTTGCCGCTCTAAATATCGGGGTGCCCAATGGTGCAGGACTCATCGATGGTGAAGTGATCTCGATCAATGCGCCGGGGAACCCGACGATCACATTCATTCAGAGCACGGGAACAGCGCCTGCCGGCCAGGTCTATTTCCAACCTGGCGACAACGCAACAACCATTGCCAATCGCGTGGCTGCGGCATTGCCAAATAATGTGGACAAGATCGTTAATGGGACCCTCGTGACGTTCTATGGTGCTACGAATGCTTCGTCCAATACCGCGGGCTCGAATATCAATTTAGGTCCACGTCCCGCTCAAGAAGTTCGGCTGCCCGCTGGGGTGAGTTTGACAGATGGTGAAACGCTGACATTGGTGGCATCAGGAGTCACCACGGTCATTACCTTCAACAACTCAGCCACTGCACCAGGACCTTTGGAAGTCAACTATCAAACGACCGATACCGCCGCGCAAGTTGCGTCAAAATTGCTAGCTGCCTTACCAACGTCCTTTAATGGATTGATCACATTCTCGGATCCGACGCGAGTTCGACTCTTGGCGACGAGCGCCACCGCCGGGGCTGTAAGCTCGCAGATAACGGTCGCGACGACGGTCTTTAACGATACGACTGTCTTGAATCTCGGGATTGCTGACGGCATTAATCTCGTCGATGGCGAAAGTATTACCGTATTTGCAGGAGGTCGGTCTGCACGATTTACATTTATCGAGTCTGGCTCCGGGACCACGCCTGGCTTTGGTTTCACGCCGATCATCTTTGACGATACCGATACCGCAGCCGATTTGTATGGGCAAATTATCAGCATCCTGCCAGTGGAAATGCAGGCGTTTGTCGATATCAACGGAAATGGTATCAACGTGGCTCGCGGTGGTTTCCCGTTTGCATTCATCTCCACTGGGGCGTCTTCGTTCACAATCGCAACCGAATTGGTCAACGAGACATCGGTGCCGATCACGTTGCCTGAAGGCTCGCAGATCGTTGAAAATGAAACGATCAATATCCTTGCCAAAAACGATGTTCTTGGCACCAATCGGTTGACGTTCAAATTCGTAACCGCTGCTACCGCTACCGGGGCATCGACGGAAATTGTCTATGACCCAGCGTGGTCGGCAGCGGAGGTTGCAAATGCCGTTCTGGCGGCGTTGCCATTGCGTTTGCAAGGCTATCTCGAGTCGAATCAGCAAATCAATTTGCTGAATGCTTTGTCGGTCACTTCAAGTCCCGGATCGGCGATTGTTGGATTTTCAACGAATCGATTTAACGCGATCCCCGTGCAATTGTCCGCAGATATGGACAGTTCCCAAGTTGCGCAGCGATTGCGTATTTCCTTGGCCGAAGGCTTGGGGCGACTTGTCACAACCGATGGCAGTAACAATGCCACCGCGGATAACTTCAAGCTGTACGGCGACGACCGCATTCGTATTTTCAATGCACAACCGGTCAATACAGGGCCCTACGGAAGTTCGTATTACGACCGTCTTGGCAATTTCTACGATTCGCCGCTACCCGCGGATGAATTTGGCGAACGCCGATCGAGTAGCGTGAGTAATGGGGCACGTGAAGTGAACAGTGCGTCCAACAACGTGGTCGAAGGCATCTACATCGATGATATTATCGTCGGTTTCGCCGAACGTGGCGAAATGGTGATGAATGCACCGAACAACAATACGACTTTTGTATTCAATCCGGAAACGTTGCCCGATTCGGACCCTCGCGCCATCCAGCCCGAACGACAGAATGAAACGCTCGTCGGAAAATACTCTTTGGAAATACGTACCAGCGATGAATATGGCGTACCCGAAGATTATGATCCCATCAATTTGAAATTGGACGTCACTTCGAGCTCGGGGCGAACGTTTGACACCAACGATCGACTTGATGATGAAGCCGTCACCTTGATCGTGCAGGCCGGTATCGACATTGTCGATGGCGACACGTTTGTGATCAGTGATGGAATTCAGCGTCTGACCTTCGAGTTCAACGCCATTACTGATACGGGGCCATCAAGCGTTACCCCAGGCAACGTGCCGGTACAATACGATGCAAGTGGCCGAGATCCAGGTTTGGTTGCTCGAGCGGTTCGCAATGCGATCAATTCGTCTCAGGTTCAGAATAGTTTCCAATTGACTGCGGCAACCGGAGACAGCCGTGAGGCTGGGAATTCGTCGGGTGCGTTTGTTGAGTTATTCGGCAACGGTATTACGGTGAATCCCGGAAAGGGACGATTCATCAAAATGGACTTGGTTGCCGAGGAAACTTTCCAAGGCCGCGAAACCGCGATGACGATTCCGGTGATTGATCATGTAGCCGACACCGTGACCGAGGTGAATTCACCCAACGCGTTGGCTCGATCCGCCGTCAGCGGCTATGCGGACGGTACTGCAGATGTGTTGGTCGGTGTAGGCAAGATTGGTGATTACGTCACCACCGGCGAACAATTCGAAGATGATCCCGTCATCATTAATTATGTTCCGCATTACGATACCGATAGTGTGCGTATCTACTTGAAAGCGGGCCAGACGGTTGATATTGACGTCGACAGTGCGGGTTGGACGCGAGGTTACGAAGTCCTTGACCTGCCCGTCATTAGTGTCTTCGAAGCTTCGCTGCCAAGTAATAATTTCAGACCTAATCGACTCCTTCGCACAAGTCTGCACACGCCAAGTTCGGCTCCGGGTGAGTCCACTGCAGGTGCGTTTGCGTCCTTCACGGCTCCCGCTGACGCTTACTATGACGTAATGGTCAGTAGTGCGAATGTTTGGAGTAACACGTCGCTAGAGATTCCATTCTTCGCTTCCGCGGCTCTGCTTGACGGTGAAACCTTCTTGATTGATGTGGGCGGCGAGCAAACGAAGTTCCAGTACACGACGGTTCCAGGATCGTTTAGCCCGAACAAGCTGATTCTTATCGACCTGGCCGATACACCTGAGGTGATCGCTCAGAAAACTCAGGCAGTGATTGCCGCCGAGGTGGCGTCGCTCAATCCGACCGTCGAAGGCGCGTTTGTTGATCTCGGAGACGTTGATGGCATAACGACCATCGTCGTCGACTTCTTCACAAGTCCACTATTCGTGGAAACTCGCGCCGCCGACTATGGCGAATACGCTTTGACTATTCGTCCAAATGCTGCCGCTTCTGCCGAGATCCCAGATCGCGACGTGGTGATGGTCGATTACCAGTTTGGTATCAGCGATAAAAATCGATTGGAAGACCAGGGCCAGATAATCATCTCGAGCAACTTCATCAGTAACTCGGGTAATTATGGTATTGTTGCTGCTGCCGGGGACCGGACTCCAACGGGGATGCCTCAACCCGGTTCGGCTCGCCTGCTGCGTAATGAAAATACGGGGCAATTGATCCCCGGGGCCGTGATCGCCAATAACGTCGTCCACACGTCGGGGACGGGAGGCATTCTGTTCTCCGGTGACACTCCAACAGGCACCGAATATGCCGCTCCGGTTCCCTTCGGGCGTTTGTACAACAACACGTTGGTGAATTCCGGTGGTGGGTTGGGCATTCGTGTCGAAGGCTCAGCGAGTCCCACGCTACTGAATAATATTGTTTCCGGATTTAACACCGGGATCAGTGTCGATGCTTCGTCGCGAAACGCAGGAACCACCGTGGGTGCGAATGTGTTCCATCAAAATGCGACCAACTCGACGCTGCCTTTGGCGTCTTCGTCGATCGTGATTGGCAATACGACAGCGCTGTTCCAAGACCCGGCTCGCAATTTGTATATCCCTGCCTTTGGTTCGCTGGTGATCGACAGTTCGGTTGGATCGTTGCCTGATCGTTCGGACTTTTTCCAGACCGTCAAACAGCCTGTGGGGATTAGTCCGTCGCCGATCATTGCTCCGGCGTTTGATGCCTATGGTCAGCAGCGTGTCGACGACACCAACGTGCAGACTCCAGGTGGTGTGGGACTGAACCCGAGCATCGACCGTGGTGCGATCGATCGCGCAGATGTCGAACGGCCGAAGGCGATTTTGACGAAGCCTCAGGATGCGGTTGGAGTGATTGTTGTGGGCGGCGACGGTGACGTCGATGAATCCTTTGTTCGCTTGAGCCAAGGCACTGTCGAATTCTTCGAAGTCCAACTTCGCGACGATGCTGGCACGGGACCCGATCCCGCGACGATCACCAACGAGTCTGTGTTGCTGACGGAAAATGGCCGTCGCATGGTCGAAGGCATCGATTATGTGTTTGGCTACAGTGCCAACAGTCGATCAATTCGCTTGACGCCGCTGGCGGGATTGTTCCGCAGCGACGCGGTGTACGAAATCACGCTGAACAACAAACAGCGCACCAGTTTGCAGTTGGGGGCGGGCGATACAATCACAGATGGCGACCAGATCGTGATTACGGATGCGTCTGGAGCTCAGTCTGTATTTGAGTTCGAAAGTGGATATGTGTTCTCGATTCCACAAAGCAATTTGATCACCGTCCGTGGTACCAACGCTGTTTTCCAAGACCAACAAACGTTCTCGATAATCGGCCCCAGTGGGCAATCTCGGACTTTCGAGATCAATACTGCCGGTTCGTTTAGCAGCAATAACGTCGAAGTCAATTTGAAGAGCGGTGGAACGGTTAAAGAGGTTCGCGATGCAATCGTGGCTGCCTTGAACCGTATACAAACGGGAACCTCGATTACTGTTGCCGAGTTCCTCGAACTCGAACCAACGACGATCGGATTGGCAAGCAATCAGTTGCAGCTTGGGACCAAGCAAGGGCACATCGTTGCCGGTACAGTAAATGGGCTCGAGTTCTCTGGCGTCGCGGCAAGCGTTCGTGAAGGTGAGAGTCTGACGTACACTGCAGGAACGGAGTCGGTAACGCTTCAGTTCACTTCGGATCCAATGTTCTTGTCCGATCCAAGCAAGATTGTGTTTTCGGCGAAAGACACACCTTCGGATATCGCGACAAAAGTCGTTGCAGCATTCGGCAATTATCCCGCGCTTGGTTTGGGCGCGAGTCAAGCAATCGACGGTCGCGTGGTCCTAGGTGGCGGTGTTAGCGACACCCTTACCTTTGATGTGGCCGCCAGCGACACCAATCCAAGTTCTTTCACATTAGAAGGTGTCCCAGGCGTCACCGGCGCGTTACGGATGACGATTCCGGGCACCGCCACAGGTTCTTCGCTAGATGGCAAACGATTCATTGTCACCGTAGATGGTGTTCCGGTTACGTTCCAATATACGACCGATCCGACGCTAACGAGTGCCAATCGACTTATTCTGCTCGGCGGGCTTGCCACCCCCAACCAGATCGCTGCTTTGACGGCGAGCGAGATCGATGCCACATTTGGTGCCGACTTGAATCCGTCTGCGAACGGAGCGGTTGTGCTGCTGGGTGAACAGTTGGAGATTCCTGCTGCTGGAGTCTCTCGATCGCTTGCGTCGATCAACCCTGTGGACAGCGGCGTATCGGTTGCTGGTACCAGCGGTGGAGCAATCCCTGTCGCCTTCTTGCCAACCGACCAGTTCCCGGCCTCGTCGACCGCCGCAACCCTGCAAGCGGCAATTCGCAAAGCCACATTGGACGTTAATACGTTCTCGCCAGGCGGGGGGACGCTGCTGATTGAAAAAGCCGCGTCGATTCAAAGTCGTTCCGGTGGATCCGCTCTCGTTGATTTCGGTACCGTCGTTCCCGCAATAGCCGATCTTGCTGGCAACCCGGTTTTGGAAACTCGTGTCAACGACGAGACCCGTTTTACGATCATTATGCCAGATGTTCTGTTCGATCTTGGCGATGCTCCAGTTACGTATGGCACCTTGTTTGCCGACAACGGTGCTCGCCACACTGTCGGCGGCGATCGCACACCACGGTTAGGGCAGTTCCTCGACACGGAAGCCGATGGGCAACCGACTGCGGGGGCCAATGGCGATGACCAACCCCTTGTCGTGAATGCCATTGAATCCGGAGGAATCTTTGACATTGATGCATCGGCCGCCAACACGATTACGATTAGTGTCAACGCATCGACGCCGACCACGGGTCAGAAACTGCAAGTTATCGTGGGCGGATCTGTGACGACGTTCGAATTGATCAAAGCGACTGACAATGCTCAGGATGGCAACGTGCCTGTGATCATCACCGCGACTGACACACCTGCGGAGGTTGCTGCCAAGATGGTGACTGCGATCAACGGTCGGATTGCACAAACAGGCGATTCGTTGCGAGTTGCCTTGAAAGCCAAAGCAAGCCCATCGGATCCTGCGGTCGATACATTCGAAATCACCGCAGTTGATGACGAAGATGGTGTTTCCATCGGAACGTTCAACGCGCCCGGGGGAATCACTTTGAAAGTATTCACCACGCCTGGAACCGACCCGAATGCTGTTTCGCCAAGTCAGGTTCTAGGGTTCGTTAATCCGTTGGATCCTGCCGGATCCGTTATGGCAGTCACCGCAACGGGGGCTGGTCTAGTCGATGGTTGGATTGACTTCGACCGCGACGGTATCTTCCAGAGCAACGAACAGATTCTGACGAATTCACCGGTGGTCAATGGCATCAATATGGTCTCGTTCTTCGCTCCCGCGTCGGTCGCGGCACTCGGTGCCGGCGACACGATCATGCGACTGCGAATTAGCACCGGCGGCAATCTCGGTCCTGTGGGAGTATCGGTCGGAGGGGAAGTCGAAGATTACGTAGTTTCGGTGCTGCCAGTCGCCCTTCCAATCCCGATTACTGACTCTTATACCGCGACTGAAGATATTCCTTTGGTTGTGGATGGAGGTGCCACGAGTCAGTCGTCATTATTTGACAATGATATCGGTATCGGTGGCCAGATTTTGCCTGTTCGCTATTTTGTCGGCGAGCAACCTGCTCACGGTACCGTGGTGGTCACGAATGAATTGACGGGTGAGTTCACCTACACACCCGAAACTGATTATTACGGCGAAGATACGTTCACGTATCGCTTGAGCACTCAGCAGAACAACAGCCCTAATGCGGTTTCGTTGTCGACGTTTGCAACAGTAACCATCAATATTGCACCAGTGAACGACGATCCCGGAGCGTCGAATCAGAACTTTGTCACTAGTGAAGAAACGACGTTGCGAATTCCAGCATCCGCGCTGCTAAGCGGTGCCACTGGTCATGGCGATCCAGCGATTCCAACTCCGCCGTTTGACGAGTCAAACCAAAACTTACGAGTGATCTCGATCACCGGCGGCCGCGTTGCAGGAGATCCAAGCTCAGGCACCACGATTTCTCAATCAAACGCAGACACGGCAGCAATCACGGTCGAGGGCGGGACGTTGACCGCCACGTTTGCGGTAGATGGTTCGTTAACTGAAGTTCAATACACACCGCTTGCAAACTTCAATAGCGACAACTTGCCGTTGTCCGGTGGCGGACTGCGATTAGACGAATTCCTGTTCACCGTCGAAGACGATGGTGTATTAGTAACCGATTCGGGCAACGTCAATTCGTCAGCAAAAACGGTAACGGCAACCGCTTCGATTCGGGTCACGCCACAGAACGACGCACCGTTCTTGGCGACTGACTCCGTCTCGATCGACAATCCTGCCTATGTCAACTACTTCACCTCGCGTGGCTTGACCGCTCCGGTACCTACCGAAGATCAATCGCTGGTGATTCCAGCGGCCTTCTTGCTGGAAAATGACTCGAGCGGACCGCTTGATGCTGCGGACGAAAATCAAGCTATCCGTGGCAACGACGGCGTGATCCGTTTGATTAACCCCGTCGCCTTGGTCGATCCGACCCTGGGAACGTTGACGCTGGGTGCAAACGGCGACTTGTTGTTCACACCCACCGCAGATGTTTATGGACAAGTGTTGTTCACCTATACGGTGATTGACCAAGGGGTCAACGAAGCGGTCGATGGAACGCGAACCAGTGCTCCGCTAACATCCACCGTGACCTCGACGATTTTCCTCGAACCCGTTAATGACGTTCCGGTTGCATTTAACCGTTCGTTGACCTTGGACGAAGTTGCTGAACCCGCCGGTCCCGCGGTATTGACGTTCACCGCAGCCGATCTGATCAACGGCAAGGTGGGCGAGCAACCGAATCGTGGCGGCAATTTTGCAGCCTCCCTGCCCGCTCCGTACAACGAGACAAACCAAGCTCTTCGCGTGGTTGCGTTCGCGTCAAACTCGAACACCGTTGATGTGAACAGCTTGGCGGGCGGAAGCGGACAATTGACGTTGACAACCGGCATTGGTGGGATCCTGACTTTCGATTTCACCAACGGTGCCTTTGTCAGCGGAACCTACGCACCGCCAGTCGATTACAACGAGCGAACGCCGTTCAATCCGAACGACTTCTTCACCTACACGATTGCCGATGACGGAGCGACCGTGTTCGGCGGTGGCATCGCGGATCGCGATCTGGTCGATGAACGCTCGACGACCCCGGCGACGGTGACGTTGACGGTGACCGAGACCAACGATCCTCCGGTTTTCCAAACGATCCCGGTTGTCGATATGCTCGAGCGTGACGATTCACTCTCGACGACGATTCCCGCATTTGTGTTCAATCAAGCCGCAGGTCCTGCAACTGCGCTTGATGAAATTGATGTTCAAACGTTGTCGTTTACCATCGTCGATTCGCTTTCAACCGTTCCTGCGGGATTGATGTTGCAGAGCCCACGTGTGCTGGCCGATGGCAGTTTGGAAGTATTCCCCGCCCCCGACCAATTCGGTACGGCAACGTATGTCGTTCGAGCGACCGATGCGGAACCGAATAACCCGGCGTTCAATGATCCACGCTCGACCGACAAAACGTTTGTCTTGAATGTGCGGCCCGTTAACGATGCTCCGCGATTGAATGCGAGCGTGCTCGGCACCAGCGGCCGGGTAGTGCCTACCGGCCCGAACCCGATCATCGACCAAGCTTATGCGGTCGGTTTCGATGGCACGATCACTTACACGCTTCGCGAAGACAACACGCAAGCACTCGGAGACACGTCGCAAGCGTTCTTTATTCCGATCAACCGCCCGGCGGCAACATCGGGGTACAGCCAAATCGGATTGTTGGATGTCTTTACACCGGGGCCGGCTAATGAAGTTGCGGCACTGCCTGGGGGATCCCAAACACTCGAACTGTTTGATTTCCCTGAAACCACTGCGTTGGGCGGTCAATTGACGAGCGTCTTTAGCGGCGGTGTGTTGATTGGTGTGAACTATGTTCCCCCTGCCAATTTCAATAACGCGATTGGCTCTGCCGACACGTTCACTTACACCGTGCGTGACAAGAGTAGCACAGGCAACGAAACCTACTCGCTTGCCGCGGGATCACTGGTACCGGATCGCTTGACATCGATCAATCAAGTTCGGTTGAATTTGAATCCGGTCAACGACCGTCCCGAGTTTGAGATCAGTCGCCCCAATATCGAGGTGCCTGAGGACGGAGCGGCCGTCACGATCAATAACTATGCGTTTAATATCAACGCGGGACCTCCGTTTAACGCGTTTGATGAAATTGACCCCAATACGGGACAAGACGTCACGTTTACGGTGACGGCACTCGGTTTTGCATCGGATCAAGCGGCACAGTTCTTTTCTCAGTTCCCATCGATTGATTCAAATGGTCGCTTGACGTTCCGTCCGGCAGCCAACGCGTTTGGCAAATTCCAGTTCGAAATTGTTGCTACCGACAATGGGCCTGGGAATGCTACCCGAGGCGACTTGATTTCGTCGCTCGCCAAAACGATGACGATCGAGATCCAACCGATCAACGATCCGCCCCAAATCGACCCCACCGTGAGTCCACTTCAATTCACGATGCTCGAAGATGGCGAGGTCGAAATTCGTGTTCGGGGCGACAGCACTAACCCAGGTTTGTTGGACGTGTTTACGGTTGGACCCGCGAACGAGGCCTCCAACGTTACCCCAGGTGGAAATCAAACCTTATCGCTTGGAACCCCGATTCCGGTCACTTCGCTCAACGGCGGAACGTTGACGCAAGTGCTGGGCGGCAGCGGCGAAGTGGTCGCACTTCGATACAAACCACGTGCGAATTTCACCGGTAACGACGCGATCATTTACACCGTTTCGGATGACGGCGTGACGGTCGATTTTGGAACGGGTGGTACGGTTCGTAGTAACCCACGGATCGCGTCGAATACCGTCGCTATCAACGTTCTGCCCGTCAACGATGCACCGATCTTTAGCGGTGCGGGCGACGTGGTTTCGATCGAAGACCAGGACACGGGATTGGGACGAGGCGTCGTACGGGTTCCAAATTGGGCAACCAATGTCCAAGCCGGACCTGCCGGTGCCACCGACGAACTCGAAGGTGCCGGAGCGATTGAAGCTCAGCAGACCGAGTTTGTCATCACGCAGATCAGTGGAAATACTTCGCTGTTCTCGGTCGCGCCCAACGCGATCATCAACGGATCGTCTGCGACGCTGGCCTACACGTTGGCACCGGATGCCGCAGGGCAAGCGGTCTTTACGGCACAGCTTCGTGACAACGGACCGTCCGACGCTGCGATCGGTGACGACGCCGTTGGGGACACCCAAACGTTCACCATTAGCGTGACGGCCGTTAATGATCCGCCAACATTTGCAAACGCGGGCGATGTCACCGTGGACGAAGATAGCGGACCGTATAACGCCGTGTGGGCAACGCAGATCTCGCCCGGACCTGCGGACGAGAGCAGCCAAACGGTCGTCTTTAACGTGACCGTGCCCGAAGCTTCCAAGTCACTGTTTGCGTCGCTTCCGGTGATCAGCGAATCGGGCGTGTTGCGATTCACTCCGGCCTTGAATGCCGTCGGAGCGGTGACCGTGGTTGTCAATGCAACCGATTCCGGCGAAGCAATCTCGCCACCGGTTTCGTTCCAGATCAAGATTGGCGAAGTCAACGACCCGCCACGACCATTGTCGGATGTTCTGGACCCGTCGGACGAAGACACTGTGCTGACGATTTCAGCAGCCCAGTTGCTCGCTAACGATGGTGATCCCGATCTGCAGACCAACCCCAACGAATCGTTGACGTTGGTTATGCCTGCGGAATCAACCTCGGTCAGCGGAGCGACGGTGAAGTTTGATGCCGCGACGCAGACGATTACCTACAACCCGCTGAAAGCATCGGTGTTGCAGGCTCTCGCGCCCGGCAAGAGCTTGACCGACTCGTTCTCGTACACAGTGCGTGACGCCGCGGGCGTGGTCAGTGCTCCGGTGGTGGTTCGCGTGGTGATCAATGGAATTAACGACGCTCCGACCTTGGTGGCGGATAATCCAGTGCTTGCAGCTTCGGGATCTACCGTCATTCGTCCTTTGGACAATGATTCGGATATCGACGGTCAAATTGACCCGGCATCGGTGCGTCTCGAATTGCAGCCTGTATTCGGCTCGGTGCAAATTGATTTGAATGGAGTGATGACTTACACGCCATTCGCTAGTTTCTCAGGTAAAGACACGTTCTCGTACTCCGTCGCAGACAACCTTGGACTTCGTAGCATTCCTGCTGTGATCACAATTGATGCAAACCCGGCTCCGATTGCCAAATCGGATGTGGCAGGCACGTTTGTCGACGAAGCGGTAGTGATTGACGTTGCCGCGAACGACAGCGACGAGAACGGAACACTGAACCTTGCGAGTATTCGAATTGTCTCGGCCCCAGGTCGTGGCGACGCAGTACCGCTTGCCGATGGAAAGATTCGCTACATCCCCGCGACCGGTTTTGTCGGACGTGATTCGTTTACCTATTCGATCGCGGATAACGAAGGTCGATTCAGTACGCCTGCGACTGTCAGCGTTCAAGTTGTTGCGAGCCGACTGCAAAATCCAAATGATTTTTCGGACGTCAACGCCGATGGTGACGTTTCCGCGTTGGATGCATTGTTGATCATCAACAAACTGATGCTAGCCGGTGGCAACGTTTCGAGTATCCCGGTTCAGCCCGGTGATCGAGGCCCGAATTACTTTGACGTCTCTGGTGATCGTCAAATCTCGGCCTTGGATGCGTTGCAAGTTATCAACCAATTGATGCTTCGCGGTCCGGTACCGGCAAGCGGTTCTGGCGAGCTGGCACAAGGCGAGAGTATCGCTGCGGCTTCGGCCACGGCAACTCCGCTGGCGCTGATGACGAGCGAGACGGTGGCAGTGATGGCCGAGCCTGATTCTGCTTTCGCACTCGCCCCACGTCCTGATAAATCGGTCGCAAATGTAGCCGACAATTCCCCAGCGGACGGGGTGTTTGATTCAAGTGTGGATCTGGATGCCTACGATTGGATCGACAGCGATGCGGTCGATTTGATTGCCGACGAGCGAGAAGCGGACGGCTGGGCAGATGATGCCGTTTCGGCACTCGATTCAGCGTTTCTCGATTTCGAGTGATACCGCAAGGATTCGCGTTGATTTAAGAGCGATACCGCAGCGATACCGCTGCGGGACTGCAAAATGAGAAGGGGTAGGCGTCGTCTGGCGTCTGCCCCTTTTTCATTCGGCTTGTCGCATCAGCAACGCGTCGTTGCCGATCGCATTGCAGGTAAGCTTCGGCGTGAGTTCACTTCACCGCAGCTTCCGTCCACGCTCTACCACCCGCACTTTTTTTGTATTCCCGCCCAGCGCGTGTGGGGCATTCTGAGGGTGAGTATTTCTGCCACCGCAGTGGCGTCTTGATCGGGGCTCGAGCGATTTGAAACTCGTTGATTGTCCGTCGTGTGTCATCTTATCCACACACGATTGGGGGATAGGCACGGGACGTCTCGAGCGGCTCGTGATTTGCCGTAAAAAGAAAAGCGAGAAAAGTTTCTAGTTTAAGGGAACTTTCGTGATTTGGCCTGCATCAGCGGCGAGTTGCATGTGAATCAATTACACGTTTTTTTTTAGTTGTAGGAATCAAATGGTGGATTTTTAAACCACCCGATTACTCTATAGTGCACGAAATATGTTGTAATAGTGCTTCATCATCTCGTCTCGAAAAAAGCCCCCCCCGCAATTTTTGATCCTCCGGAAATAGATCTATGACCCTCCGACCTTTTCGCGCGTTTCTCGGAAAAAAAGCCCTTCGTCGATCTTCCCGAAAAAGTCAACTTCATCGCGACCAGTCACGCAAGATGCTGACCCAGCAACTTGAAGATCGTCGTCTGTTGGCGGGGCCCGAATTGATTGCGATTCGGCCGGACGCAGGAGCTCTGTTGCAGTCGGGTGATACGTTGAATGTCGCACCTCGCGAGTTCAATTTGTTGTTCAAGGGAGGCGCGGATCTGAACGAGTCCACGATCAACGCCAATACGGTGCGTTTGGTTCGCAGTGGCGGCGACGGAACGTTCGGCGATGGTAACGAACAACGGATTGCATTGGGGTATGTGGGACTCGACGAACCCGGCAGCACCGATCCCGAAGAGTTGCAGCGGATCGTGTTCCGGACTGCCAGTTCCGCATCGCACAATCCCACCGACGACCTGAGCGATCCCGCGGCCGTTTTGAATTCGTTCCCCGATGACACCTATCGCATCGAGATCATCGGTGCCGGTGCAGCTGTACTGGAGAACAACGCAGGCGAAGCGTTCAATAGCGGCGTCAATTATGCCTTGCCATTTCGGCTCGATCGCGGTGCTCAAGTCGTGGCTGTAGTGCCTCAACCGATTGAGCGGTTGACCAATGGCGATCTGAGTCAGAAAAAGGACACCATCGTTGTTCACTTCGATGGTCAAGCCTTGGATTCGGATGACGCGAACGATCCAAAATTCTTCCGACTCGTCGACACCGCGGGTTCATTGTCGACCGCAGACGACGTCACGCTCGTTCCGGCCACAGCGGCGTACGATAACGCAGCTTCCACGGTAACGTTGACGTTTGATAGCGATATCCCCGAAGGGACGTATCGTTTGGATGTCGGATACTCTGCAGATGGCACAACTGCTAACGGTGGTGCCATTCATGTGGGGTCGTTATTTGCGAATAGCGGTACGATTCAAAGCGGTTACACAAAAGACGGTTTTCTTGGCGATGCGAACGGGCTTAATAATGACGCCAACGACGTAGATCGCTATCGAGTGCAAATCGATGCAACTGGCCAGTTGACGATTAACGCTTCGCCCCATGCAGGTATGGCGCTGACCGTTCGTGTGTTGAGCGCGGATCTGACGACCGTGGTGGCCGCAGCTACCACAGGAGCGGTCGGTGCCGTCGTGAATTCGATGCCGATTCTTGCGGCCGGTGAGTATGTGGTTGAGATTTCCAGTGCATCCGGCACAGGATCTTATGGACTGGAGATTCAATCGAATATCAGTGCCGTGGTGTCCGACGATAATTCTTCGGTTAATAACGCAACGAAGCTGGGCGTGTTAGGTGCCGCAGGCGTGAAAGTCGCCTCGACCATCTCGGCCCAAAACGTGCCGTTGCCGCCTTATCCAGGTAGCCAGGATGAGCCTGGGCATCGTCAAATCCAGCGTGAACAACACATCGGTGCCAGCGGTACAGCGTTGAGCACACCGCAACCCATCACCGTTTTCCGCTACAACTTCCCTGCCAATATTGGCACCGACTCTAACGGGGTTTCGTATCCCAATGAGATCACCGCGCGGGAACGTGAGATTGTTCGTGGGATTTTTGATGTCTTGGCCAGTCAGTCAGGCTATGAATTTATCGAGGTCGATTCTTCGGCACCCAATGCGGGCCTTCGAGTGGGTAAGGGGGATTTGCGAGCTGTTGCTTCTCACCTAAGTCCGACCTCAACTGTGGCTGGAATTTTCACGGGGGGGGCGGTAACGGTAAACAAGTTTGAGTTTCCAGCATTGTCGACTTATGGCGATGGCTTCACCGAAACAATGACGCACGAACTACTGCATGCGTTGGGATTGGGTCATGCATATGAACTGCCGGCGACAATGAGCAAGATTGCGGTGCCAGGACAAGTTTTGCCGGGCGATAACGATATTGTTCACCTGCAGCGAATCGTGCCGCCCAACAGCACCGATATTGATCTTTATCAGTTTCAGTTGAAAGATGCTGGGAAATTTAAAGCGGAAGCCATTGCCGAGCGGCTCAGTAACCCAAGTATGCTCGACAGTGTCCTCACACTCTATCGCCAAACGACTGGCGGCAAGGTCGAGTTGGTTGTCCAGAATGATCATTACTTTGGACATGATGCATTTCTTGAAGTGGACCTTCAGCCCGGCATCTATTTTGTCGGAGTGTCCAGCACTGGCAACGACGATTACGATCCACGCGTTCCTGACAGCGGCAGCGGCGGCACGACTGATGGAGCTTATGAACTAAAGTTATCGTTTGAAGCCAACCGTGGGGACGCAGCGTTACGAGATTCGGATGGCACGCTTATTGACGGCGACGGCGATGGCACTCCCGGCGGTGTCCATTCGTTCTGGTTCCAATCCGCAAGTCCTGGCACCACGATTTTTGTTGATCGTGCGAACGATACGAATCTTTCCGCTCCTGACGGTAACGGTTCGCTACTCGATCCGTTCGATACCATCAGTAGTGCAGTAACGGCAGCAGCGACCCGAATTGTCGTGCCCAAAAACGCACTTGCGGATATCAGCACTGGAGACATCATCACGATTGATGATGGTATCAATCCTGAGTTGACATTGACGTTTGGAACCGTAGGTCTTGATCGGATTGACATCAGTGCGGCCACGACTCCGGAGGACGTCGCGGCGACGATAGCAGCTGCGATCAACAGTGCGAAGTCGGGCGGGCGGTTGAGTGCGGGGGTCACGGTTTCGCAAAACGGGCGAATTGTCCAATTGGCGAATATCGACACGTTAGATGTTGAGAACACACCGGCACTGTTGGCTGCTCCGAACTTGATTCGCATCGTTGGCAACGGTGGACTCGATGGTAATTTGTCGACATTCAACGACAACACGCCCTATTTGATCGGCGAAAACAACTCAGGTGTTGCGTTACGTGACGGGTTGGATTTGATGGTGCCTCAAGGCGCTACGCTAATGATCGATGCCGGTGCGTTGATCAAATTGCGTAAAGCAAATATCGATATTGGTACCTCGTCGATCGGGATTAGTCGAGCTGGATCTGCGATTCAAGTTTTGGGCACACCCGTTAATCCCGTTTACATGCGGTCGTACCATAACGATGCGTTCGGAGGTGACTCCGACGGCATTGGCACTCCCGCGTCCGGTGATTTTGGCGGCATCGTCATCCGAGATGATTCGGACCTCGAAGATCGTGGGATTTTCCTGAGCTACGTCAACCACGCTGATATTAACAATGGGGGTGGTAAGGTTGCCGTGAACTCGCAATCTTTGACATTCACGTCGATTCATATTGTCGATGCGCGACCCACGCTTAGTTTCAATCACATTTCCAATAGTCAGAATGCGGCGATTTCCGCGAGCCCTGATAGTTTCGACGATTCGCTGGACCGAATCGGTCCCGATATCTATGGCAATTTTCTGGCTGATAACCGCATCGACGGGTTATTTGTTCGCGTCGAAATTGCAAGTGGTTCGGTGATCGATCGACTCGACGTTCCGGGACGCTTTGATGATGTCGATATTCCCCACGTTCTTACCCAAAGCTTGATCATTGCGGGCAATCCAGGTGGACCCTTTATTAATGCGGTCGGAGCACGTGATGCGCGTGCCGCAGGACGATTGATGATTGATCCAGGGGTAGTCGTAAAGCTGAGCAATGCGCGTATCGAAGCTGAACGCGGCGCGTCGGCATTGATTGCCGAAGGGACCGAAAACCGGCCTGTCATTTTCACGTCGTTGTTTGATGATCGCTACGGTGGTAGCGGGACATTTGATACCGATGGTAATCCATCCACCGTCGGTGCCCCAGGGAATTGGTCCGGTTTGTTCTTTGGCGAAGTCTCCTTTGGCAGCATCGATCATGCGTTGATCTCGTTCGCAGGGGGTGATTCACCGATCGAAGGCGTGTCGGCTAACTTTAATGCTATCGAGGTGCATCAAGCCGATCTTCGGCTGACGAACAGCGTTTTGAAGGACAATGCCGGAGGAGGCGCTTCGGGCAATCGTTCCGGTCGCGGCCAAAATGCGAATGCCGTGATTTATGTTCGCGGCAGCCAACCAACCATTGTCGACAATACCATCGTCGACAATTCGGGAGCCGCAATCCACATCAATGCAAACTCGCTCAATAGCGAAAACAGGATCGACCATGGTCGCAGCACCGCAGCGGCGGATCGTTACAGCGAGTTTGATGACAACTTTGGTCCTTTGGTGCGTCTGAATCGGCTCGACAATAACAGCACGAATGGAATGTTTGTGCGGGGTGAAATCTTAACCACCGAAGGGATCTGGGACGATACCGATATCGTGCATGTGCTCAACAGCACGATTACGGTCGATAATCATCATCATGTCAGTGGATTGCGTCTGCAAAGTAGCAATTCGGAGAGTTTGGTAATTAAGTTGTTCGGGCCTAGCGCTGGATTTACGGCGACTGGAACGCCGCTCGAGATGATCGATCGAATCGGAGGATCGATTCATGTGCTGGGAACGCCGGGGCATCCCGTCGTCATGACAAGCTTGCGAGACGACAGCGTCGGTGCAGGTTTTGGGACAGATGGTTCGGTAATGACCAACACCAACAACACGCTCAGTCCGTCAACGGGTAGCCCTGGTGACTGGCGTGGCATGGTTTTTGACGAATGGAGCAACGATCGAAATGTTGCCATCATCCGTGAGCGTGAAAATCCGCTTACCGCCGGAAATGGAATTAACGAAAATCGGCCATCGGCACAATTTCTCGGTAATTTGGCGCCCGATGAAAAGAGCGGTGATGAGAACCGCCGCTTAGGATTTGAAGTTCAGGGGTATATCAGCCCGGATGATCCCACTGACGTCGATGTGTATAGTTTCAGTGGGGTCGCCGGAACGGATGTTTGGATCGATGTCGATCGGACCGATTCCGCTTTGGATGCGGTTGTCGAAATCGTCAACGCTAACGGAACCGTACTTGCCCGTTCGGTGCGCTCATCGAATCCAGCCTTTGCTGGGAATTTGAACTCTGCAACGTTGACTCAAAATCCGAATTTGGGTGGCGATTTTTATAGCCACAATTTCCGCGATCCGGGACTTTACTTTCGGTTGCCAGGCGTGCCCGGTAGCGAAGGGGTCTTTTTTGTGCGGGTACGATCCTTACCCGGCAGCAATCCGATCGCCACGCTTGCCGGTGAAAGCAGCGGGCAATACCAGTTGCAAATTCGTACTCAGCAAGAGGATGAATTTCCTGGGTCGACCGTGCAATATTCCGATATCCGCTTCGCTTCCACCGCGATTGATGTTCGCGGTCTTCCCGCACACAGTCCATTGATCGCCGAAGCAGGAGAGCTAGGCGTTGACAACAATGACTTTGCTGAAGCTCAAACACTGGTTAATTTGCTTGAAACAGACATGGCCGCGATTGGCTTGTCTGGCGTTCTTTCTGACAACAATGATATCGATTGGTACCGATTCAAATTGAACCATGTTGGCGTTCAGACGATCTCGGGTGTCAATGATGGTCCGGGAACGGTGTCGGTCGTGCTGGACATGGACTATGCCGACAAAGCAGTTCGTGCGGATACGACTGTGGCGGTCTATAACAATGCAGGACGATTGGTTTATGTCAGTCGCGAATCCAATGTCGATAGCGACCAACCGGTTGGAAGCGATCCGTCGGTCGACGATTTAAGTCGTGGTTCGTTGGGCGACAAAGATCCGTTCATTGGGCCGTTTCATCTTTCGCCTGTTGCTGCGAATCAATACTTTTATGTTGCGGTGATGAGCAATCGGCAATTACCAACCGCGTTGATGGGAGCGTTTCAGGCCGATCCAAGCCAAGCCAATCAATTAATGCGGCTTGAACCGGTCAACTCGGTCACGCGAATCGTCGAAGACCATATCGGCATTAGTGGTTATCGTTCGCAAGGGGTTGGCGTTGTACCGACCGAGGCAGACGGGATTTTTAACGTCACCGACGAAGTCAGTCTCGCTAGCCATGTGATCCCGTTTGACTTATCCGATGTGGTGACCTACGTCTCGACCGATTCAGGATTCGACGCCGTCGATGACAATCTCTACACCGCCAGCATCCTAAAGACTCAGGACTTCCTCACGCGATTGAAACAGAATGTGGGGTCTGGTCGTGATGATCTACAAGACATCGTGATCCGTAGCGATGGTGCGATGTATGGTTATATCCGATTAGAAAATGGTGTCGGGACCGTTGGGCAATTGGTGAAGATCGATCCCACTGATGGTTCGTTCATCTCGGTGCAAAACGATAACATCCCTGGCAATGGCACTACCCCCAATACGAATATCTACACCAACGCCAATCCAGCGGTTTCGGATCAATTAGACCAGTTCACGATTTCGCATGACGTGGATGCCTTTACGTTCGAGCGAACCGGTACCACGGGACCGTCCAGTGCTCCGGTGCCGACCTATAACGTTTATTACTCCGTGCGTGAATCCGATGGTACATCCAAGTTATATCGCGCACGTGAAAACGGAGATGCATCGCCACGAAATGCTGCGGGTGGCCAACCTCGCTACGGATACCTAGGGCATATCCAAAGTACGAATGTGGTGAACGCATCCGAGACTTTTTTAGTGCGTGATTCTGCCAATCCTGTCAATTCCACTACGATCGAATTTCGCTCCAAATTGCCCGGTGATCGTGGGAATGACGTCTCGGTCGTGGTGTCTTATGAGCAAGTGAACAGCGGCGCCGGTGCAACGGTTACAAGTGCATCGAACTCTGCTGCGACAAATCCGGTGGTCAATTTGCGGATTCGCTACACCCGTGACAATAACGGTGCTATCAACGGTGGTCCGACCGCAGGCGATATCGCCGATGTGATTAACAATCATGTGAATGCTCGTGAATTGATCACCGCGGTAATCACCAGTGGTAACACGGGAACGAACGGTCGCAATTTCCTGGCCAATGGTACGGTCGTGACGATTCCGTTGGTAGGCGGAGACGACGGGGCGATTGGGCCGGTTACCGGACGAGTCACAGGACTTTCTTTCGACAATTTCCTCAGTAACGGCAATCTCTTTGGCGTTACCAATGCAGGGGAATTCCTTGAGATCAACCCCGACAACGGCTTGGTGATCAATCGCAGGGAAGTCTTTAATTCCGCTGGAAATCCGTTTAGCTTCCAAGGACTCGCACTCGGCCCTCAAAACGTCAACGACGGTGCCTACGCTAATACGCTGTTTGCTGTTACCAGCAGTGGTGAGGTGGTTGCGCTCGATTCCAGCGGGAATCCTGTTTACGCGTTTGAATCGGACAACGGCACTCAACTCGTGACCGTGGGAGGTGCGCCGTCGGGTGATAGTTTCTTTACGTTGACCTTTGATAACGGAGTGACGCGTCAGACGACCGAGCCTATTAAAGCGGATGCACCTTACACCGCTAGTGTGAACGAAGAACAGACGATTTCGACGGATGCCTACTCGGGTAACTTCACGTTGTCGTTCGAGAAGGATCAGGGTGCCGTCAGCGCTCTATTGCAACCCATTCTGACAGCACCTGTCGCAGGAACGTCCCAGACGATTCAAGTACAAAACGTTTCGGATCAACCGTTCACCGAGCAGTGGCCAGCGACACCGTTTGTGATCCAGATTCAAAACGAGCAGATGTTGGTGACCTCGCGTGTCGGGAATTCGTTCACCGTGACACGCGGGATTCATAATACGACTCCGACGACGCACCCTGATACCGCGACGGTTGCTGAAGTAACGACGTCGCTGTTGACAACCGCGATGTCGGCGACCGCAAGTTCCGCGTTGACGGTAACCGACCTTCTGAGCGCCAGTAGTAATCTGACATTCAGTTCACCACTGGCTCTCGATATCAGTCCGACGGCACTCTTTCTCGAAGTCGATGACGCCAGTGTTTTCCCTGCCGCGCCATTCCCGATTCGGGTTGGCGGCGAGGACATGTTGGTCAGCGCCGTGGATTTGGTCAATAACGAATTTATGATCTCACGCGCTGAAAATGGGACGACCGCTGCAACGCATCTTGCAGGGAGTCAAGTTCAGGTGATTCCGGTAGCCGGGGCACCCGTAGTCGGGCTTGATAACAATCCGGCAAGCACGACGCTGCGAGTCGTCGATGCCTCGATTTATCCGAATACAAATTTCTCGATTCTTATTGGTGGAGAAGAGCTCGAGGTGACTGGGGTTGATTTGGTCACGAACGAGTTGACGGTCATCCGGGCTCAAAACGGAACTACGATTGCTAACCACAACATTGGGACTCAAGTGCGTGTGTTGCCGGATGCAATCAGCACGACGGGAGCTAGCATCACCGCTTCTGCCACCACAATCGAAGTGATCGATGCAGACATTTTCCCGACCTCTCTTCCCTTCAAGATTCAAATCGAGAATGAAGAGTTGTTAGTTACTAATGTTAACGCAACTCTGAATCGGCTAACGGTGACGCGCGCTCAGAACGGTACGGTGGCGGTCGCACATGATCTTGGTAGCCCCGTTCGTGTGATTCCCGTTTTTGGGACGGGATTCGTTGGTATTGACAATCTCTCGACAACGCTCAGTGTGGTGGATGCTTCGGAATTCCCCCCTGCACCGTTTAGCATTCGCATTGATGACGAAGTGATGTTCGTTACCGCGGTGGACCTCGTTGTTGACCAACTAACCGTGTCGCGTGCTGAGCTCGGCACCTCGGCAACATCGCACCAAATTGGCAGTTTGGTCGAAGTGTTGACGCCAAGTTCGAGTGCGCTGACTGCGCCAATTGCTGCCAGCCCGTTAGCGACGAGTTTGCAGGTGTTCGACGGTTCCGTATTCCCGGCGACTCCGTTTACGATTCGAGTCGACCGTGAAGAGATGCTGGTTACCAATGTCAACACGGGCACAAACACGTTGACAGTGGTGCGAGGTCGCAATGGAACTGCGATCGACATTCACTACGATCCGCAAGTGGCTACGGTCGTCAGCGACACGCTGACGGTGGAAACGGATGCGCCGTTCCCGACCACGGGCTCGTTCAATATTCGCATCGGCAATGAAGATCTTCGAGTTGTCAGCCGGACGGGCAATCAATTCAATGTGATTCGCGCAATCAACGGGACCGAACGTGTACCTCACAACGCGGACGAAGTTGTTCGGTACATCGAAACCACCGCGCCGATCGCCTACAACGCCACGGCCGCGCAGGTTGCCGCGGCACTTGGCGGGCTGCCGTCGATTGCATCCGGTGATATCACCGTGTCGATCTATGATGGGCCGCTGACCGGCGACACGAGTGGAACGGTTACGATCGAGTTCAGCAATAACTTGGGTAAGAAGGACTTGTTGGAGCTGACGTCGGACACCTCGGGCTTGATGAAAAACGAGGTGCAATCGGTCACGCTAGATTCGTTGATTGTCGGCGGCACATTCCAACTTGAATACGATGGTGAAAACACTGGCGATCTCGATTTCAATGCGACTCCTGCGGTGATTCAAGCTGAGCTTGAATTGCTTCCCAACATCGGTCCCGGCAATGTGGTTGTCACGGGCGGACCACTTCCGGGATCTCCGATTCAAATTGAATTCACCAATACGCTTGGCAACCAGAACATTTTGCCACAGATCACCGTCGTCAATGACAACCTCGTTAATAACGAACGTCAACAATTGTCGATCAGTGGCGGACCGACCGGAGGAACGTTCACACTCGACGTTCCAGGCTATGGCACGACCTCGAATATTGCCTGGAATGCCAATGCCGCGGCAGTACGGACGGCACTTGAAGGTATCGGTAGTATCGGCGTAGGAAATGTGACCGTCACCGGTGGCGGGAACCTGCCAGGCGCCACCTTTACGATCGAGTTCAATGGGGCACTTGAGGATACCAATATTGGTAATATCACCAGCGGCACCGCGTTTACGGGTGGAACCAATCCAAATGTCGTCATCACTCAAATCATTAATGGTAACTCGATCCAGGCTTCGACGGATACCGTCATTAACGGAGGTCCCGTATCGGTTTCGCACGTCACCGACGTCGACGGCGTGCTGAGTGTTCGGGACGCAATCGTGGGATTGTCCACCATTGGAGACAATGACGTTCTTGTCAGCGGCGATCTGCAAGGCGCCGGCGTCGTGGTTCAGTTCACGAACGCCTTGGGGGGCGCCGATCAGATATTAATGGAGGTGGACAATTTCCAAATGAGTGGCGGAACCGCCAACGTGACCGTCGATGGTATTAAAGGCGATGGGGTGCCGGATGACTTTGTCAGTCGCGTCACTGCGATGGCAGGAACTCCGACCGGAATTGCGTTTTCACCATTGGATTTCAACCTTTGGCACCCCACGACCAAACGGGCTGACGATGCCGGTCACGGCGTGAACAACGCTAACGACAATAGCCGGAACCCAGGAAATGAAGCGTATACGATTTCGAACCCTGGCGATGCGGCAGACGATCGCGACGTCAACGAAGCCAATGGTGGATTAAGTTTCCATTTTGGATTTGAACAATGGGTTCAAGATCCCACCAGGAACAGCGATAGCTACATCAACTATCGTGCGGGAACGAACGCACAATTAGGCATTCGCACGACGGTCCAGCACGCCGACCTTAGCAGCAACACCGACATCCGCAACTCCTACAACTTCCCTGGGGGTGGACTGGGAAGTTTGGTTTCAAGTGATTTTTCACTTGCGGGCGCGGACGCGAAGGATCGGCCCACGCTGTACTTCAATTACTTCTTGGAAACCGAAAACGACGACGGCTCAAGCAATAACAATGACGGCACCGATCCGTTCCGTGATAGTGCACGCGTCTTTGCATCCCGCGACGGCGGTGTTACCTGGGAATTGGTGGCAACCAATAACTCAGAGCTGAGTGCGGCGAATACGAGCGGACCTTTTGCCGAGTTGCCTGGCTTCCTTTCGCATTTGTCGGATGCCGGATTGAACGCCCAAGCAGCACGTGCCGAGAATCATCAAATCGTTCAAGAGCTATTTGATAATTCCGGGAATTGGCGTCAGGCGCGGGTTGATATGTCAACCTTTGCCGGTGAACCGAATATTCAGATTCGAGTTGACTTTAGTACTGCCGGAGCAATGGACGATTCGTCGCTTGGCGGAACCGATTCGACCTTTGGCGAATTCAAGAACGGAACCCGATCGATCCGTAGTCAGGACAACCAATACGAAGGGTTCTACATTGACGATATCATCGTCGGTTTCGCGGAACGGGGCGAAATGGTAACCGGACCCGCGGGTAACACCGATCGTGGCATCACGAATCTCGATAGCGGTCGAACCAACGATAACAACCCAACTGCTCTACCTGATATTTTGTCGGGGCCTTATCAGCTAGAGATCCGGCGAGCCGGTGAATACGCATTCTTGCGTGATGCGACAGCCGCGCCTGTTATCATCGGCACCACGTTTGATACCAATGACAACCACACGCTCGATGTCGTATCGACCGCGACCACGGCGTTTGAGCCTGCCGACGGAAGCTTCATGTGGACGCCCACAGCGATCGAAATCCAAGGTCAGGCGATCCCGGCGATCGCAATTTCGCCTTGGGCACCGTCGACGGACCAGCCCTTTACTGGCACGCAGAGTTTGAAGTCAGGTTCGCTGAGCGTGCGGCCGCTAAGCGTTTATCAGGCGACTCCGCTCGAGTTGGGCGGCGTTGGAGCCGGCGCCGGTGTGATTCAATTTGCATACCGCACGTCGAGTCCCAATGGCGATAACGGTCTGCGATTTTTGATCAATGGTCGTCCCCAAGCGTTATTGCCAACCGGAGGCGATGAGTCCGGTGGCAACGCTGACACTTCGTTTGCAACCGGTGACGCCGGCTATCGTGTCGTCAGTTTCCCGTTCACGGATCCAGCGAATACGGTTTTCAGTTGGGTGTTTGCGTCCTCTGATGGTACCCCCGTCAATTCGGCAACCGACGCGGCGTTTATCGACGATATTCAGGTTTTGCAGGGCGGAACCGGACTGCTGGGGGACGAAAACCGCGAGCGAGCTCAGGGCATGTTCATTGTCGACTCTAACGTGATCCGTGACTCAGGAACGCTCGGTATTAATGTTCAACCGGGGACCGAACAAGTCAGTGGTGGAATGCCACACCCCGGTTCGACCATCCATTTCCCTCAAGTGGACCGACTTTTCCCGGCCGTCGATTCCAACCGTTTGGTTCCGGGAATCGTGGTTCAAAATAATGTCATCGTGGGCGATTCCGCGATTCGGTTCGCCGGTGAAGCAAATGTCAATCCCACTCGTCCCGTCCCGTTCGGCCGGTTTGTCAATAACACCCTTGTTGGCGATGGTAGCGGCGGGATCGGGTTCGATATTGCCGACAATTCAAGTCCGACTTTGATGAATAACATCATTACGGACTTTGGCACAGGGATTCGAAGTACCACAGCTCAGCCTGTCGTGATTCGTTCAAACTATTTCCAAGACAATGGAACCAACGGGCCAACCGGAACAGATGCCATCGTTCAAGCTGCGGGAACGCCGTTGTTCGTGGATGCTGCCAATGACAATTACTACCTCGTTGGCACCTCGTTAGCGCTCGACAGCTCGCTGAACCAGCTTGAAGACCGGTTTGACTATGTCACGTTCAAAACCGAGCTCGGAATTGCCATCTCAACCATCGATGCGCCAAGTTTGGATGTTTTTGGTCAGTTGCGTATCAACTCGTCCAATAATCCTGGCGGAGGTGGTTCCAATGTGTTTGTCGACCGCGGTGCGGTCGATCGCTCGGACCTCGAACAGCCCTTTGTCGTGCTCCTAGACCCGATCGATTATGCCAACACGCTTCGTGAGGACCGTGACCCCAACCTCACCGTGGTGCATCTAAATAATCCCATTGTGGATTCGTTTGTGTTCTTGCTGAATGACGGTGCGGGGCCGAACGCACCGTTTGAAGGGACGGGAATTAATCCAGCCTCGGTCAATCCATCGACCATTACCGTTCGTCGGAACAACATCACGTTGACTGAAGGTGTTGACTTTACGCTTGGCTACAACGCGTTGACGGGTGAGTTGCGGCTGACGCCATTTTCGAATCTGTGGGAACCTGCAGGCGTTTACGAGATCACATTCGACAACAATGTGATCGCCGATAACGCGGGCAATGCGTTGCGCGACAATCAAGCCGATGGGACGACGAAGTTCACCATCATTCTGCCCGAAGTGCCTTTGGACTTCGGCGATGCCAAACTAGCCGGCAGCGCCAATGTGTATGGCACGCTGCTGGCGAATAACGCTGCTCGTCACGCGATCATCAACAATGCATCGCCACGACTGGGTAGTTATGTCGACTCTGAAAATGACTCGGCGCTGCTCACCGGCGGGATGGATGATGCGCCGGCGACCGTGGTCGCAACTTCGCCAAGTGCGTCAGCGATCTTCGATATCCAAACGCATGCCACGGCAACCGGCGGCACGATCATCCGCATCGATTCGCTTGCCAACCCGCCATCCGCTGGGGATGTTGTCTCGATCGATATCGGACGCGTTGCCAAACAGTTCGAACTGGTTCCGGCGGGCATCGCTCCGGGGGTCGGAAATATTCCGGTGCGGTTTGCGGCAACCGATACCGCAGATTTGATCGCTGCGAAGCTGATCGCCAAAATCAATGCGGAAATGAACGCTGCTGGCGATTCCTTGGTTGTGCAAGCGGTTGCGGGAAGTCCTGATACGATCGAGATCTTCAATCGTGATGACGAAGACGGTGTGAACGTCGGTGTCTATAACGACGGCACCACTGATTTCATCGTGTTCCTGAAGCCAGGAGTCACTGGCACGACGACCAATAAGGACGACATTCTCGGTTTCTTGAATCCTCAAGATCCAGCCGGCGCTCAGATTCCGGTCAGCGTTACCGGCACGGGGTACGTTAGCGCTTGGATTGACTTTGATGGAAACGGCGTGTTCCATCCAACGTTGGAAAAAGTGATTGACAATGTTTTGGTCACTGACGCGACGAATCCGACCATCTTTAACGTCAAAACACCGGCCGGTACGACCGACAAACGGACTTGGGCTCGCTTCCGAATTTCACCCGAAGGCGGATTGCAGCCAACCGGGTTGGCCGTCGGCGGGGAAGTCGAAGATTATGAAGTACAGATTCTCAACGCCCCTCTGCCTGTGCCTGTCGATGACCCAGCATCGCCATCGACGCACTATACGATCAACGAAGATGGCACGCTCGATACCAATGATGCACCCGATGTCATTCCATCGGTACTCGATAACGACGTAATCAGTCCTCTGGTCATCACGCCCGTGACCGTGTTGCTGGGGCAAAATGTTTCCAATGGTACTTTGGTGCTCGATTCGGCGACCGGTGACTTTACTTACACACCGCTGCCTGACTTTGTTGGAATCGATACCTTCACTTATCGATTGGCGACGCAGCAAAGTGCGATCGATTCGATGCTGTCATCGACTTTGTTTGCGACGGTGACAATCGAGGTCCAACCGGTCAACGATGCTCCGCGAGCAGCCGATCAAACGATCGTGATGCTCGAAGATACACCTCGAACCGTGCTTGAGTCTGAATTGTTGGCCAACGCGACGGCCGACGCTTCGCCTTCGTACCCTGTGGTGACGCCGACAGCGCCTTGGGACGAATCGGACCAAGTGTTGCATGTTGTGTCGCTGCATGTCGGCGGCACTACGATCGATTCCACCACGCCGGTCGGTGATTTTCCGATCGCCACGTCGCGAGGACAAATCTTGTCTGCGACGTTTGATACCTCCGATCCGGCAAATATCTTCTTGGTCAGTTTCGAGTACCAAGCTAACCAAGATCTCAATCGCGATAACTTGCGTTTAGTAGGCGATCCGCACATCTTGGATGAGATTACGTACACGATCAGCGATGATGGCAAATCCGATGACCCGAACGTCTTGACGGACGGTGGTGCCGATGACGAGATTGGTGTTTTCGACGCTGTCAACGGTCGCTTGACCCATACCGCCAAGATTTCATTTGACGTTCGGCCTGAGAATGATGATCCGATTGCCAATGATGATGCGATCGACAAGAGTTCCACGCGGTGGTTGTCGTACTGGGCAGGACTGGGGCAACCGGTTCCGGTTCCTACCGAGGATCAATCACTCACCATTCCGATTGACTTCCTGCTCTCTAACGACGTCAATGCGCGTGCGAGTGCAGCAGATGAAAATGCCAATCTGAACGATGGTTCGTTGACGATACCCGATCCAGGCACGGTTCTGACGACTGCACTTGGCGGCACGGTCACGTTCAACAATGACGGCACGTTCACCTACCGCGCGCCCGATCATTACTACGGCGAAGATACGTTTACCTACACTGCACAAGATGTGGGGATCAACGAAGACATCAATGGTCTCCGTTCGCTTACCCCGCTGACGGACACTGCGGTAGTAACGATTTTTGTCGAACCTACGAACGACAATCCGATTGCGTTCCCACGTGAATTGTTGGTCGACGAAGTGGTCGAACTGAATTCCGATGGTACCCCCACCGGAATCAATCGCAAAGTCGCGTTTGACGCAGAATTCCTGCTGCAAATGTCCGGTGTCAATCCAGTATTGCCAGGCAATGATGATCCAACGTTAATCGATCCTTACAACGAATCGAATCAAGCTTTGCGGGTGGTCGCATTCACCGATGCTGATGAATCGATTGACGTTCTAACGGACCTCGCTGGCAGCGGCGGAACAGGAACTTTGACGATGACGACTCCGAGCGGAGGTGTCTTGTCGTTCAACTTTACCGCCGGAGCCTTTGTCGATGGTTACTACGAGCCAGCGGTCGATTACAACGGGTTGGTTCCCCACGAAGCCGATCCGGCGAATCCGCTCGAGTTCTTTAACTACGTCGTTTCGGATGATGGGACGGTGTTGTTGCCGCCAAACGTTCCGTATCTACCAAATCTTGGCGAAGCTCGATCCTTACCGACCCGTGTTTCGTTGAGCGTTTCGGCATTCAACGATTCGCCCTTTATCCCGGACTTTGATACTTCGACCACGACGGTGGATGGGACGAATGTCAGTTACAATGCCAATTCGATCACCTTCAATGAGCGTGAACAGTCCGATGCACCCTCGTTGACGTTTGACTTGTATGCCGCGGCTGGCGTCGAGATCAAACCGGGGCCGCTAACGGCACTCGATGAACTCGCATCGCAGAGTCTTGTCAGTATCGTCGTGCAGCCCGCACTTGATCTGGGAGGCAACTCGCTGGTGCCTGCCGGATTGATGAGCTCCGATCCGCTGCTGACAGCCACGGGAGACATTACGATCTCGCCGGTCGCCGATGCGTTTGGCGTGGCAGTCTACGACATTATCGTCACCGATAGTGGATCCAATGTGGCTCCGAATAATGCGGTTTCGATTCGCAAGTTGACCATTTCGATCAATCCTGTGAATGACCAACCGGTCGCTCAGGATCAGGAGTTTAGTGTCGATGAGGCAATCGAGGACGCGGGTGAATCGACAAGCGACGCTGCGTTTAAGATTCATTTTGATGCCGCTTCGCTGATGGCGGGAAGTTTGCCGGGACAATTTGATTTGGCACTCGGCACGCCTTACAACGAAGATGATCAAACCTTTGATGTCGTGCGTTTCATCGTTCCAAGCCCGAATCCTGGCGATGCGGATGTGATCGTCAACGACGTTTCCGACCCGGTCGGTACCGCGATCGTTCCGGTAACGACGCGCAACGGCGGACTGCTGCAATTCAGCTTCGTCAACGGTATCTTCACCGAAGGCACCTACACGCCTGCGGTCGATTACAACGAGCAAGCTGAATTCGATGTTTCCCCGAACTTCATCAACGAAGTCTTCCAATTCATCATTCGTGACAACGACGGTGCGGGAACATCCGTTCCTGGATCGACAACCATCGTCGATTTGCCAAGCAAGTTCTCGGAACCTGCGACGGTGACCTTGAAGGTCAACCAACGTAATGACAATCCGTTCGTCCCTGCTTTTGACAATCTGCCGATTCATGTTGCTGAGATCGAACCGACCGACGCACCAACGATCACCTTGGATCTGTTCAATAATCCAGCCTCGGTGATCCTGCCAGGCCGCGTCACGGCACTGGACGAATTAGCACAGCAAGGGCTAACGATCACCTTGGTTCCGGTCAGCGTGCCCGGCAATATCGTTCCTGGCGCTGATAGCTTGATGGCGGCAACGCCTGTGCTGCAAGCCGACGGAACGTTGACGATTACACCCACGCCCGAGGCATTCGGGGTGGCGGTTTACGACGTGGTGGTGACCGATACCGGAGGCACTTCGCCGGCGAATCAACAAACGATTCGCCGATTGACGATCACAATCGATCCGGTCAATGACGCCCCCGTGGCGGCGGACCAGGTGTTTGCACCTGTGGATGAGTCGATTGAACGAGACGAGTTTGGAAATCTGGTCTCGCCGTTTCCGACGACTGTGGTGACGTTCGACAAGGATCGCTTGTTGCAAAACGCGGTCGAGGGGCAATTCGCAAGCTCATTGAACCCGCTGTTCAACGAGAGCGAACAAGAATTGGATGTCGTGCGGTTCGAAATGGTCGGTGCCGGCGGCGCAAGCATCGTCATCGATGGGGCGACATTGACGCAAGCCGAGCAAACGATCACCCGCGTGTCTAGCGGCGGCGGAACCTTTGCCTTCACGTTCAAGGATCAAGTGTTCGTTAGCGGCAGCTTTACACCGTCGGTGGACTACAACCAACGCACGCCGTTCTCGCCGACGGAACAATTCAAGTTTGTCATCCAAGATCGTGGCAATGTCACGGTTCCCGGTGCGAATCCGGCTCGCAGCGAAGATCTCGGTACGCTGCGATCGGCTGCGGTGACGGCAACGTTCCAAGTGTTGGATAAGAATGATCCGCCAATTTTCACGATGGCTGGCGAAGTAAATCATTCGGCTCAAGTCAACGTGACGGAGGACCAAAACGGATTGGGAACACCGGTTGTAGTGTCAGGATTCGTCTCGGACGTCTTCGCCGGCCCCGTGACCGCGTTGGATGAAAACAGTGCCGTGCACGGTCAATCGGTCATCTTCGAATCGTTAGTCCTGGTGGGAACCGATCACGGGATCTTCTCTCAAACCCCGACCTTGTCGGCGACGACGGGTGATTTGACGTTGTTCCCGAATCCGCATGCCTACGGAACTCAGGTTTACCTGGTCACGGCAAATGACCAAGCACCCGAAGGCGCGGCGCGGTTGACCAAGACGATTACCATCAATGTCGCACCGGTCAACGATACTCCGGTTACTTATCCTCGCTCGTTCACTGAAATCGAAGCAGTGGAACTCGATAAGTTCGGCGATCCGCTTGATCCGGCTGTCGAAATCGACTTTGATGCCGCAGGGCTGATCAACGGCGACAGTACGCTATCGGAAATCCCAGCGACCGCGGGCGATTTCGCTTCCTCGGTGCCCGCGCCATTTAACGAGATCGAGCAAACGCTTCGTGTCGTCCAGTTCTTGATCGAAGACCCGGTGACGGGGGGGACCATCACGATTGATGGAAGTTTGTTCAAGGGACAAACCGTCACTCAGCTGACTGTCACCGGCGGTGAACTCGAGTTCAGCTTCGATGCGAATGGATTCTTTACAACCGGCAAGTATCGTCCCGCAGTGGACTATAACCGATTGACTCCGTTTGATCCGACCGACGTCTTGCAATACGTGGTCGAAGACGACGGGCGAACCACGGTTCCCGGCGGTCCAGCGAGTCCGATTTTCTTGACACCCGAGCGATCACTGCCATCGAGCATGACGTTCCGGCTGATTGAAAACAACGATCCGCCTGTGTTCGTGATGCCATCGCAGATCACGATTCTTGAAGACCAAGCGAGTGATCATGCTCCGATCAGCCAAGATAACTTTGTCACGGGAATCGCTCCGGGACCTGGGACTGCACTGGATGAAGTGGGGCAATCGGTTACGTTCAGTTTGCAGTTGTTGTCGACCGACGTTGGCTTGTTCAGTGCGACTCCGACCATCTCGCCGACTGGTCGGTTGACGTTGTTGCCAAACCCAGATGCTTTCGGCACTCAGGTCTACCTGGTGACCGCATCGGATAATGCGCCCGGCGGAACGGCCAAGATCTCGGTGCAAACGTTGACGGTGAACGTGACTCCGGTCAACGATGTTCCGCGGGCAGCCGACCAAACACTTGATTTGGTGACCGAAGCGGTTGAACGCGACAGCGATGGCAACCTGCTAAGCCCGTTGCCAGTGGCGAGTATGACATTCGACAAGACGCAATTGCTGCGAAACGCGGTCGAGGGAGTGTTTGATGCTGCGATCAATCCGAGTTTCAACGAAAGTGAACAGGAATTGCGTGTCGTTGCCTTCCGTGTCCCTGGGGCACCGATGCTGGTGGACGGATCGATTGACGAACCGGGACTTACCGGTGGCAATGGAACGGTGACACGTACCACTTTGACCAACGCAACGCTGACCTTTACCTTCGTCAACGGCGAATTTGTCAGCGGAACTTACACGCCGAGCGTCGATTACAACCGTCGTTCGCCGTTTGCCGCGAATGATCAATTCGAATTCATGATCGAAGACCGTGGTGCGGTAACGATCCCTGGTTCGAATCCGTTGGTGACTCAGGACACGGGTTCACTGCGATCGGCATACGCCAACGCGACGATCACGACGATTGAGCAAAATGATCCTCCTGAGTTCGACTTCTTGCCAGTGGTCAATGTGCTTGAACGCGATGACAACGGTGAGACGGTTGTGCCCGATTGGGCGAAAAACATCCAAGCCGGGCCGTCAACCGCACTGGACGAATTGCAACGAGAATCGGTGCAGTTTACCTTCGTGCCGGGGTTGTCAAGCGTGCCACAAGGTTTGTTCCGATTGCCGCCAAAGGTTGCCAACAACGGTGCCTTGTCGGTGTTCCCTGCACCCGATGCGGTCGGTACCGCCACGATTGTGATCGAGGCGACGGACCTCGATCCATCGACGCCTGGTTTCGTGCCGGCGTCCCACTTTGTGACCTTCACGTTGAATGTGCAGCCGGTTAACGATGCCCCGCGGCTGAACCTCGCTGTCGTTAACACAGCGGGCGTCTCGAATTCCGATCCCGACTTGGCCTACTCCGTGTCGACCGATGGCACGATCACGTACACGCTGCGTGAAGACAACACCCAGCCCGGTGGCAACGCGTCGACTGCGTACTTTATTCCGCTTGTGCAAGGTGCCGTGAATCCGCCTAACGGATTTGCTGCACTGGGGCTGCTCGATGTCTTCAATGTCGGCCCGGATAACGAGGCCAGTGGAGCACCGGGCGGATCACAGGTTCTGCAGCTTGCGAGTTTCCCACGATCGACTCAGCGTGGTGGAACCTTGACCGAAGTGTTCCAAGGCGGCCAACGTGTTGGACTAAATTATGTTCCGCCGACGAACTACAACTCGGCGATCGGAGCCGATGATGGGTTCACCTATTCAGTGAACGACAACTCGATTGTCAATGGAGATCCGACTGCCGGTGAAACGTATTCGTTGTCGCAAGGGACGCTATTCGAAGATCCGCGAGCGGTCGTCAACCGAGTCCGTTTGCGAATGAGTCCCGTTAACGATCGGCCAGAATTCGAAACGGCGTCGCTAAGTGTCGAGTCGGCTGAAGATGCCGGGGTGACACTGAAGAATGCTTTCGCCTTTAACATCAGTGCAGGGCCTCGGTCCACTGCAACCGATGAATCGGCTCAAACGCTTGCCTTTGATGTCCAACCGATTGGGTTTGATGCCAATGCGTTCTTTACAACGGTGCCCACGATCTCGCCCACAGGACGTTTGACATACCAGTCGGCTCCGGACGTGTTTGGTGAATTCAAGTTTACGGTCATGTTGTCCGACAATGGACCCACCGATACCGCAACCCGCGGCGATTTGTTCCAAAGCGTGCCAGTCACGATGACCATCAACGTACGACCGGTCAACGATGCTCCGGTGAAGGTCAGCAACGCTCCGAATTTGACTTATGTTGTTGGCGAAGACGGTTCGGTAGTCATCCCGTTTGTTGGCAATGCGGCCGACCAGCCTGGTTTGTTGGACTTTTTCCGGGTCGGTCCCGATAACGAAACGTCGACACTTGTCGGTGGTGGCCAAACCATTGATGTGGCTTCGCCCTATCCAGCGACTTCCGATGGTGGCGGTACGATCACTCCGGTGCTCAACGCAGCCAACGAGGTGATCGGACTTCGTTACACCCCGACATTGAATTTCGCCGGAACGGACAAGTTTACTTACACGATCTCGGATGATGGAGTCACCGTCGCTTTGGGGGCCGGTGGCGTCGCTACCAATGACTTCAAATCGGTCACCAACCAGGTCACGATCGGAGTCAGTGGCGTCAACGATCCACCGCAATTCAACGGTGCCGATGATGTCGACTCGGTCGAAGATCAAGGCCCCGTGGTCGTTCCGAACTGGGCGACCGGCGTTCAAGCCGGCCCGGATGAAGCGACCGACGAATTGCTAGGCGATGGCACAAACCCGGCTCAAAACGTGTCGTTTGTACTCAACCAGATCAGCGGCAGTGCCTCGTTGTTCGCGGTCCCACCGACCGTCACGATCACGGGCAATACGGCGAGCTTGTCGTACACCACGGCAGCAGACGCCAACGGAGATGCCACGTTTGAAGTCACGCTGCAAGATAATGGCGATCCGACCGACGCTTCGGTGGGGCACAACAATGAATCCGTGACCCAGACGTTTACGATTCGTGTCGCAGCGGTCAACGATGTGCCGACCTTTACCGCCGGTGCCGTAGTCGATGTCGATGAGGACAGTGATCCGTACTCGCAAGTATGGGCCACCAACATTTCGCCAGGACCGGCGGATGAATCGGGTCAATCGGTGCGTTTCGAAGTGACCGTTCCCACCGCTTCGTTGGGACTGTTCGAAACGTTGCCAACGATTGACGCTGGCGGAGTGCTGCAGTTCAAACCTGCGAAAGACGCCAGCGGGTTTGCGGATCTTCAGGTGCGTGCGATCGATTCGCTTGACGCGGTGTCCGCAGTGGCAAACTTGCGAATCAATATCGATGAAGTGAACGATAAACCGATCGCGGTTACCGATAATCTCGATGCCGATGAGGATGCGGTTGTCGTGATCGACAGTATTGATTTGACAAGCAACGATGTGGATCCGGATCTGGCTTCGAATCCATTGGAATCGTTGACGGTCGTGTTGCCGGCAAGTTCCACCACACAACGGGGAGCTCGTTTGACCTACAACCCTGTCAATGGACAGATCACTTACGATCCAACGCTTGCGGTTGAATTGCAACGTTTGAAGCCGGGCGATGTCCTGATCGATACGTTCTTGTACTCGGTCAAGGATGCCAGTGGCATTGAAAGCGATCCGGTCGAAGTCACGGTCACGGTTCAAGGTATCAATGATGCTCCGGTTTTGAATCCTGATACCGTCATCATCAATGCGAACGGGCCAACCCGCTTCCGCCCGCAGGATAACGATACGGATGTCGACGGTACGATCGTGGCGACCAGCATCGTGATTACCTCGCAACCGAAGTCGGGCGCGTTGTCGGTCGAAGAGGATGGAACGCTCGTCTACACGCCGTTTGCCAGTTTCGATGGTCAGGATGAATTCCGATACACCGTCGCAGACAATTTGGGACAACAGAGCAAGCAAGCGACGGTCATCATCACGACGAGCCGATTGCCAATCGTGCCCGACTTTGATGATGTCGTGGCAACGTCCAAGGACACCACGATCGTGAATGTCGGGGCGGCCGCGACACCGGTCGAAGGCCAGCTTGATTTGACCAGTCTGAATATCATCTCGGGACCCGCCAACGGTACCGCGACGGCCAACCCGGATGGAACCATCTCGTACAAGGCCAACGTGGGACATCTTGGCCCCGATTCGCTGCAGGTTACGATCACCGATTCGGCTGGACGTGTGAGTGAACCGGCGACGATCCATTTCAACGTGGTCGCGTTCCGATTGCAAAATCCGAATCCGACTCGTTTCAATGACGTCAACGCCAGCGGCACGGTGACGACACTTGATGCGTTGTTGATCATTAACCGCATCGGACTGGCTCCGAACAATACGTCTAGCATTCCGGTTACCGCAGCAGATCGTGGTCCGGCGTACTATGACGTGAATGGTGACGATATCATTTCGGCACTCGATGCATTGCAGGTGATCAATCAGTTGTCGTTGCAGGGGCCACAAGCCAGTAGCGAAGGCTCGGATCGCCAGGGATCGGGAGAAGCGATTCCTCAGCTTTCGCCATTGGCGCAGTCTGCGGTTTCGCAATCAACGACGCTGCATGTTTCAGAACCGGTTCACGAAATCGAGACGCCCACCAAGGTGGTGGACACTTCGATGCCAAGCACCGAGCCAAAGGACTTCTTGGATTTGATTGCCGAGAGTCATGAAACGTCCGAAGGCGAAGAAAGTGAAGATCGCTTGGGTGCGGTGGACGAAGCCTTTGCGAATCTGCTGTAAGGCCAGAATGGCGTTCCACCACGGTCGCCTCTCAAGTCGCCCGACGTCTCCGACGTCGGCATGCTGTTTTCGTCCGACGTCTTGAGACGTCGGACGGATCGGTGGCTGTTAGGGGGGATCAAGTTGGATGCAAGCATACCGATGCCGGCGACATGCGGCGTCGTTGAGTTGGCGTGTCCATGTGAAGACCACCGCCGCATCGGTGCGGGATCATCAGCGATAACGATCCGGTTTTGACGATTAGGTCAACTGTGCGTAGGGGAATGCCGATAAAAGACTGAAAGTACGGTTCTTTCGGTCAATTGAGACATCGGCATGGGCCTTCTCGGCACAATCCAGCAATCCAAAGGCGCACTCGATGCGGCCCAGATCGGCCTTCAGGTCGTGGGCAACAACGTCGCCAATGCGAATACTCCGGGCTATATACGTCAGGAGTTACAGCAGGCGTCTGCGGTAGCCGTTCGCGAAGGCAACTTGATTAAGGGGCATGGCGTTCGCCCCACCGGGATTGTCCAAGTCGTCGATAAAGCGCTGTTCGAGCGGATGCTCGATGCCAAGACCGCGTTGTCGGGCGCCGAATCGTTGGAAAAGGCCTACGCTCAACTCGAAGAATTGTCGACCGATCTCGATAACACGGGGCTCAGCCAGCAATTTTCGCTGTTCAACAACGCCGTTCATGAATTGTCTACCCAACCGGGGGATGCCTCGCTACGTGAATTCGTGATTCTACAAGGCGAGACGTTGACGAATAATATTCGCAACGCTCGCAGCAAGGCGTCCGATCGCCAGCAAGCGTGGGACGGCGAATTAAAGGACGTTGCCAGCGACATCAACCGTCTCACCCAACGGATTGCGAAGCTCAATCTCGAGATCGCCACAATCGAAGGCGGCGGGCTGATTGATAGCGACGCCACCGGACTGAGGGACCAGCGGTACAACTATCTCGAAGAGTTGGCGACGTATGTCGATTTAAACATTCAGGAACAGGAGAGTGGGGCCGTTTCTGTTTTCGTGGGCGGGGATTATCTCGTCAACGACGGAATCAGCCGCGATGTTTACAGTCATTACAGCGAGAAGCTCGAGGCACAGGAAATCCGGATCATTGAAACCGATTCGCCTCTGGATGCGACCGGAGGCCAATTGGGCGCGACCATGGAAGCTCGCGACGGCGTCTTTGGCGAATACATCGCGGGGATCGATCGCATGGCGTCCGCGTTGATCCGCACGGTCAATGAAGTGCACTCGCAGGGGCAAGGCCGAGAAGGGTTCCAAGATTTGCTTTCCAGCGTCAAGTCCGACGCCTTTGTGCCGCTCGATCAAGCGGGGTTGGCATGGACACCCACCAATGGCACCTTTGATATGAATCTAGTCGATGCGTCGGGTGAAGTGATCTCGACCCATCGGATCAAAGTAAAAAATCTGGGCCAAGTCACCGATTCGACGGTCAGCTCGATCGTGGCGGATATCGATGCGATTGATGGTATTACGGCCAGTGTGACAAGTGGCGGACAAATCGAAATCCTTTCCGACTCGCCAACCTCTTCGTTTACGTTTGGCGAGGATACCAGCGGTTTTTTGGCGGCAGCAGGTATCAATACATTCTTTGTCGGTCGCAGTGCCGTTGACATCAATGTCAACGATGCGTTGAAAAAGGATAGTGATTTTTTAGCGATCAGTGCAGGCGGAATTGGCGAAGACACCGATGTCTTATCGCGCATGCTCGATTTGGTGGACCGCCCCGTGGACGAGCTCGAAGGGCGATCGATTCGTGGTATCTACGAATCGACGATTGCCACCATGGCTCAGAAAATCAGCCTGCAAGGCAGTGAGGCGGATGGCTTGCGTGACTTTTATGCCACGCTCCAGGGGCAACATCTTGCCATCACCGGCGTGAACATCGACGAAGAATCGATCAAGCTGATCGCCTACCAGCGTGCGTTTCAAGCTTCGTCGCGAGTGATCTCGACCGCGACCGAAATGCTCGACATTCTGATGAATCTGTAAGTCCAGAGCGCGGCAACCATCCACGCTCTGGCGAGCGTCGCTGCAAGAACGCTAATGCCGCAATTTGCCGCTCCGCGTCTTCATATTTCTGCAATTTGGACGATTGTTAAGGTGGCTTTCGCACGCATAATCGCACTGATTCGTGGGATCTGACCACCCAACGGCCAGAACGCCGAGTTTTGTTAAGAGCGTGTTAATTGTTGGTGAGCGAAGGTTCCGGCAAGAGAAAGAGGGGACTAAAACTGGGCTCAAAAGTTTCAGATAGCCTCCCCCGGAACCAGTACGAGTCCCACTGTGAACAAAAGTGTGTATCGCTTCTGTTGTCTTACCGCCCTAATCGTTTTAGTCGGTTGCAACGCTTCAAGTTCTTCCAGTTCCACTGCCGAGGGCGGCTCCGGTTCGCCGGTCCAAAACATCAAGTTGCAAGGCTCCGGAGCAAGTTTTCCTGCTCCACTGTATGGCCGCTGGTTCAAAGAATACAGCTCGGCGACCGAGGGTGTGAAGGTGGACTACCAAGCCAAGGGAAGCGGCGGCGGGATCAAGGATTTTATTGGTCACACGGTAGATTTCGCCGCCAGCGACGCCGCGATGAACGACAGCGAGATCGCACAAGTCGACGACGGCGTTGTCTTGTTGCCGATGACCGCAGGCAGCGTGGTTTTGGCCTATAACCTGCCCAAGCTGAAGAAACCTTTGTCGCTTTCACGCGACGCCTACAGCAAGATTTTCTTGGGCGAAATCTCAAAGTGGAATGACGCTGCGATTGCCGCGACCAACGAAGGAGTGGATCTTCCTGAATTGCCCGTTACCGTGGTCCGTCGTGCCGATAGCAGCGGAACCACGTTCGTGTTCACCAATCATCTCAGCGCCGTCAGCAAGAAGTTTGCCGACGGCCCGGGAGTTGGCAAAACAGTCAACTGGCCCGAGAGCGACAAGTTCATCGCCGCACCCAAGAACGATGGCGTGACGGCAACGATCATGCAAACCCCTGGCGCGATCGGCTACGTCGAGTTTGGTTTTGCCGAGCAAGCCAAGTTGCCAATGGCTACACTCGAAAACGCTTCAGGCAAGTTCATCGAGCCGACTCTGGAAAATGCAACCGCGGCTTTGGCTGGCGTTGAAATGCCAGAGGACCTGCGTGCTTGGTTGCCCGATCCGTCCGGCGAAAACGCCTATCCGATCGTCAGTTACACATGGTTGCTGTGCTATGAGAAGTACGAGGATTCGGCTAAAGCCGATGCTTTGAAGAGTCTTGTCAAATGGTGCTTGCACCAGGGGCAAAAGTCGAGTGCGGAAATGGGCTACATCCCGCTACCGGAAAACGTTGTCACGACCGTGACCCAAAAACTCGAGACCATCAAGTAGTTTAACGACAAGAGGTGCCGTGATGGATGATTCATCCGTCACGGCGATTGATTGCCGAGTCGATCAGTCCTCGTTTTGCAGCTTTTTTTCTAGGCGACCCCATGGCCAATGCCACGCTTTCCGATCTCGCGGAATCGGCGTCAATCTCTTCGCCTCCGTCATCGATGGAGATTGCGAAGGATCGAGCGTTTCGCGGATTGACTCGAGGTTTTGCTTGGTTGACCGTGTTGGTTGTGTTTTTGGTGGTGTATGAAGTTGCCACCAAAGCGATGCCAGCGATCAGCCAGCACGGGCTTGGTTTTTTGACCTCGTCCACATGGGATGTGCAAAACGAAGAGTTTGGCGTTTTACCAGAGATCTGGGGAACACTGTACAGTTCGCTATTGGCCTTGCTGATCGGTGGATTCTTCGGCGTATCGATCGCGATCTTCTTAACTCAAGACTTCTTACCTCACAAAGTTGAGTGGGCTTTCAAGAACATTGTGGAATTGTTGGCGGCGATTCCCAGCGTGGTCTACGGATTGTGGGGAATCTTTGTCGTGATCCCCATGTTGCGTCCGTTCGCGACTTGGTTGCATGAAAATCTGGGCTGGATCCCGTTCTTCAAAACCTCGCTGTCGGGTCCGGGAATGTTGCCTGCGGCATTGGTCTTGTCGATCATGATTTTGCCCACCGTCTCGGCGATCTCTCGCGACGCGCTGAGCAACGTGCCGAAAAAATTGAAAGAAGCGGCTTTCGGATTGGGAGCCACTCGTTGGGAAGCGATCATCGGGGTGATCGTGCCCACGGCGTCGACCGGCATCTTCGGCGCACTGGTGCTTGGCTTTGGCCGCGCGTTGGGCGAGACGATGGCATTGGCGATGCTGGTGGGAAATTCAAACCAGATGAGTATTTCGCTCTTCTCGCCCGGCAACACGTTGGCCGCGCTGCTGGCGAATCATTTCCCCGAAGCGGGGGAACGCGAAGAGCCGGTGTTGATGTATGCCGCTCTGATCTTGTTGGCGATCACGTTGCTGGTGAACATTTGCGGTGCGTTTGTGTTAAAGCACGCTTCGGCCCGTATGCGAGGAGGTGCAAAATGAACGCTGCTGAAATCACCACCGAATTTAACGACGTGGACTTTCCTCGCTTAGAGCGTTCGCTGCGTCATCCGCGAACCTTGTTCAGCATCGTGTTGAGTATTGGAACCGGGATCGCCACCATCATCGCATGTGTGCCACTGTTCAGCGTTTTGATCATGCTGATTTGGCGAGGCGGCAAAAAGATCTCGCTGGCTTTGTTTACCGAGTTGCCCCCGACGGCATTCGAAGAGGGAGGCGGTTTTGGCAACGCGATTGTCGGAACGATCGTGATCGTTTCGATTGCCGCCGCGATCGCGATCCCCTTTGGCATCTTGACCGCGGTCTTCTTGGCCGAATTTGGTCCGCAGAGCAAGACGGCGTCAATCGCCCGCTTTTGTGCAAAGACATTGACCGGATTGCCATCGATTTTGGCGGGTGTGTTCGCCTATGCCGCGATCGTGATTGCGACCGGCGGGTATTCCGCACCGGCCGGCGGGGTGGCGTTGGCGTTGTTGATGTTGCCGACCGTGATTTTGACGGCCGAAGAATCGATGCGAATGGTACCGGTCAAGATGAAAGAAGCTGCGATTGGGATGGGCTGTACCCCGACTCAGGTGGCTTGGAAGATTGTCCTGCCAACCGCGCTGCCTGGGATCTTGACCGGCGTGATGTTGGCCGTCGCGCGTGCCGCGGGTGAAACGGCTCCGTTGCTGTTTACCGCACTGTTTAGTAACTACTGGATTTTTGAGGACGGAAGTTCTCAGGTCATGGAGCCGACCGCTTCGCTTGCTGTGTTTATTTACAACTTTTCCGGCATGCCTTTCGAGAACCAAATCGAAATGGCATGGGCCGCTTCCTTGATCTTGGTGTTGATGGTTTTGACGATCAACATTTTCGGTCAAATCATTTCGAGTCGCTCCAAAGCCTCTTAGGAAAACCCACGTGATAGCTTCTCCCAAAGTTGAAAACGATATCCTCGCCAACGGCCATGGTTCGTTGTTGTTGGATTGTAATATCGAAAACCTGTATTACGGAAACTTCCGTGCGGTTCGTGACAGTCGCATTCCGATCCATCGCGGTTCGATCACTGCGTTTATCGGCCCATCTGGATGTGGGAAAAGTAGTGCACTGCGTTGCTTGAATCGGATGAATGATTTGGTTCGCGGGTTTCGTTTCGAAGGCCATGTGCACTTTCGTGGTAAAGACATCTACCACGCCAAAGTCGATCCCGTGGCGGTACGGCGTTACATCGGAATGGTATTCCAACAACCCAATCCGTTTGCAATGAGCATCTACAACAACGTCGCCTTCGGGTTGCGTTTAAACCGTTATCGCGGCGACATCGCCGAAAAGGTTGAAAAAGCACTGCGGGGTGCTGCGTTGTGGGACGAGGTCAAGGACAAACTGAAAAACAGTGGTCTTTCGCTCTCGGGGGGACAGCAGCAACGGCTGTGTATTGCCCGCGCGATCGCGACCGAGCCCGAAGTGTTATTGATGGACGAGCCGTGTTCGGCATTGGATCCGATCGCCACTCGCCGCATCGAAGATTTGATGCAGGAATTGAAAGAGAATTACACGATTGCGATCGTGACTCACAATTTGCAACAAGCCAAGCGTGTTGCCGATCAAACCGCGTTCATGTACGTCGACACCAGCGGCGGCGGGCGGACCGGTTACTTGGTCGAGTTTGGCGATACCAATGAACTGTTTGATTCGCCACAAGAAGATGCGACAAAACAATACATCAGCGGTGAGTTCAGTTAGTGTGATGAGCGAGGAACTGTATTCACGGATTCGCGACGAGATATTGGATTCGATCGATGAAGAACTCGAATTAGAGCTTGAGGATGCGTCGACCGAGAACGCACGTCCGAATTTGGCCGATCGTGAGACGCGTTTTCGTCGCCAATACTTTGTCGAACTGTTGAAACTGCAACTCGAATTGGTCAAGTTGCAAGATTGGGTGGTCGCCACCGGTACACGTGTCGCCGTGCTGTTCGAAGGACGTGACGCCGCAGGCAAAGGAGGCGTGATCAAGCGAATCACCCAGCGATTAAATCCACGCGTCTGCCGTGTCGTCGCGTTGCCCGCACCGAGCGAGCGTGAAAAGTCCCAGTGGTACTTTCAACGCTACGTCAATCATCTACCCGGCGCAGGCGAGATCGCGTTGTTCGATCGCAGTTGGTACAACCGCGCCGGCGTCGAGCGAGTGATGGGGTTTTGTACCGATCGAGAATACGAACAATTCCTTCGCACTACGCCGGAATTCGAACGAATGCTGGTCGATTCGGGGATCATTCTGATTAAATACTGGCTTTCGATCACCGACGAAGAGCAGCAATTTCGGTTTCAGTGCCGCATCAATGACTCATTAAAACAGTGGAAATTGAGTCCGATGGATTTGGAATCGCGAAAACGTTGGGAACAGTACACGATCGCAAAAGAGATCATGCTCGAGCGAACACATACCGCCGAGGCACCTTGGTGGATCGTCGATGCGGTGGACAAGAAGCGAGCGAGACTCAATTGTATCGGTCACTTTTTGAGCCAAGTTCCCTACACCGAGGTTCAGAGCAAAAGTATCGAGTTGCCACCACGTGAACGAAGCGATGATTACCAACGCATTCCGATGCCCGAGCGAATGTTTGTTCCGAGTCTCTTTTAATTCAAGTCTCTATTAACCTGAGACTCTATTAACTCGTGCAGAAATCCGCGGCGAACGATTGCTGCAAACTTTTTAGTGAACGCGTCGCATGTAGGTCAGAAATTGCTTGTCAAGCTTTTCGAGCGTGGTATCGAACGCCGTTTCAAACATCGCGATCCGTTCTCGTTTGCTCAATTCCACCAGCGGTTTGACTTGGCTGAGCTGCCGCAGGTATTTGACAAATTCTTCACGCTGCGTCTTGAGTAGAAAATAGGTCAGCGCCCAACCTTCGCCATAAGCGTCGGCTGCGGTGGCGGGGCTACGGAATCGTGAGTCATCAGCAATCAGCGTCGCCAATGATTCTTCGGGGCGGCTCGGTAGATAACTGTTCCAACGTGCCAGGTTCTTTTGGTTGACGCGTCCAATGCCACGCCAGCCTTTGGAGTTGTGGCGGTCGGGGGATTCAAAGAACATTGCCAAGCCTTCGCTGACCCACATCGGGTTGTCGGCGAAACGTCGCTGCAGCCCACAGTTGTAGGCGAGTTGGTGGGTTGCTTCATGAATGATCGTGGCAATATTTCGCTCCCAATTGGGAACGTTGAACGTTGTCATCCGGTTGCTGGCGAGATGGTAATAACCAATCACCGAATTTGCGGATTCGCCAATTTCACCTTTCGCATGTTGCATGAACGAATCGTGATCATTCAACAGCAACGCGACCAAGGGGAATCGTGGTTCAGGCAGATCCCATCGTTGGTTTTTCCAGTAGGAAAAGAAGCCGCGATACAGTTGCTCGAACAAACTGCCGACCAACCTGGCATGATTTTCGTCGGTGTTGTGAACGATCAAATAGTTTGCCGTTTGATAGACCGAAAATCCCGCCGGCATCTCCTTCGTCATCCTCTGAATCATCTGCTCGTCACTGACCGGGACGAGAGGTTCCGAGTTGCTTGTTCGCTTGACCAAATTTTCGGGCTGGATTGTCCAGATGCGTCCGTCATCTCCCTGAATCAAAAGCCCCCCGTCTTGCGCCTCGAGCAACAACTCGCCCACCACGGTTCGGGTCGCTGCGGCGCCGTCGGAATCCGTTCCCTGTTTAAATTCAATCGTCTCAAATGCCAGCAAATTGCTGGTGCTGAGCACGATCAGGGCAGTGGTGGTGAACAGAAGTTGAGTAACGGTTTGACGCATCCGTGACATATTCCTTCGAGGAGCTTGACGACGAGCAGCGGGAGCTTGATTTGCGAGCCAATCAAGCGATTCCCAACTCATTGTAGTCCTCGCAACGCCAATCTTGCCAGAGAACACCCCCTAGCGGCCAATCTCGCCACAGAAATGCCGGGTTTTAACGTAGCCTAGGCTTCCAGCCTGGGTTCGATCTGACCTCCAAGGCTGGAAGCCTAGGTTACGTTTTGCAGCTTCGCCGTCTTGAGAGGTTAGGCCAAAAGACCTCTACCGAGGTGCTTAGAGGCGACGAATTACGGCATTTGCGTTTCGTAGCTACGCTTGCTAGGCGGGAGCCTGCAATTCATTGGGTTCCCGGGCAGCAGCCTGGGAACCAGCGATGGCGTTCAGCGAGAATGCAGCCAATCCATCGTCAATTTAGCGGCACTTCGGAAAAAGTGACGCTCACGTCGTCCTGCTCAAACGCAGCAAACTCGCGTTTCCATTGCACCGTATTGCTCCCGCTTAGTTCCATCTTTTCCACTCGATCGGCTGCCATCCCAGCAATTTCGGGCATTTCGATGAACCGGCTGATGTTCAGCAAATCGGGAGCGTCGCGGTTGCGTAACGGCAGATCGGTCAGCGCGAGCTGGGTGACGCGGTCGTTGAAAAGGGAGGCCAGCAGCGACCAATGGGCGGCGTCTCCGTTGCCGCGGAGCGTCAAGTTCGCGTTTTCAAAGGGCGACGACGCCTCAATCGCCTGCATCGCTCGTACGACGTCATAGATTTGCATTGCCGCAGCGGTTTGGCCGAGCAACATGAAGCGGCGGCGGATGTGAGTCCGTTTTACGGGATCGCGAGTCCACTCGGTTAACCCCACCCCGCGAGGAGCAACATAGACGGTCGGTGTGGTTGCCGAGTCGCCTTGCAACCGTTTCCATTCTTGCTCGTCGGGCGTGACGCCGGGAAGCGTGTCCGGCAAGTGGACGGCCAATCCAGCCGCAACGCTCTGCCATGTTTGTGGGGCCAATACGACCACGTCTACCGATTTCGCGTTCTTTGATGACTTCGGAGTCACCGCGAACATCGTCAAACGGTATGGCGACTGCGACGTGAACTCGATCGCCGCCACTTTCATTCCATCGACTTCCCGCTCGGCGATCGTCGTCGTATCAAGTGAATCTGCGACTTCGGGCCAACCGCCAAACGTTTTGCTTTTTAATGACGACATCCATTGATCACGCTGTTGCGATGTCTCTTTGCTGCTCTTGGCTGCAGTATCGGGCGACACTTTGGGAACGAATGTTTCATGGATCGTGGTCACGCGTTCGTCTGATGGTAACGACTCGAAAACCTTTAACTGCTTGATGTCAAACATCGGCGTTGCGGTTTTGTCAATCAGTTCGTTGTCCGCTCGCAGATGGCGATTGAACCACCGAAACGCGTGGATGCGAAGTTCCTGAGTATCGGTGTGCGGGCCCTCGGTGATGTGCAACCCGATGTTTTTTTCCTGGTCGTAAAGCTTGTAGATCGAACGCACTTTGCTGTAGACATCGACCACTCCATCGAGTGGGAAAATCGTGTCTTTATCAGTGTTGGAAATCAACAGCGGACGTGGTGCGATCAGTGCGGCGACCATCGGATAGTCCCAACGATAGGTGTTGACCATGTACATGCAATCGCAATGGCCTTCGACACACCCATCGACGACATGATTTTTGAGCGATGTGATGCCGGCAACTGGGACGACGGCTTTGACGCGTTCGTCCAACGCCGCGATGTACCACGAATAGGCACCGCCTCCGCTGCGACCGGTGACACCGATCCGTTCGCCATCGACTTCGGGACGGGATTGCAAGTAATCCAATGACCGGATGCCGTTCCAAGCTTCCACACCGGCGGGGGTATAGCCGCGGTTGTTCCACCACCATGCTCCTTCGCGATACGTGCCGTGATGAATCCCTTCGATTTCGCCTAACTGGATTGTGTCGATGGTTAAGCAAACATAGCCGTTACGAGCGAACCAAGCTCCGTGATATTGGTAATAGGTTTTGTTGCCATAGCTGATTCCGTCCTTCTTTACTTTGCCATGACCGCAAACGTACAGGATTGCTGGCAGCGGGCCGTCTTGTTTCGCGGGGCGGTAAAGGTTGCCCGTCACGTACACTCCGGGCATCGATTGGAATTGGATGTTTTCGACAACCACGTCCTCGGCAGTCGCCGAACCGGTGACCACAGGCGATAGCGGCGTACGTTCGGGCAGCGGGGAAAGCCCAAGCATCTCATGCAGTTGATCGCGGTAACCCTGACGACGGTTTTCCCAGTCTTCGAGCGTTTTAATGTCGGCAAACGTGGCCGCCGAGATCGTTTCGGTTTCGCGGCGAAAGTACTCGTGAACCCGTTGATCGCCGTGGCTCGTATCGACGATCGTCTCGGATGCTGTGTTTTTAGGAGAATTACGTCGGTCGTTTGCTGTAACGTGAGACGTGAAAAACAGGATGCCAAGGGCAAACGCGGTGCGAATTTGGAAGTGCATGGCGAGTCGGACCAAGGAGGGGATGGGATCGGGCGGGACGGCGTGGCTAGACAAGCGTGGGACGCTTACCGGAGGAAGTCTATACACCACACGTCATTTGATTCTAGCAGATCGGAAGCGGGTCAAGGTGTGGATCAAGGTGATGCCGAGGCCGATGAAGCCTAAATACCACAATGCCAACGCCGCTTCCTGATAACGAGCTCCGCTATGCAATAGTCCAAACAAGCGAGTCCCCACGGTTGACACCCCCGGCGGGGCGACCGGCAACGTGACCGGAACGTCGCCCGAGGCGATGATGCCGGCGGTCAGGATGGCGATCGCAACGCTGCGGGCCATCAATCGTCGGTCGATCTGCCAGACACGGCGACCAAGACTCAGGTCCAACCGGGCACTGAGCCACACGTTCTCGGCAATGCCGTGGTACCCTGATCGCAGAATCCAATACGCAATTGTGCTGGCGCGGACCGACATTGCCAACACTGTCGGCAGAATCGTCATCTCATACAAAAAACGAAAACCGGGGACCGGAAGCTGAAATATTTGGACGATCAGCATCCCGATCAATGGGCCGGGGATACAAAACAGAATGACCGTGCTTGCATCCACCAGGAATTCGAAACGCGAGTGTTGGCGTCCAACTGCGGCGAGTGGCCAAGCGACGAGAGTCGCGAAAATGCCGGTGCAAATTCCGAGCATCGTGGTCCATTGGTACTCCGCTGAAAACGTTTTCGGAGCGGCAGCCAACTCGTGCACTGCCCGTGAGATCGACCAGTGAGCAATTCGCTGATCGCCATCAATGATCACGTCGTGCCCCACCTTGGCCATCAATCCCGTGACCGGCATCACAATCATCAACAGGGTGCAGAACGCCAAAATCGAACATGCGACGATCCACTCGCCACGCGAAGGCCGCTCGAACAGGTCCGATGATGTGTGCCCGGCCAAGTGCTCGCCGCGATAGTCCGTTTGTCGCCTGCCGATGCGACGCAGTAACACGGTGATCATCGCTACTGCGAAACCGAGGGGCAGCGCCGTGGTGGTGGCGATCGAGGTCAGATTGGGATCGACCGCGTACAGCAAATAAAACTGATCGGCGATCGTGCGATACCCATACAGATCCACGACGGTCATCTCCGTCGCGGCCAGCGAAGCGTTCAGGATCGTGGCGGCCAATACCCACGGCCACGCAAGCGGCAATTGAATCGTCCACCAACAACGCAGCGGTGTGGTGTCAATCGAGGCGTTTTCGAGGATCGAAACGGGGACACGCGAAGTCCCGTGCCAGGTGGCGATTGCGACGATGGCCGCACCAAAAATGCTATGGATCCATCCGCAGGCAACCAGACCTGCGAACCCGCCCCACGAGCGTGTTGCCGTTTGAGTCAGCGGCAGCCAGCCGAACTTTCCTGCCGTTGCTTCCCAGGCGGCCGCGTGCAGGATCATGGGAATGGCAATCGCTGCGATCGCCGCCATAATGAACGCCCCGGCGACGGCCCGCCCCGGTCTTTCGCCGCGGGCCAGCGTCGCTGCAGCCCAGGCTGCGGGGATGCCAATGCCTAACGAGCCAACGATTGTGACGGTTATGAGCCGCAAAGTCGATAAAAGCGGTTCCCACCAATCCAAAGACAAGATCTCCTGGCAAACAGCGAATGGTTTTATATCGTTTCACATTAGAATGGTGTGAATGTAACAAAGTCCCCCTGGCTAGTGGGACTCGTTCGCGTTTTTGAGTGGTTCTCAGCCTCGTTTCTCTCACCTATCGGCGTTTCGTTTTGTTAATGAAAATCACTGCCATCCCGCAACTGTACCGCAATTTGAAGCGGTGGCGAGAGATCTTGGCGGTGCTGCGTCGGTATGGTCTGGCCGATTGGCTGAGCCGTTATCAGAGTCTGCCGTTTCGCGATTCGTTTAAAGATCCCAGCGGGGTGCCGCTGTCCCAATATTCCAGCGAAGAACGGGTACGGATGGCGCTGACCGATCTCGGCCCCACCTTTATTAAGCTAGGCCAGATCTTGGCGGCCCGACCCGATATTGTCGGACCGCAACTTGGTCACGAGCTCAAACGGTTGCGTGCAGATGTGCAGCCCGATGCGATCGAGAAAGTGCGTGAGACGCTGACCAAGGAATTGGGCGAACAATATCTGAGTCAGTTTCAATTCATTGACCCCAAACCCCTCGCGACTGCCTCGGTCGGACAAGTCCATCGAGCGACCTTGAACGATGGTCGACGCGTCGTGATCAAGGTCCAACGCGCCGATATCGAGCGGACGGTTCGTCAAGACATGGAAGTGCTCGGGGGGCTTGCCCAGCTCGCCGAGCGTGTGGAAGGTTTTGCCGCATGGGGGCCATGCCAAATGGTCTCCCAAATGTCCACGATGCTGCAGCGTGAATTGGACTTTGGCCGCGAACGACAGAACCTCGAAGTGTTTGCCGAGATGCTTTCATCGCAAAGTGCCAAGGTCGTCATTCCCAAACCGGTACGCGAGCTCTGTACTCGCCGCGTGTTGGTGATGGACGAATTAGCAGGCGAGCCGCTTTCCAAAGTGCTTTCGGAAAGCCATCACGGTGGTGTGTTGACGGTCGATGCGTGTTTGGACGGCGAGCGGCATCAGCTCTCGGAATCGATCGCCCGCATTTATCTAACGATGATCTTTGATGAAGGCTTGTTTCACGCGGACCCTCACCTCGGAAACCTGTTGTTGCTCAGCGACGGACGACTGGGGATTCTCGATTTTGGGATGGTGGGCCGCATCGACGAAACGCTTCGCGAAAGCATCGAAGAGATGATGGGCTGTATCGCCACGGGGGACCAGAACCGTTTGACCCGGTTGATTCGCCGCATCGGGGATGCCCCTCCGACGCTTGACGAATCATTGCTGGCGATTGACGTCGCCGAGTTTGTGGGGACCTACGGCCGACAACATTTGAGTGATTTTGATCTGACTGGTGCGCTCAACGAATTGAGCGACATTCTGCATCGGCACGTGATTAAATTGCCCAGCCAATCGGCACTGCTGTTGAAGATGTTGATTTCGCTCGAAGGGACCCTGCGAGAGCTCGGTGCCGGATTTGATTCGTTGGATATCGTTCACCAATTTGTCCGTAAATCGATGCTGCGACGGTTGAGTCCACGGCGAAGAGTGCGTCAAGCACGCCGGATCTATCTCGAAGCGGAGCACTTTTTCGAAGTCGTTCCTGACGAGGTGCTGACGCTGCTACAACAAGCCCGCCGTGGCGAAATGCGGCTGACCTTGGAACATCAACGGATCGGGCCGACGGTGAACCGGATGGTGTTGGGGCTGATGGCCAGTGCGGTCTTCCTTGGATCCTCCCTGCTATTGGCGATGAAGGTGCCCCCACTGCTGTTTCCCGAGCAATCGGTGTTGGGCATGAAAGAAATGAGCATTTTCGGATTGGTGGGCATGATGATGAGCTTTTCCGTGATGATGTGGCTGTTGCTTGCGATCAATCGCAGTGGCCATTTGACCCGCAGCAACGAAGATTAATTGCCATCGCCACAGAATATTTCTTATAATGAAGCGCCAACCCACCTGCGCCCCCCCAAATCCCACCCTGCGAGTACGAATGATCGAGTTCGTTTTCAACACGAGCACGAATCGGCTGCCTAATGCCGTTCTGCGAATCAGTCAGGTCGTTGTCGCGATCTTGTCGCTTTCGGTTTGCGTTGCCGCCGATGAAGCGTCAAGTGAAGTGAAGTTCCGTGATGGATTAGCGCCACTACTACGCACCTACTGTGTTGACTGTCACGATTCGGGCAGCGAGTTATCGTTGGTCGATGACGACTCGGCAGCCAAGATTCAGTCGAATCGAAACATGTGGAAACGCGTGATGGCGCAAGTCCAACTAGGCAGCATGCCACCCGAAGACGGCGAGATGATGGACGCGGCGACGCGTCAGCGAATGCTGACCTTGATCGATGAAGTCGCAAACGCCGTCAACTGCGTGCAAAACCCGAATGCAGGAAAGGTGGTTTTGCGACGGTTGAATCGCGTCGAATATCGAAACACGATCAAGGACTTGACAGGTGTCGACTACAAACCGGCCGCTGGATTCCCCGGTGACGACGTGGGATACGGCTTTGACAACATTGGTGATGTGCTGTCCTTGCCGCCGATCCTGTTAGAAAAATACTTGGACGCCGCGGAAACGATTTCCGGGGAAACGATTCGCACTCCGCTTCCGCCACGAATCTACGAAGTCGATGTGGCCGCGACGGCGTTGGCCGGAGCGGATAAGTACAAACGTGGTCACCGGATCAGCATGTCCAGCCACGGTTCGGTGACGCTTGAAGTGGAGGCTCCGTTCACCGGACAGTACACGTTGACGCTTTCCGCTGGTGGAGATCAGGGCGGCGATGAACCGGTGAAAATTAAGGTCGATGACGGCAGGAAAAGCCAAGTCGTTGATATTCCTAGTGAAAAGATGGAGAAGTATGAGGTCGAATTTCGTCTGATTCGCGGCACGCGAAAAATCGAGATCAGCTTTATCAACGATTTCTACGTCGCGGGAAAAATCGATCGCAACTTTCATCTCTATCACGTGCATGTGTTTGCTCAAGAGGAATCGTCGCTGCCGGTTTCCGTGGGTGAATTGCCGGCGATGCATAAGAAAATCATATTCACACGGCCGAGCAGTAAAGTTTCGCCAGAGCAAGCGACTGCACAAGTGTTAGCGCCGTTGGCTAGTCGCGCGTTTCGACGACCGGCAACGAAAAGCGAAGTTTGGCGACTGACCGAACTTGCCTCGCAAGTGCGTGCCGATGGAGGAAGTTTTGAAGAATCGATCCAGGTGGCGCTGCAGGCGATTTTGGTGTCGCCGCACTTTTTGTTTAAAGTCGAGCAGCACGCGGCGGCGGATGCATCGGGAGAACTGCCGCTGATAAGCCAGTACGAATTGGCAACCCGGATTTCGTATTTCTTGTGGAGCAGTATGCCTGACGACGAGTTGTTGTCGTTGGCGCATCAAGGCAAACTCCGCGACCGTCGCGAATTGCTACGCAAAGTGGGCGACATGATTGTTGATCCTCGTGCGAATCAATTCATTGAAAACTTTGCCGGGCAATGGCTGCAGCTTCGCAACCTCGATAATGTCGATCCCGACAAACGTCAATTTCCTGAATTCGATGATAAAATTCGGTACTTGATGCGGCGTGAAACGCTGACTTTCGTTGCCGCAGTGATGCGAGGAAACTTGCCTGTGACGGCGCTGCTGGACGCCAAGTTCAGTTATCTGAACGAGGATCTGGCAAAATTCTATGGAGTCAAAGGGGTCACCGGGCCCGAGTTCCGCAAAGTCTCGCTCGAAGGCACTCCGCGAGGTGGATTGTTAACGCAAGCAAGTGTGTTGACCGTGACCAGTAATCCGACGCGAACCAGTCCTGTGAAGCGGGGCAAATGGATTCTCGACAATCTGCTCAACACGCCGCCCCCTCCAGCACCCCCGAATGTTCCTGAATTGGACAAAGGCAAATTGAGTGGGACGCTGCGCGAACGGATGGAGCAACATCGCGAAAACCCCGCCTGTGCTGCTTGCCACAACATGATGGATCCGCTTGGCTTCGCGTTGGAGAATTTTGACGCGATCGGGCAATGGCGCACCCGTGACGGAGGTGACACGATTGACGCGTCGGGCAAATTGCCCGATGGAACCGAATTCCAAGGGGTCGAGGATCTTCGCGAACTGCTGTCGAGTCAGCGGAGCGAGCAATTTGTTCGCTGTTTAGCAGAGAAGATGCTGATTTATGCGACCGGGCGAGGCACCGAATATTATGATAAATGCGCCATCGATAAAGTCATGCAAGAATTGAAAGGCAACCAGTATCGGTTTGCCTATCTGATCGTTGCGATCATCGAAAGCGAGCCGTTCCAAAGACAAGGTTCGCGAGAATAATGGTCTTGGTACTGCGGATAAACACGTTCCCACCTTTTTAAAAAGAAGCGATCCAAAATGTTGAATTCACTTTCGCGACGAACGCTGTTACGCGGTGTGGGAGCCTCGCTGGCATTGCCGTTATTGGATTCGATGTCGTCGACACGCTTGTTGGCGGCGACGTCCAATCCTGCGGATGTCCCGCTAAGGATGGGATTCTTTTACGTTCCCAACGGCATGCACATGCCCGATTGGAAACCGATCGAAGGGGGCGACAAGTACACGATGACGCCAACGCTGGAGCGATTGGCCGAGCATCGATCCAAATTCAATGTATTGAGCGGTTTAACGCTTGACGGAGCCCGTGCCCATGGCGACGGCGGCGGCGATCATGCTCGTAGTGTCGCCGCGTTTCTAACCGGGGCGCATCCAAAGAAGACTAACGGCGCGGATATCCAAAACGGGGTCTCGGTCGATCAAGTGGCGGCGGAACAGATTGGCAGCCAATCGCGATTCGGTTCGCTCGAACTTGGGCTCGAAGCGAGCGCTCAGGCAGGAAATTGCGACAGCGGCTATAGCTGCGCCTACGCATCGAACATGTCGTGGCGTGGACCCACCAATCCGATGGCCAAAGAAGTCGATCCCGGCGCACTTTTCGATCGCTTGTTCGCCGGACAAACTTCAAAAGAAACGCGGCGAGCCAAGAGTGTTCGTGAGAAGTACCGCAAAAGTGTGCTCGATTTTGTGCTCGAGGATGCCAAGCAACTGCACAAGACACTGCCTGAAATCGATCGGCGAAAATTGGACGAATACTTGTATGCCGTCCGCGATGTCGAAAAACGATTGGCTGGTGCGGAACGGCTGAGTATCTCGGAGGACGGTGTTCCTGATTACCCTCGACCCAGCGGTGTGCCACAAGAATTGAAAGAGCATTCCGAGTTGATGATGGATATGATCACGCTGGCGATTCAAACCGATAGCTCGCGAATCATTTCATTCATGTTTACCAATGCCGGCAGCAATCGAAGCTATCCCGACATCGACGTCAAAGAGGGGCATCATGAATTGTCGCATCATGGCAAAAGCGAGCACAAGCAAGCTCAGATCGCAAAGATCAATCGATACCACATTGATCGATTTGGCTATTTGTTGAAGCGGCTCAGTTCGATCAGCGAAGGGGATGGAACGTTGCTGGATCATTGCATGTTGGTTTACGGCAGCGGTATCAGCGACGGGGATCGCCACAATCACGATGACCTGCCGATTCTGTTGGCCGGCAACGGCAATGGACGAATCAAAACGGGGCAGCATATTCGCTATGAGAACCACACGCCGCTGTGCAATTTGTATCTCTGGATGCTCAAAGAGATGGGCGTCAAGGCAGACAAGTTTGGCGACAGCAACGGCGTGCTAAAGAATCTCGGCTAACACGTTGGTTATCGCAACTGAAATCGAATCAATCCGAGGTCGCGGAACTCGTCAAGAGTTTCGGGGAGCATACACCATGGAACGAAAGTCTTGACGACTTCCGCTACGCGAAATTAGCACAATCCCTAAAAGAAAAAATGCTGCACAGCGTTGGCCAAAATGGCTAATCTACCGAAAGACACCTGCCTGACTGCTTGAATCAAAACCGTCGTTCTGTCACCGCCTCGTGTCCGAGCGGCGTGCGTCCGATGATGATTGCTGCGAGTGCTCCGGCGGCAAAGCCGCCGATGTGAGCCCACCATGCCACTCCGGTTGCAGCGCCACCGGCCACTGCCGTGATGCCGCTGTACGTTTGCAAGGCAAACCAAATCCCCAAGAACAATGGTGCTGGCAGAATGATCACTTGGATGATCACGATCAGCGGTATCAACGTCTGGACCTTCGCGTGCGGATACAGCCACGCGTAAGCTCCCATCACACCCGCGATCGCACCGCTTGCGCCAATCGTCGGCATTGGACTCGATGGATCGGTGAAATAGTGTGATAGCGAAGCGGCGATCCCGGTCCCTAAATACATCAACGCGTAACCGAAATGCCCCAAACGATCTTCGACGTTGTCGCCAAAGATATACAGAAACCACATGTTGCCAATGAAGTGCATCCATCCGCCATGCAAGAACATGCAAGTGATCAACGTCATCCACGCCGGGATCGGTGACGGAGCAAGTTTGCGAGTAATCGTGCGGACTTCGATTCCACGCTGGGTTTGGACCCCGACGCGTTCGCTGATTTCGGGATCTGGGTTCACGCCAGACAATCTTGCTGGCACCATGCCAAAGCGTTCTGCGATTCGATCGCCACGCTGCTGCGATGCCAATTGAGCAAGAAACGCGGCGGCACACAACGCGATGATCAAGTAATTGATCACAGGAATCGTGCGGCTCGGTATGCTGTCGCGTAGTGGTATCATCGCGTTTGATTATCATGTGCTTTGAAACAAAGACAACCCTCCCTCCTTTCCCTTTCTAGAACAACCTACCAAGGAATTGCACATGCGAAAAACGATTGTCGCTCTCCGTCTGACACGTTTGTTGGGAATCCTCTCGCTGGTTCTCGTCACGGCTGCCGTCACCCTGCACGCCGAAGAATCTTACCCTCTGCATCCTGATTCACAAACACAGAGCGGCGTTCCCGAAGGCCGGGTGGAATCGTTTCACTTCGCCAACAGCAGCGTGTTCCCGGGAACCGAGCGAGACTATTTCGTCTATGTTCCGGCGCAATACGATGCGGCCAAGCCTGCGGCGTTGATGGTGTTCCAAGACGGAGGTGGTTACATCAACCGAAAAGGCAATTGGCGTGTGCCCGTTGTCTTTGACAACTTGATTCACAAAGGAGAAATGCCGGTCACGATTGCCGTTATGGTCAATCCCGGTGTCGTGCCGGGCGGCGACGGTGCACAGTCGCGGTTCAATCGCAGCTATGAATACGACAGCGTCAGCGATCGCTACGCCACGTTTTTGATCGACGAGTTGTTACCGGTCGTCAAACAAAAATACAACATCACGGACGATCCGAATCTGCGTGGGATCGGTGGCAGCAGCAGCGGCGCGATCGCAGCGTTTGGCGTTGCCTGGCACCGGCCTGACCAATTCCGTCGTGTCTTCAGCACGGTTGGAACCTACGTGGGACTTCGAGGCGGTAACGAGTATCCAACGTTGGTACGCAAGACCGAGCCCAAGCCGCTTCGCGTTTTTCTGCAGGACGGTCGCAACGATCTCGACATTTACGCCGGCAGTTGGTGGAACGCTAACCAGACGATGCTCTCGGCGCTGCAGTGGGCGGGATATCAAGTCAAAAACGAGTGGGGCGACGGAGGCCACAACGGTAAGCATGGCGGAGCCATCATGCCCGATGCGATGCGTTGGCTTTGGCAAGACGCTGACAAACCGATCGAAGTGACGATTGATGAACATCCCGAATTAAAAGATCGTTTGATTCCTGGCGAGACATGGGAACTGGTAAGCGAAGGGCATCGCTATACCGAAGGGCCCGCCGTTGCGCCCGATGGAAGCGTCTTTTTTATTGACGGCCCTGCGGCAGAAATTTGGAAAGTGAATGCCGATGGCAAGGGAGCGTCCAAGCTCGTCGACGGCGTTAGCGGAGTCAGCGGCTTGATGTTCGATGCAAAAGGCAACTTGTACGCCGCGAGAAACAAAGAGCGAAAGATCTCGCGTATCACGCCTGAGGGTACGCAGACCGTGATCGCGACGGATGTCGGGTGCAACGATCTCGTCGTGCTCGAAGATGGAATTTATTTCACCGATCCGCTGAAGCCCGCCGTGTGGTATCTGCCGCATGGAGGCGAGCCCACCGTGGTGGCTAGTGGCGATGCGGGCTCGTTTCCTGGTAAACCCAACGGCATTGCTGTCACGCCTGACAAGCGTTTCTTGGTCGTCGTCGATGCCACGGGCCGTTACGTGTGGTCGTACCGGATTGAGCAGTCCGGCAAACTGTCGTTTGGACAACCGTACTATTACGTCCATCAACCGCAAGACGAACTGAATACCGGGGCGGATGGCGTCACGATGGCCAAAGATGGTTCGCTGCTGGTCGCAACCTCGCTCGGTGTGCAAGTGTTTGATCAACCGGGACGTGTGCACGTGATCATCGATCGGCCAAGCTCGCAGGGACGTTTGTCAAATTGCGTGTTCGGCGGACCTGACGGGATGACGTTGTACGTGACCTGTGGAACCCGAGTGTTTCGTCGCAACACGCGGATCGAAGGATTCGCACCGTGGCAGGAATCAGTGGTTCCTGCGAAGCCGCATTTGTAGAGAGAAGTCGCGGCAAAAAAAAACGCGAGCTGGCATTGCGTCATGCGCCGCCAGCTTCGCGATTTACTATTCGACGTTCTGGTCGGTTGGTGATCCTTCGCCAACCGATCGTGCGTCTGTTGCGCTGAATAACGATGAAGCCGCTAGCGACTTCGATTCAACGCAACTAAACAGTAAAAAAATGGGAGCGACATCCATGTGCATGAGTTGTGGGCGACTCATTTCGCGATCGATCCATCAGTGGAAGCTCCCAATTGCTTGTCGTTAGGGTCCTTCTTAACGATTTGCGATACCCTGAATCATTCGGGGTACGTGGTTATCTAATTAAGTGGTAATCAAATCAACGCTCGGTCCATCGCTTCGTTTGATTGTTCTAGGCAACATTCCTAGAGATGAGTTTTCGTCGATAAGGGGGATCCGAGTGACAAGTATACTTAGGTCATTCTGGCTTTGCATCAAGAGCTCTCGGACAATTTGTTTAAGAAAAGTCATGTGCAAGCAACTCTTCATCGTCGTGCTGATCAGTGATGGAAAGTCAACGTTCAGATCGTGCGTGAATGTGGCGACGTTCGCTTCCCATGTCAACAACAATCCGGAAAGAGTTTTCCAAAGCAGTCGCGAATCACGACGAAAGTTCCGCAAAATACACACGTTGCTCACATAAACTTTTTTTTGAATTGTATGCTCTACAGAGTTTGCTTGGTGAGTACGACCGAGTGCAGCCAAAACGAAACTCTCTGCGTTCTCGCGCATGCCCCTGTTGCACGGCTGCTTTGATAATAAAGGTTCACAATCATCTTCGCTAACAACGGGAAAGCTAGCAGCGCGAGGAGGTTTGTTTTTGGCAATCATGCTTGTGTTTATTCGGTCATTGAGTTCGTGTGCTGTTGATCTGTGCTGTTGATCTGGGCTGTTGATCTGGGCTGTTGATGAATGTGTGATGCAGTGATGGACAAACAGTGATGATAACGGTCTCGGATGCTTGCGTGGGGTGAGACCGAGTTGAATGTCACCGAGTTGAATGTTGCTCATCATAGCGTCCCTCAGGATGCTGTGGCTGCTCGTCGTCTTTTTATGAGTGCCTGTTAATCAGTAATGCAAACACAAGCATGAAAACGCTGGCGACAAACGCATCGCGTTGTTCCCCATCTCATTCGAATCAGTTCCGACTGCGCTGACTCAGCGAGGAAGTTGTTGAGTCAGCGAGTGAGCAGATGCGTACTTGCAACGGACGAGGTTGTTAGCATGATCGGCTTGTTAGCGACTTCGCAATCGCAACGATCATTCGCGAGTGTTACCGTTCGCTTTTTGTAACAAAGATGAGACGCGATCGTGGTGCGGATAGCCGCAAACTGAGTTTCTTTTTTCATGCGTTTGCATCATGAGTGAGCGAGGGGTTGCTACTGGGGAAGATGCGATGTTGCGACGGCCTGTAATTCAATTTGATTTGTCATCAGGCCTTAGGAGGCCGCAAGTTATCGATCTTGCTCAATAAAAAAGACCTTTAAAAAAGGGGACGGGACGGGAGAACGACGCAGGTTGAGATTGGGCATTTAGCAACCGTATTTTTCAAGGGCAATGCAGCGGAGCATGATGGCACGACCGCCGCTGGCGCGAATCGCGGGTGTCGTCCCATCGCCGGTTAGGCGTAGCATGTGGCCACTAACGACTCGATACAGCTGCTTGGGTGGCGGGGATAGGGTGTCCCCCGAAGGGGCTGTTTATTGCTTTCGTGGGAGGGGGTGTTTTTGTTTTGGCCCGGCGAAATACTGGGTTTTCTGCTTCGGGGATGCAATTGCGGCGTGCTGAGGTGATAACGGCCTTCGCGAGCAGAATCTTGCGAAATGCTTGACCCTGCTTCTCACGAGCGGTTAAAATTTAATGAGCGGTAAAGCGGGAACACGTATCTTCTGCTCCGTGTTTGACCTGCACCTATTCTCACCCTGTGCCGTAGCGTTTCACATTCACGGAGGCAATTCCATGGCTACAGTCGTATCGACGGTACGTGCAGCGAAAAAGACGCTGGTGGTTAATTCCGCTTTTCTTCAAGAGATTAAAGAGAGCCATCCTGAATTTTGGCATACCCTTCACAATGTACGACAGGTCTGTGAAGACATGGATGAGCCGTCACATGTGACGCGAAATTTAGTGCGGCTGTTGAATGATCTTCGGGATCAAATGTCGCTGCAGTTTGCTCTCGAAGAAGCGTATGGGTATATCGAAGTCGCACCCGAGTTCAGTTCGTCTAAAGTGAATGCTGCTGAAAAAGCCATGGCTCAGCATTGTTCCTTGTATTTGCAATTAAGCGAACTGATCGAGAAAGCCGAAGAGCTTCAGTATCGAGGTGCTAATGCAGCTTGTGTCCAAGAGTTGGTGGATCAAACTCAGGCATTTGACGAAAAGTTGCGAGAGCACGAGCAAGCCGAGAATGGATTGATCGAGGGTTCGCTCAACGCAGGTTGATCACATTTAGACGATTCAAATAGGGGAGCTTCCCATATGCATTCAGGCTCACGTTTCAAGCCGATGGAGATTTTGTTGGTCGAGGATGGCCTGATGGATGCACGCGTTACGATCCATTCACTTCGCCGTAGTCAAGTTCATCATCGTTTGACGTTGGTGCGTAGTGTCAGCGAAGCGATCAAGTTTTTGCGTCAAGAAGGTGTCTTTGCGCGGGCACCAAAGCCCGATTTGCTTTTGCTCGATCTGAACTTGCCGGATGGTTCCGGTATCGATGTGATCGAGTTGTTGCAAAACAGCGATGTGAACACCGAAGCATTGACGACGGTGGTTTTAACCGCCAACGAAGATGAGTGCATTCGCGAACGTTGCAACGCCCTTGGCGTTCACGATTACATTCGTAAACCGGTCCACGAAGACGAATTCATGCGCGTGGTGCGTGACCACAAACGTTTGATGGTCCACTCGACGCCTGTACTGGCGTAACGCTCCGCAAATCACACGCTCTTGCCGTCGCATTCGCACATCGAATGCGATGACGCATCATCCTGTTTGGCTATTGGAAGCTAGGCGACTAGCCATGAGAAACGCGTGGGTATCGCTGTTGACTTAGTCAGCCGCGAAGCGTGAGCGGCCGGGGCCCACACAGCACCCGGTACCTTGCGGCACTCGGCTCACGATCGACCAACCGACATCAACGCATGGTTTATTTCTCGAACCACTTGCGGATCGCATACAACGTAGTCGCGCGGCCCGTTCTTGCGATTGATGTCGTCAACGGAATTTCTTTCGGGCATACCGCAACACAGTTCTGCGCGTTGCCGCAAACCTGAATTCCGCCTGGGCCGGTGAGTGCTTCGAGGCGGTCGTCGGCAAGCGTTTTTCCGGTGGGGTGGTTGTTGAACAACATCGCTTGCGAGATCGCATGGGGACCGACAAAGCTTTCGTCGAACTCCGCATCCTTACGCGCTTGGTAGGCTTCGTCCGATTCGCCCACACGCCGCTCCAGTTCCACCTTCAAGAATTGAGGGCAGGCTTCTAAGCAGCATCCGCAGCTCATGCATTGGCTGAGCGGATAGTTTCGCTCTTGGTCTTCACGCGATACTCGCTCACCGCGTCCCATGTCGTAATAGCTGTCGACGGGCACCCAAGCCTTGACTCGCGACAGATTGTGGAACAGGCGTTCGCGGTCGACTTGCAGGTCACGCACGACGGGGAACTTGCTCATCGGTTCAAGCACAAGTTCGTCGCTGTTTTCTGCCAGCAGTCGATCGACCAACGCGCTACAGCTTTGTCGAACACGGCCGTTGATGACCATCGTGCAAGCGCCACAAACCTCTTCGAGACATCCGCAGTCCCAAGCAACCGGATTGACTTTTTTGCCGTCCGACGTCTTGGCTTGGGCCGCGATCCGTTGCAGCACGCTGATCACGTTCAATTCGGGTTCGTACTTGATCTTGTGAAGTTCCCAGTACGGTTCTTTACCCGGAGCGTCTTGTCGACGAACGCGAACGTTGATGAACTCGGGACGTTTCTTCAAATTGGGTTCGAGGGCATTCATCCGTCGATCCTAACAATGGCAAAAATGGTGAATTTGAATTTCAGTGAGACAATAATATTCTAGCGTCGGAATCAAGTCAGTTCGGTTCGTCGTGACACCCGGGGCTGACTCGGTTTCCCGTTCGATTGAGCCGCTATTGAGCCAGTGCGGCTTTGGCCCGCTCGTTCCAAACTTTTTCAATCTCTTCGGCACCGACAAGACCGTACAAACGAGGCCGTGGTGGAATCAACGAGGTATCGACATCTTCGTAAACGATGTCGGGCATCTTTGTGTTAGCATTCCAGGACGCCACCGTCGACTTCAGATATTTTTGATTGTTCTTTTCGAACTCATCACACCAAGCCTCGGCTTGTTGACGTCGCTCGACGGGATCATCGGATGTCAGTGATGGTTTTTGGAAGTCGGGCTTGAAGTGAGCCCCTCGGCACTCGTCGCGTTGCAGCGCACCTTTGAGGATCGTTTTCGCCAGGGGGAACATGTCCTGAAGCGCTTTGGCAAAGATCACGTTTTGGTTGGTCCAACTGCCCGTGTCCGAAAGATTCACTCGCATCGCACGCTCGTGCAGTTCTTGAATCTTTTCGATCGCGTCGGCGAGTTGATCGTTGCGGCGAACGACGGTTGCCACGCGTGTCATCAGATCCCCCAATTCTTGGTGAATCAGGTACGGGTTCTCGTCGCTGCCGGGATTGCCGTTCAGCAGATCTTGATGTCGTTTGGTCTGTGCCTGGACCGCTGCGTCGATCACCGCCGCGGGCACGTCGTTACTGCCACTGGATTGGCTATTGGCGTAGTTCAGAATCGAAGGGCCGGTGAACAAGCCGGTGAAGATGCACGACAGCAGCGAGTTGGCGCCGAGTCGGTTGGCACCGTGATAGTGATAGTCGCACTCACCAATCGCGTACAAACCGGGGATGTTGGTCATGTGGTTCTGCGGAGCACCCGGTTCAAGGCCACCGTTGTCGCTCTTGACGTAATCGGCCCACAATCCACCCATGCTGTAATGGACCGCAGGGAAGATCCGCATCGGTTCGTCACGAGGGTCAACGCCTTGGAATTTTTCGTAAATCTCGAGAATACCACCGAGTTTACGGTCGAGTTCTGAGCGTTCGATGTGAGTCAGGTCAAGGTAGACGCACATCTTGTCGGGATCGACGCTCAAGCCATCGTTGACACAGATGTCAAAAATTTCGCGAGTGGCGATGTCGCGGGGAACGAGGTTGCCGTACTCGGGATAACGTTCTTCTAAGAAGTAGTAGCGTTCGTTTTCTGGAATCTGTTTGGGTTCACGCGGGTCTTGCGGCTTTCGTGGAACCCACACGCGTCCGCCTTCGCCCCGCGCCGATTCGCTCATCAATCGCAGTTTGTCACTACCGGGAATCGCAGTCGGGTGAACTTGGATGAACTCGCCGTTGGCGTATTTTGCACCCGCTTGGAAGCAGCGGCTCGCAGCACTGCCGGTGCAGAAAACGCTCATCGTGCTGCGTCCGTAAACGAGTCCGCAGCCACCGGTCGCAACGACCACGGCATCGGCTGGGAATGCCTTGATTTCCATCGAAACCATGTCTTGAGCGACCACACCGCGGCAGCGTCCGTCGTCGTCTTTGATCGGCGCCAAGAAATCCCAGAATTCATACTTTCTGACCATGCCTTCGTTTTCGGCGCGACGCACTTGTTCATCCAGTGCGTATAGCAGTTGTTGGCCGGTCGTTGCACCTGCGAACGCGGTACGTTTGTAGAGCGTGCCACCGAAGCGTCGGCGATCGATAAAGCCTTCGCCGGTGCGATTAAATGGAACACCAAGACGGTCCATCAAGTCAATGACTTTGGGAGCCCAATACGCCATCTCTTTGACTGGCGGTTGGTGATTCAAAAAGTCACCTCCGTACACGGTGTCGTCCAAGTGTTTCCACTCGTCATCACCAAGTTGCCGCGTCGCATCGTTACAGCTGTTGATGCCACCTTGGGCACACACGCTGTGCGAGCGTTTCACCGGAGTCAGGCTGAGCAAGTCAACCTTCACCCCCAACTCCGTTAGCTTCATGGTGGCTGCGAGTCCGGCAAGTCCACCACCAATTACGACAACACGATGCTCAGACATAATTCAAATCAAACAATTTTGTGGAAGTAGCTTATAGGTCTTGTGACGCAAACTTGGATGGGGAACTTCAAGTTGGGTCATCGAGAGGGTTGGGTTGATTACTAAAGTGGATTCGAGTCGTTCGAATCCGCCTTTTGGGCGTTCGCACGCGGCGATTGAGCATCGGGGGCAACCGAAGCTTCCGCAGCCGGTTCTTCGTAGCGTTTCTCGGGCATATCCGAGATGACGCCGGACTCGAGGTTCGCATCGTACATACGGTTTTCGATTTCCCGGTATTGGGCGGCTTCTTCGGGGCCCGGTGCCACAGCGGCCCACCAAGCACTCAAAGCAATAACCGAAAGAACAGCACCAAACACCACCGAAACTTTTGAAGCTCGCTTCTGAGCCGCCGGTGTGATCCACAATCCCCAGGTGATTCCCGCTGTCCACAGTCCGTTTGCGAGGTGATAGACACAGCACATCATGCCAACAAGATAAAACGCGGGCCACACAAATCCGCCCCACTGGTTCATCGATTCGACCAGCGTGCTGGCGGCGTTGTATGGTTTAAACGCAGCAAATTGCAGCGGACGGATGACTTCCAAGTACGGCCCAAAGTGGAACCATCCATGCAAATGCAAAATATGAAAGAACAGATAAACCAGGGCAACGATCCCGGTATATCGCTGCCACGCATACCGCCGATTGCTCGCGAAACGGTAATGGCTGGTGTTCAATTTCGCATTCTTCGCGATCCAGACGCCTAGGATGCCGTGGAACAGTAATGGAATAAAGATTCCGCCCCATTCGATTAACGGAAGCGCCTTGCCAGCACTGTGGATCATATAGACCGCACGCTGAAACGTTTCAGGGCTGTTCATCAGGCTGGCGTTGGTCGTCAGGTGGATGACCATATAAAGCCCAAGAGGCACGATTCCAATCAAGGAATGGAATCGGCGAATCGCGAACTCGTGCCGAAGAAAGAATGATGGGTTGGTAGTCAAGTTAGCCACGTCGGTCGTCTTGCTTTGCATGTGAAAGAGGTTAGGCCGCAACAAGTGCGAAATGACGGATTATCGCAGCATTCCGTCTCTGCTTGACAAATTATCTTAGCCGCTTCGCAATAACCTGCCACGCAATGGTAGGATGGGCACGCTTGCTCGTCCATTAAGGGTGAGCAAATGGGCTCACACTACTGCTAACTCATTTCCAGTCGGTTTGCTAGAGAGCTTCCGCGGAGAGAAGCAAGCAAGCGACATCGGCACGCGGTTGCATGTCAGGTGTTCTGCGGCGTTTTGTACTAGAAGTCCAGCACGCACGTCAATTTAAGGCGATACGGCACCGTCGCCAAGGACAGCATCATCCCAGGAAGTCAATATTGGACACAATGCCACACATGTTCGGTCAATTATTAATACATTTCTGCACCACGATCGCAAACATCGCTCCTCAAGAGCTTGTCACATCCGAGTCGCTTGCTGCTTCCGTCACAGACATCTCCCTTCTACACGCAGGGATTGATGTTTGGTGGGTGGTCGCCATCTCGGTCGTGGTCGTCTTGGTTGCGATCCTGGTATTTCGCCTTCACGCTTTCTTGACATTGTTGTTAGCAGGTTTACTGGTTGCCAGTTTGTCGAGCCATGCAAATCTTGATCGCTATGCCCAGTCGCAACTTGCCAGCGGTAAGATGACCGCAAAAGCAGCTGCTTCATTTACATCTCAATCGCCACAATCTCGCTTGGCGACCGCGTTTGGCGAGACGGCGGGAAAGATCGGCATTTTAATCGCGTTGGCCAGCATCATTGGGCAATGTCTGCTTGAATCGGGCGCCGCATCGCGGATCGTCGATTCGATTTTAAGCATGACAGGCGAGCGGCGGGCGGCCGAAGCGATTGCCGCCAGCTCATTCGTGATCGGGATTCCAGTCTATTTTGATACCGTCTTTTATTTAATGGTTCCGCTGGCACGCTCGCTCCGCCGTAAACTCGGTAAAGACTATGTCTTGTTTCTGATGGCGATCATGGCGGGCGGTTCGATTGCCCATTCGTTGGTGCCACCCACGCCGGGACCCCTGCAGGTTGCCGAGATTATCGGTGTGGACGTCGGCACGATGATGATCGCCGGGCTTGCCATCGGAGGTTGCAGCAGTGTGTTCTCGTTGATCTCTGCCCGAATCATCAACCATCTTGTCGAAGTGCCGCTGCGACCGATCAGCGAGGGCGAGTCCGAAGGATCCGAAAATTCCGAAGCGGAAATCGCAAACGTCGATCGCGAATCGCGACGGCCGTCGTTGATGGCGTCGGTGTTGCCGATCCTTGTCCCGGTCGCGATGATCGGCATCGGATCGGTGGGAATCTATTTCAGCGACGCGGGAATGATCGAGTCTGTCGGGCTCGCTCGTTTGCTGGAATTCGTCGGTGATAAAAATATTGCCATCGCAGTGGGGGCGGCATTTGCCATGTCGCTAATTCGTTATTGCCCGGCGGACCAACGCAAATCGCTCGTCAATCGTTCGTTGAGTTCGGCTGGAAATATTATTTTGATTACCGCTGCTGGAGGTGCCTTCGGAGCGATGCTGTATCAGGCGGGTATCGCGCAGGCGGTCAGCGAGTTGGCCGGTGACGTGCCTGGATTGTTGCTGTTGCCGCTCGCGTTTCTCGTCACTGCATCGATTCGTACGCTGCAAGGGTCGGCGACGATTGCGATGATTACGGCAGCGGGTGTATTGCAAGGGTTTGCCAGCTCCGATTCACTTCCGTTTCATCCGGTCTATCTCGCGATGGCGATCGGTGCCGGAAGCAAGCCCATTTCGTGGATGACCGACAGCGGGTTTTGGGTGATCACCCGGATGAGCGGGATGACCGAATCCGAAGGGCTTCGCGTGATCGCGCCGATGTCGACAGCGATGGGGATCTCGGCATTGTTTTTTACAATCCTGTTTGCCTATTGCTTCCCCGGCATTAGCTAGAAGTGAGATGAATTGTTAACCTAGAGGCTTGCTCCCCAGCCTCATCTAAGTTTCCTGTTCCTGCTTCTCGTTCCATTAACGTTTCTTTGATTATGAATGCTTCTGTTCTTGCCGGCTTTCCCAATAAAAATCCGTCGCTGTACCGGCGGCTTCATGTGCCATTGGGTGACCCCGCCGCCTGGATTGATTTGGGGGGGCACACGATTGCCCTGGTCCGCGATCTTGAAATGGATCGAGTCCGCAAGCACAGTGGTGCTGATCACGTGACCTGTCCCCCCGAGCACGAGCCCCCGCTTGGCTTAAGTGCGGACCGCGAAACCGCGACGGCGCAAGCACTGGTTCAAGTGCTGCGTTCCAAACGTGTTGAACGGGTCAAAGCCGATCGTTCGTTGCCATTTATCTTTGCTTGGCATTTGCAACAAGCTGAAATTGAATTGCAGTACGATGAAGACCTGGGAGTCCTCGATCGGCGCGTCAAATCGGACCAAGAAATCGAGTACCTTCGCAAAGCCCAATCCGTCACCGAAGAGGTGATGCGGATGATGTGTGAGCGAATTGCCAATGCGAGCGTCAATGCGCAGGGGCAACTCTGTCACGACAGCGAAGTGCTGACCAGCGAATCGATTCGAAGCCTGGCAGCGATTGAATTCATGAAGCGTGGCTTCAGCATGTCGCACGGTGCGATTGTGGCGTCGGCGCCTGAGGTTGCTGATTGTCATCATAGCGGCACTGGGCCACTGTTGACCGAGCAGCCGATTATCGTCGACCTGTATCCCCGTGACGAAACAACCTATTACAACGGGGATTGCACGCGGACGGTGGTCAACGGGCAAGTGTCTGAAACCGTCGCGGCAATGCACAATGCGGTTGTCCTCGCCAGAGTTGAATCCGCGAAATTGTTGGTCGCTGGTAATTTGGCAAGCGACGTCAATCAAGCGGCCGAAGACGTGTTGAAACAGCACGGCTACAAGCTTTCACGCGGCAAGATCACCGACGAGGCGAGTATTCAGCATGGCTTGGGCCACGGTATCGGACTGGATGTCCATGAGCCCATTCTGCTTGATCACGGCGGAGGCGAATTGCTCGAAGGCGAAGTGTTTACGATCGAACCAGGTCTATACGGTCGCAAAGTCGGCGGAGTCCGAGTGGAGGACATGTTGGTTGTCACCGAGGGCCAACCTGAATGCCTGAATCAGCTGCCCTACGGACTCGATTGGAAGACCTGAGTGCAAGCCGCATTGAGCATGCGGGGCATGGTGCAGTAAAAAATTTGACCTAGCGAGTTCGGGTGGGTATCCTTTGCACCACGCGGCAGGGGACGCCTGTTTGCGGTTCGCTCTCAGGTGAAATGTTATGTCGCAATTTGCATGTCCTGCGTGTCGTCGTGTTTTGAAATCCAAGCCTGAATTGGCAGGGAAAAAAGTCAAATGCACCTGTGGCCAGCAATTTCGCGTCCCCGGCGGCAATGGCCGTAGTGCATCCGCCGGTTCGGGGGCCGCTGCCGTTGGCGGCACGTCGTCCGTCAATGGAAAAGTGACGCTTTCATGTGCGTGCGGAAAACGCCTCGCGGCTCCGCTGTCAGCGCGTGGCAAGTCGGTCCGTTGTCCTTGCGGGCACGTCAGCAAAGTGCCACTTGCGGACGTCCAAGCCGCAGCGGTTATGCACGCCGCCCCTGTGGCGGCGGCCGCTCCACCGCCGGCGGCTGTCGTGAATGATTGGCTGGAGGATCTGCCCGTCGCTGCGGCTGCGGCCTATCCCTCTGCCGCTGGCATGGTGAGGCAGGCTCAGCCACACCCGTACGCGAATCCCGCAGTGCAGCATGGGGGCCATTCGCAGCAGGCTCCGGCTCACGCGACCGCCAGCACGCATCTGGCGGATGCTCAGCGTCAGCTCGCCAAGGAACGTCGAAATGGAGACAGCGTTGACCGCGGGGGCAGCTCATTTTTCAGTAGCGGCACGATGGGCGGGCTGTTCATGATGGTTGCCGCCTTAATCTGGTTTTTCGGCGGGCTGGCCGCAGGGGTGATCTTCTTCTACCCACCTATCCTGTTTGTGCTGGGATTTGTCGCGTTGGTCAAAGGTGCCATGGGCGATGATTGAATCGCCCTGAGTAACGATTAAATAAAAGACGCGACAGAGCCAATCACACGGAGGGGAACTCGCTGCCGCGGTTGTCTACCTGTTCGCTTGAAAAAAATAGTCTTGACCGGTCGGTACAGACCCGTATAGTAGATGGATCACACGAGCTGAATTCGGCGGCACGGGGAGCCGAGAATCCAGACGACCCGAGAATCCAGACGGTCCGTTTGGTTTCTCTCTTTTTTTACTCTAGTTTTGACCGACCGGTCAAATTGTTCAGGAGATTGAAACGATGACTGACTTTGCCGTTCACACGATCGAAACCGCTGGCGACAGCAAGCCTTTGTTGGAAGAGAGCAAGAAGGCGTACGGCTTTGTGCCGAACCTGCATGCGGTGATGGCCGAATCGCCGGCGCTGCTGGAAGCATACCGAACGGTCGCCGAGATTTTTGACAACAAAACGGATCTGAGCCCAACCGAGCGCCAGATCATTGCCATGACCAACAACCGTCTGAACGGCTGCACTTACTGCATGGCCGCACACACGTCGATCATGCAGGGATTGAACGTTGACGAGGATGTGATCACGTCGCTTCGTGAAGGCACTCCGATTGCCGATCCGAAGCTCGAAGCGCTGCGGGTGTATGCCGAGAAGGTCAACCTTAGTCGTGGCTGGCCTGACGAAAGCGACATCGAGGCGCTGCTGGCTGCTGGCTACACCAAGCAAACGGTATTCGACGTGATCGTGGGAACTGCCTTCAAGGTTCTGTCGAACTACACCAATCACGTCGCGCAGACGCCGCTTGACAAAGCGTTCGCCAAAAACCAGTGGAGTGCCGACGCGCAACCCGCCAACTGAATGTGGGGTGGCATCACGAAAATCGACGAGTGTTTTGGGCACGGCTGAAAGCGACCGTGCTGACGTCTGATTCGATCGAATCAGCCTTGGCCCAATCGGTAGCGAACTTGTTCGGGAGAGTTAATTTTTCTCGAAAATGTCGAGCGTGGGTGTCGGATGCAAGACGGCTTTCCGCATTGAATCAGAACAATTCGGACCACGTCCCATCGCGGTGGCCCACGTCTTTCGTTCGAGGAAGGCCGATTTTGGCACGAGGGGTCGACAACTCACACTTACTCGCACGAAAGAACGGCATGAACTTTAAATTTGTATTACTTGCTCTTGCTTTATTGGCTTTGGAATTTACTGGTAACGGCTCGTCTGCGCATTTTGCCCTTGCCGACGAAGGCGTAGAGCATCAAGCTGAATCAGGATCAGTCGTGTCTCGGCCCAAGGTCATTATTTTTGATGTGAATGAAACGCTGCTCGATCTTGCTCCGCTGAAAACATCCGTTGGAAAAGCACTCGGCGGCCGCGAAGATCTTTTGCCGCTGTGGTTCTCGACGATGCTTCATTATTCATTGGTCGAGACGTTGAGTGGCGAGTATCACAGTTTTGGTGAAATCGGCACCGCCGCACTGATGATGGTTGCAAAAACACAAGGGATTGACCTTGAGTATGATCAGGCTAAAGCGGCGATCGTGACACCGCTTCGGTCACTGCCGCCACACTCGGATGTTGTCGCAGGGTTGCAGACGCTCAAGAGCGAGGGCTACCAAATCGTCAGCCTGACGAATTCGTCCAACGTCGGCGTTGAAACTCAATTTAAAAACGCAGGCTTGACTGAATTCTTTGAAAAGCGATACAGCGTCGAAGCCATTAAGAAGTACAAGCCGCATCCCGACACCTATCGCATGGTGCTTGCCGATCTGGACGTCAAACCGGAAGACGTGTTGATGGTGGCCGCCCACGCCTGGGACTTGGCCGGCGCCAAAAACGTCGGTCTGCAAACCGCCTTCATCACTCGCCCTGGCAAGGCACTCTATCCGAACGTGGCAAAACCCGACTATGTCGTCAACGATCTGCAGGAGCTTGTCCATGTTCTGCGGCAAGCCGATCTATCTGCTAAGAATGAGTGACCGAGCAGGGGGCGTTCTACGCGAGTTTTCCTTCACTCGGCTCGGCTCAAACGCGTGTTGCTGCCTTGTTTGGCACGCGTCGTTTCCTTTGCGGCGGTAAGGGCATGGACCAACCGCAACGCCCTGGCGGCCGCGCGGTTTGCGAATTGGCATGGCAATTGCTTTATTGAGTTATCGTCACAACATCGAACCCAAAATTATGGTGCAGATGGAAGGAGGGTAAAGTCATGCCAGATGGAAAACGCAAACGCCGGCATAGCCAGAATCGTGCGAAACGAGCGTGGTACGCATACTACCGTGCCTTGCGATTTAATCATCGATTCGGCTTGGTAGCCTGAGTTTCGCGAACCTTTATGTCGTGACTTTACTAGGCTACCGTTTCAGTGGCACCTGCTGCGATGCTCAGCTCGGCAGCGAATGGTGTCAAAGTTCGCTCGATATTTTTTTGCGGGCTTGCTCAACGTAGCAGGTCTTGTTCGGTTTACCGCAACGCGTGGAAACATTTAGAAGCGGCAAATTACGCCATTTGAGTTTCGTGGCTACGCTCGCCAGAGCGTGGATGGTTGCCAGAGCGTGGATGGTTGCCAGAGCGTGGATGGTTGCCGCGGAAATGCGAATCACCACCTTGCTGTCGAAGATGGCTACGAGAAAATGCTTCACAACGTTGGGGTTACCGGCTTTGGCCCGGCGCTCCGCCCTGTCTGTTATCAAAAACGCGTTGGTGAGAATGGGGCCGCCTCGATGTGAGTCGGTTGGCCGGTAACCAGTTCGGCGATCAGTCGTCCGGTGCTTGGTGCCAAGCTCAGGCCCAACATGTTGTGGCCGGTCGCTAGAAACGTGTTGTCCAGATTCGGCGTAACGCCAATGATCGGCAGACTGTCCCACGTCATCGGTCGCCAACCGTACCATGTTTCTTTTGCTTCGCCATCGACCGATGCCACAAGGTAGGGGCGGGCTGAGTCGCGAAGTTGCTCGATGCGTTGGCTGCGGATTGAGGTGTCGTAGCCAGCGAATTCCATCATCGAACCAAGCCGAAGCCCGGTTTCGAAAGGCGAAACGCCCACTTTGTGTTCGGGAAACAGGATCGGATGCGTGGGCAAGTTTTCGACTCGGTTCATCGTCACCGAGTAACCTTTTCCAGGTTCGATTGGAATCGGGCAGTGCAGTTCATTCGACCAGCGTGTGCTCCAGGCCCCCATGGCGAACACATAATGATCCGCTTGCAGTTCCCCTTGCGTCGTCGAAAGATGCGAGATTCGTCCCGCGGTTTTGTGAACGTTCGTTAGTTCACAATGTTCAATAAATTGCACCCCGTTGCTGCGAACACGCTCGGCCCATTGTTGGTTCAATCGGTCCGGTCGAACCGACGTATCATTGGGGTAGTGAAACGCGCCGGCGAGTCCCGATTTTAATCCTGGTTCGAATTCGGCAAGCCGATCGCCTTCGATCCGATTCGCCGACACACCGAAGTGTTCGGTCAGCATCTTGTCGTTCTTGGCAAACGCGTCCATGCCACGCTGCGTCTGCAATACATACAGCAGCCCGTTCTCTTTCCACTCGCAAACCAACGATTCTTGTTGGACCAAATTTCGATACTCGTCCATCGACGCGTCGAGGATCGTCTGCAGGTGTTTGCCTGCAGTTAAAACTTGGCGGTGATTGCAGCGGCGGGCGAATTGCCACATCCAATTCCACATCGCTGGGCTGAGTCGCGGCTTCACCCGAAACGCGGCTTGTGGATTAAACAGTGATTTTAATGCAACAGCAAATGCGCCTGGTTCGGTCAACGGCGGTACGTGGCTCGGACAGATGTACCCACAGTTTCCATGCGAGCAGGCCGATGCAACGGTGCCGCGGTCAATCACGGTGACTTGCAATCCAGCCTTGTTTAGATAGTGGGCGCAGGCGATTCCAATGGTTCCAGCGCCGACCACGACGACCGATCCTCGGTGTGCACTGCGTATCATACAAGCCTTTCTTCGGATTCATTCGCGGTGGTGCATCGAATTCCACTGATAAATGGGTCGAGCGGTTGACGTATCAAGTTGCCTTCGCTGCAGATAAACGCATGCCCCACGATCGTCGGCACGATGTTGTGTTCGTCGATGCGGACGTAGTTGGCAGTAAATCGGCTGCCAATGATGCTTTCTTGGATCCATTGTTCGCCGGGTTGCAGTTTGCCATCGGCTGCCAAACAGGCAAGTTTGGCGCTGGTGCCGGTTCCACATGGCGAACGATCATATTGGCCGCCCGGGCAATACACAAAGTTGCGACTATCAGCATCGGCCGCGTGAGGCGGTCCAAAGAATTCGATGTGATCAATCTCGGCGCCATTGGCGCCCGTGATTCCATTGCGTCGCAGTGCATCTCGGACGCGGCCGGATGCATCCATCAGCGCGTCCACGTTGTCGAGAATCAAATCCACCGGGCTTTCGCCAATCAGGAAGAACCAATTGCCTCCCCAAGCCACGTCGCCGACGACCGTTCCAAGTCCGTCGACTTCAATTGGAACGCTGCGGTGAAGTCGGTAACTCGGTACGTTCTGGATCGACGCCTGGTTGGGATTGTGCAAATCGATTTCGATGATCCCCACGGGGGTTTCCAGGCGATTTTGTCCGAGGCCGATTTTGCCAAGGTAGTGAAGCGCCACCGCGACGCCGACCGCACCATGGCCGCACATTCCAAGATAGCCGGCGTTATTGAAAAAAATCACGCCTGCAGCGCACGTCGGATCGGTCGGTTCACACAACAGAGCGCCAACGACCGCGTCCCAGCCGCGTGGTTCTAGAATCACACATCGCCGGAAATCGTCCGCGAACTTGGCGAAGCGAGCGACTCGCTCGGGCAGCGGTCCGTCCCCAATGTCGGGACCGCCGTCGACGATGATCCGGGTCGGTTCGCCTTCGGTGTGAGCGTCGACAAATCCAATCTTGCTCAAGATTCTCTCCCGGACCAGTTGTCCCACCATGTGCGGAACAATTTCCATTGGTCTTCCAGAAACGCTCGTTGGGACGTCGACAACGCATCCGATGTGTTGAGTTGCAGCGCGTATTCGGGGCTGCCTTCCAAGACCATCAGATATTTGTAATGCAGCACCAAGTCGGGGCCGTCATCAAATTTCGCCAGCACGGCAAGCGCGTTATCGAGTTCTTCGGCAAGTCGCCGTGCTTCGACATCGCCCGCGGCGGCCTGTTGGCATAGTTCGACCAATCGCAGAATCGGTCCTGGCAAGGCGTTTCCGACGCCAGTGATTGCACCGGCTGCCCCGCAGCGAACGAACCCGTGGAAGACTTGAGTGTCCACACCGACCATCAGCGTCAGATCCGGATCGCCGCTGGTGATGTGTTCGGCGGCATAGCTGAGTGAGGCGGCGCCGCCAAATTCTTTGAAGCCAACCAGGTTTGAAAACTCAGCACGTAAATCGAAAAACAGATCGGCTTTGGTTTCGAATCCGTAGTACGGGCTGTTGTAGATGACCGAGGGGATTCCTTCGCCCGCCTTCAAGATGCCGGCAAAATGCGCCCGCTGGGCTGCAGGCGAGGTCCCGCGAGAAAGTACGCGAGGGATGACCATCAATCCAGCCGCGCCGACCTGCTTTGCGTGAGCGGCATGCTCTGCAGCAAGTTGTGGGTTCTGGGCACCCGTTCCGACGACGACCGGGACGCCGGCTTCGGCAAGCAGTCGGACACCTTCTTGACGCTGCGCATCGGTCAACAGCGGCCAATCGCCCATCGATCCACAGTAAACCACCCCACGCATTCCCAGATCGATCAGTTCACGGCCTTTGCGAACCAGTGCGTCAAAGTCAGGTTTGCGATCGGCATTACACGGGGTCATCAACGCGGGTATGCAACCACGAAAAATTGTTGAGCTATCAGGCACGCATCTCTCCAGTGAGGTTTTTTTGGGGGACGCCGCGAGGCGTTGAAATGGAATCAATAAGGAATCGTTGGTCGGCTAAGGCTGCCAGCTAGGCCGATGCCCTAGGATAGGAATGCCATCCCTATTTTCTTGGCGTATTTCGTCTGCCAAGATAACAATTTGCGCATAGTATGTTGATGCGTCAATCGAATCGATGTTACTGATCACGCGTGAAAACACCGTTGACCATTCGCATGATGCCACGCGGGTTGGCATCTTGTAATTCGGCTGGCAAGTAGTCGTTCGGGAAGTCTTGGAAGCAGAGCGGGCGTGTAAAACGCTTAATCGCCGCTGGCCCGATCGAAGTGAAATGAGCGTCACTGGTCGCAGGATAAGGTCCGCCGTGAACCATCGCGTGGCAAACTTCGATCCCCGTGGGGAAGCCGTTGAAGATCAGCCGGCCCACTTTTTGTTGAAGCGACCGAATCAGCGGTTGGTGCTCTGATAATTCGCTGTCACTGCCATGTAGTGTGGCGGTAAGCTGGCCCTCAAGTGCTTGTGCGACCTCGATCATTTGGTTCGCGTTCTCGTAGCGAACGATTGTTGAGCAAGGGCCAAATAGTTCTTCCAGCAGCGATCGCTCGCGCTGGAGCACTGCGAAGTCCGTCACCGCGATCGTGCAGCAGGCTTGCTCGCGAGGGCCTTTGGCTTGAGAAAGCAGTTGCACTCCGTCGGTGTCCTTGATTCGCGCCACTCCCTTTGTAAACGCGTCGTGAATTCCCGAGTGCAGCATTGTCCCTGGGGCTGCTGCGGCGGCATGCTGTGCGATGGATTGGACCAACTGATCGCCTTGGTCACCGCTGGGGATCAAGATCAATCCGGGGTTGGTGCAAAATTGTCCCACGCCCATCGTCAAGGATCCGATAAACGCTTGGGCAATTTGCTCGGCACGTTCTGCGATCGCACCCGGCAGTACAAATACGGGATTGATACTGCCCATTTCCGCATAAACGGGAATCGGATTGGGGCGGCGGTTTGCAGTGTCAAATAAAGCTCGGCCGCCTGCGATCGATCCCGTAAATGCCACCGCTGCGGTCGCCGGATGTTCTACGAGGGAGTGGCCTACCTGATGCGATTGTCCTTGCAGCAGAGAGAAAATCCCCGCCGGTAAACCCGTCGCTTTGACCGCATCACAAATGATTTTTCCAATCATTTCGCAGGTTCCCGGATGGGCCGGGTGCGCCTTGCAAACGACTGGACACCCCGCGGCCAAGGCTGTGGTGGTGTCGGTTCCCGCAACGGAAATGGCCAGCGGGAAGTTGCTGGCGCCGAATACAACGACGGGGCCGATGCTGATCAGCATGCTGCGGACGTCGGGCTTCGGAGCGGGGCTGCGGTCAGCGTCCCCGTGATCGATCTTGGCTTCGACCCACGAGCCCTCTCGAATCATTTCGGCAAACAGTCGGGTTTGGTTGACCGTTCTCGCCCGTTCTCCCTGCAAACGATTCATCGGAAGAGCGGTTTCCGCGTGACAGCGATCCAGCAAGTCTTGGCCAGCATCCATCAACCCATCGGCGATTGCTTCTAACAGTTTCGCGCGGGTTTCATAGGAAGTGTTTGAAAAGACGTCTGCCGACTCGCTCGCCAACGTCATCGCTCGATCGATTTCCTCGCTGCTCGCTTCGTGAAATGGCGGATCCAAGACCGCCTGAGTGGCAGGATCGGTTGCCACAAATGTATCCGCGTTGGTGGCAGACCCGTCTGCGCCAATCAGCTGTTTCCCTTGGATGTGTGCAATTGGCATAGTTGTTGACGTGGTGCTGGAGGACGATTGGGTTCAAATTGCTGCGGTAGTTATACTTCAAAATCGCTGGTTGTTTATTGCCAGTGTGTAAAGTACTGGCTAGAAAATGCGCATAGTTTCGAGATGGAGTGTCAACGATGATTGCTGAGATTCTGAGTCAGTTAGGAGAACCGTTTACCGGTGAGGAATTGTTCGATCATCTCTCGGATTGTGTATTTTTTATCAAAAACACCGAGGGTCAGTATCTCGTTGTCAACCAAACGCTCGTGGATCGGTGTGGCGTGCGAAGTAAGCAGGATTTGCTGGGTCGCACCGCAGAACAGTTGTTGCGTGCTCCGTTGGGAGCACGGTTTACGGACCAAGACGAGCGAGTTCTTCGCACAGGAAAGCCGTTATTGTCCCAGTTGGAACTGCACATCTATCCCTCGGGGGCCGTGGGGTGGTGCATGACCACCAAACTACCGCTAAAGAAGCCAGGCGGCACCGTGGTGGGGTTAGTTGGCGTTTCCCAGGACCTGCGAGTGCCTAACAACGAAGCGGAAGAGTACAGTCAGATCGCCGAAGCGCTTAAGTACGCGAAAGCAAACTTGTCAGCGCCGCCTTCGGTGCAGGAGCTGGCATCAATTGCAGAGATGTCTCGATACCAGCTCGACCGGCGGATGCGTCACATTTTCGGGATCACCGCCGGGCAATGGTTGATGAAGGCACGGATCGATTTGGCTGAAGGGCTGCTGGCAGAATCGAAGACTCCGATCGCAGCGGTTGCTTTAGAGGCGGGCTATTCCGATCAAAGCGCATTCACACGCCAGTTTCGCGTGACAACGGGGCTCTCGCCGCGGGAATATCGAACCGCGAGATGGTCGAAAGAATAACGGCCATGACGGCGACTTGATGCTTGAGAACTGATTGGGATTTATGTCCTGCCCTTGACGATGTCGTTCAATACGTCCATCGCTTCCTCGGCACGTTCGGTCGGTACAAAAAGATGGTCGTGGAAGTAGGCCGAGATCGCGTTGACGCTGATGCCTCGGTGGGCAAGTTTGTCGGTCACGGCAGCCAAGAATCCAACGGCTTCGAGGCTGGAGTGAATTTTCAGGGTAATCATTCTGCAGGGATACGCGAATTCGAGTCCATTTGTCTCGGCTTCCCCCTTCGCGAGAATCAGAGTTAGACCCTCGGGTTCAAGAAACTGACCGATCGCGGAAAGACGAAGCTTCGATGCGGCTTCGGGCGCCATGGTGCAAAACACGAACTCGCCCGTTTGCAGTTCGGGCTTCATCTTTTCCAGCAAGGTCGGGAGATGGGTTTCGCCGTTCATCGGTAATGCAAAGAGGGTTTTGCCAGTAGGGTCGGCCACGACTAAGAAACCAGACGCATCGCTTGTTTGGCGACTTGCTGTAACGCAGCTTTGTCAAAGCAGCCACGGCCCATGACTCGCATGCCGACGACCAGTGCTAAAAGTGCTCGCGCCGTGGGACGTGCCGCGACGGTGGCCTGAATTTGGTCACGCTGTTGTCCGAGCTTGATCTGACGTTCAAAGAATTGAGCGAATTCCTTCAGTGCAACCGACACAATTTCCTGCGTCGGCTCATCGTGGTCGCTGAGCGTCAGGGATGTGTTGACCAAGAAGCACCCTTTTTTCTGAGGGTCTTCGAGTGATTGCTGAACAATGGCATCGAACAAGACCGAAAACGCCTTCAGCGGATCATCGATTGCTTCAAGCTGTTTTAGCAAGACGCGTCGCTGTTCCGTGTCATACTTTAGCAGCGATTGAAGAAACAATTCCTGTTTGCCAGCGAATGCATTGTAGAGACTGCCGCGTTGGATTCCGGTCGCTGCAGTCAGGTCCGAAATGGAGGTGGCGGTGTACCCCTTTTCCCAAAAAACATGCATCGCTTTGTCGATGGCATCTTTTTCGTCGAATGATTTTTCCCATGGCATGGAAGGCGAATTCCTTGGTTGAATTGTGCACATCGATTTTAGCTTGTTTAGACCTTTCGGTCAAATCAATTCGATTCTTGCCACGGCGGGCGGTTGCGAGCTACGATGAGCGGTTGCAAGGTGATTTCCACGACTGTTTTATGTTTGATCGGGCGTGTCGGATCACGCATCACTCTTCGGGAAAGGCCTCAGCCCAAGCAGCATCTCCGCTCTTTCGCTGAGTGGTTGGGCAGTCAATTTTTGGTCGGTGTATTCGGCGAGATGGCTGGCGACGATCGCGTAAACGGCTTGACGGTCAAGGCTGGTGTCGATTTCGACACACCTATTCATGTTCTTGAACAATTCAACGGTGGGCAAGGTTTCGGCCTTGTAGGTATCGAATCTCAGCTTCAAGCTTTCGACATTGTCGTCACTTCGGCCGGTGTACTTGGCACGCCCCAAGACACGCTTTTCCAAAACAGCGTAGGGGCACTCGAAATAAAGCATCTTGGGCAGCTCGGTATCGCGGCCGAAGATCTCGTACCAGGCTTCGAGGTTGGCCAGTGAGCGGGGGAATCCATCGAGCAGGAAGTTGTTCTTTCCGGTCGTTCGCGTCACCGTTTCCATCGCGTTTTTGAGCAGTCCGACGATGATTTCGTTCGGCGCCAATTTGCCAGCCGTGATGAACTCGTCGATCGTGGCAGCGGTGGGGCCGCCCGCTTGTCGCTCTTGGCGGAGCAGGTCACCGGTCGAGAGGTGAGTCCAGCCGAGTTGCGATTCGGCCAGCTCACACATCGTTCCTTTGCCGGCACCGGGGCCTCCGAGCACAAAGATGACGTTAGGTTTGGGACAGGGTTGCCGAGGGTCATAGTGGTGCAGCGTTAACTTCGGAGCCGGGGCGACTCCCTTTTTGTAGACGTGCCATTCTCGGTCGGTCGGCGGCAGGTCATCGTCGCAAGTGATGTCGTAGGCAAGGTGCCCATCGAGGCGGCAGATTCGCCACGACTTGTAGCTGTTGGAATAGGAGAGTGCGGGGCTTCGGGCCGCTCTTCCGTCGGCACGGTCCCACGCCAATTTGCCGTTCCAGTAGCCGATGCTCGAAACCGTCCCCGATTCCGATTTCGCAGGAGGTGCCGTCGAAGGGACGAAGAGACCATCGACTTCGGGAAGCCCCGCTCCGGAGACTTCAATAAAGAAAGTGTTCGGTCGGGATTCGTTGGATTCGGCCATGGGTTCTCTTGACGATTTAATTGATGGCGTTAATTGATGGCGTTGGGGGAACAGCGTTCGCCTAGATCATAACCTTTGTGCGGAGCCCTGTGAGCCGCCGGGGGATGTTGCGCGGCTTGTGGCAGGTCGCCAACGACCGCCATCTCCCTTGCCGCGATCGCGGTGTCGCTGCTGACCCATCCATCCCGTTCAACTTGCGTTGCGTTAAATTTCGCTCGCAGCGTGTACGCAACAATCGCAGCAGTTCGCGTAGATTGGTTTTCTTGGCACTTCGCGCGCCCTGTCGCGATTTTTTTGACGCCTGGGAATCCATGGGCGATTCGTCGCGTGGTATGCTGATCACTCGCAGACCGTTAATATTGGACTGCAAATACTCAATCGATAAGCGGTAGGCACATGGGACTCTTTGACAAGCTTCGTGGCGAACTGATCGACATCATCGAATGGATCGATGATTCCAACCACACCTTGGTTTGGCGGTTCCCTCGCTACAACAATGAAATCAAAAACGGGGCTCATTTGATCGTCCGTCCCGGACAAGTCGCGGTGCTGGTGCACGATGGCGAGATCGCCGATCTTTATCAGCCCGGGCATTACGAGTTGACAACTCAAAACATGCCGATCATGACGACGCTGGCAAGCTGGAAATATGGATTCGAAAGTCCATTTAAAGCGGAGGTCTATTTCGTCAGCACGCGACAGATCACCGATCTGAAATGGGGCACCCCCAACCCGATCATGCTGCGGGATTCCGAGTTCGGGCCGATCCGCATTCGCGCGTTTGGCACCTACGCACTCAAAGCGATTGAACCCAAAGCGCTGCTTCGCGAAATCGTTGGCACCGATGGTGATTTTCAGTCGGACGAAATCACCGGATTGCTGCGTTCGATGATCACATCCTCGTTTTCCGACGTGATCGGAAAACTGAACATTCCCGCGCTTGATCTGGCGTCTCGTTATCAGGAAATTGCTGCCGCCGTGCGAGCGGAGGTGGTCGAACAGATTGATGATGAGTACGGACTCGACTGTCCTCAGTTGATTGTCGTTAATATCTCGCTGCCCGAAGCGGTCGAAAAAGCACTCGATACCCGTACCAGTATGGGGGTGATCGGCGATATGAATCGTTTCCAGCAGTACCAGATGGGGCAAGCGATGACTGCCGCTGCGGAGAACCCCGGTGGTGGGGGCGCGGCCGAAGGAATGGGGCTCGGAATGGGCTTTGCCATGGCCAGCCGCATGATGCCGCAGATGGGCGGCGCACCCGGAACCGCTCCAGCCGCGGGAGGTCCTCCTCCGCCACCGCCGGCGGGCGCGTGGCACGTTGCCGTGAACGGAGAAACGCGAGGCCCATTTACGTTGCAACAGATGGCGTCGGGAGTCAGCAGTGGCGAAGTCAAGGCGGACACGGTGGTTTGGACCGCAGGCATGCAAGGCTGGGCGGCTGCATCGGCGGTGCCACAGTTAGCGAGTCTGTTTGCTGCCGCAACCCCACCACCTCCGCCGCCAGCCTAGTCTCCCCCCGGGGCTTGTCAGCCGTGGGGCGTAAGACGCCGAGTAACGCGAGAGTTCGATTCACAACCGCCGCCGCACAAGCCCAATGCCATCTACTTTAGTAGCGGTGCGGCGCAAGCCGCCCGGTTGCGGCGAGTAAAACGTCCAAACGACCGAAGGGCTCACGTCCTGCCGCTAACGAGAAATAATCACTGATTCGCAACATGAAAACCGCAGCGCACGACGTGCCTCCCATTCCGATTGTCGATTCCCCAATTGCCGTGTCGGCACGTGTGGGGACCGAGTGGATCGTGGATGCCTACGGATGCAGCGAGACGGCGTTACGCGATCTTGAAATCGTCACTGGGATTTGCCATGACGTGGTCGCCGAACTGGGGTTGCAAGTCGTTGGCGAGCCGCAGCGGCATGCGTTTCCAGGTCATGGCGGTGTCACCGCGATGTATATGCTTAGCGAATCGCATCTCGCTTGCCACACCTACCCCGAGCATCGCTTGGCAACCTTCAATCTGTATTGTTGTAGTGATCGCCCGGCGTGGGGCTGGCAGCAGCAACTGGCGTCGCGTTTGCATGCTAGCGAGGTGGTCGTGCGTAAGGTCGTGCGAGGCACCCACTCGGCCAAGCAAGGCCCTGTCGCTGACCCAAAAACTGTCGCTGACCAAAAAACGGCCGCTGACCAAACAGTTGCGATCATACTAAACGTACAGCGAGATCAGGGATGAAGCATCGCAGCGCAGCATGTCCGTCGTGTGGTGGTCCGGTCGAATTCAAGACCGGTTCGTCTCTGGTCACGATCTGTGACTTTTGTCAAACCGCCGTGGCGCGAGGAGACAAGGACGTTGCCGATTTCGGTAAGGTCGCGGACGTCGGCGAAACCAACTCGGGGCTGCGGCTCGGTTTATCAGGCTCGTTTAATAAACGTGGGTTCTATATTTCGGGACGTGTCCGTTATTCGCACCCGGCGGGGGGCATCTGGGACGAATGGTATTTGGTGTTCCCGGGCGAGAAGTGGGGCTGGCTTACCGAGGCACAAGGCAAGTTCTATTTGATGTTCGAGCGTCAAATAACCAGCAAAATCATACTGCCTGAATACGACTCGGTGACGCTCGACAGCCAAGTGGAACTGGGACGCAGCCAGTTTTCGGTGCGAGAGAAAGGGATTGCCACGGTCGCGGCTGCCGAAGGTGAAATTCCTTGGGCGGTTCATCCCGGTGCGGAACATAAATTCGCTGACTTGCAGGGCGCCGAGGGCACGTTTGCAACGCTTGAATATGGCGAGCAAACAAGCGTGTTTATTGGCAAAGAAATCTTGTTGGCGGACTTGGGCGTCGACACCAGCGGAGCGGATCCCGAGAGCGAAAAGCTGCCGGTTGCGGCGCTCCAGCTAAACTGCCCGAATTGTGGTGGAACGTTGTTGTTGCGGACGCCCGATGAAACCGAGCGTGTGACGTGCCCCAATTGCCATTCCTTGCTCGATGCCAATCACGGAAAACTCGCTTATCTGCAAACACTAAAGGCCAAAGAAATCTATCCGGTTGTTCCGATCGGCAGCGAAGGTGTTTTCTTTGGAACCAAGTATACCGTGATCGGAATCATGGAACGCTTCGCGCTCTATGAAGGCAAAACGTATCCATGGATGGAGTATCTTTTGCACAATCACGAACTCGGGTTTCGCTGGTTGGTGGAAAACCAAAATCATTGGTCTTTCGTCGAGCCTGTGTCGTTTATGGGCAGCACCTTTGGCAGCCAAGTGACCTACAATGGCGATTCGTTTCGTATTTACGATCGCGGAGTTGCCTATGTGCGGTACGTCGTGGGCGAGTTTTATTGGCGTGTCACGGTCGGTGACTCGGTGCAAACCGCGGACTACATCGCACCGCCCAAGATGCTGTCGATCGAAGAATCGAAAACGAAATCGTCCGAGGAGCGGAACGTCTCACAAGGAACCTACTTGTATCCCGAGCAAATCGAAGCGGCGTTTGGGATCAGCGGCGTCCGCCGTGCCTGGGGTGTGGGGCCGATGCAGCCCGGTCCGAAATTAGGCAAAGAGTTCTATTTGTCTTGGGGCGGATTCCTGGGTTTGATCCTTTTGGTGCAACTTGCGTTTTTCATGCGTGCCGATGGATGGATGACGTTTTACGCGATGTTGTTTGTTTCGTTGCCGATTATCGCGTTCCACTTTTATGCCCACAACTTTGAACGGCAACGTTGGTCCGAAAGTGATTACAACCCCTACGCCAGCAGCGATTAAACAAAGCGATCAGAAAGAAGTGTTCAGTTTCGAGTAGGGCCGGTTCCCACCGGCCGTCCTTAACGGATCGATGGAGTCGGCCGGTAGGAACCGGCCGTACGCTCTGTCAACGCTTAAATAGACGACAGTTAATTCCAGCTTGATCTTCACGGCGAAACGGCTTGTTAGTCAAAGAGAATTGGTTATGAAAAAGACACTGCTCATCATTTACCTCTGTTTTGGGATGAGCGTTTGCGCGTGGTATTCCGTTGCTGCGGCTAAAGGTTGGCAGGCGCCCAATCTCGGATTTGTGGACGGGTTTGCGGCCGGGCGAGTGTCCGGCGGCGGTTATGGTCGATCGTATGGCGGTTCTTGGGGAGGCGGAAAATAGTGTTGGGAATTCAAATGAGTATGCATTCGGTGTTATTGATAACCGCGCAAGCGGCGGAGAGTTCGATGGATTTATTAGGGGTTCACCTGATCGCCGCGGTCCTGTTTGCGATCGTCGGGATTCTGGTTCTGTTTGCGGCTGTGTGGATCATGGAAAAGTTGACTCCTTTTTCGATCGTCAAGGAAATCGAAGAGGATCACAATCAAGCACTCGCGATCATTGTCGGCGCGATTGTATTGGGAATTTCGGTGATCATTGCTGCGGCGATTCTAGGTTAAACAACGTCGATGAATCGTGCTCCGCTCGCTTTGCTGTATCTGAACGTGCTCGTCATCGCGACGTGTGGGCTGATCTACGAATTGCTTGCCGGGACGCTTGCCAGCTACTTGCTGGGCGATTCGGTCACGCAGTTTTCGCTGGTGATTGGCGTCTATTTGTCGGCACTTGGTGTCGGTTCCTGGCTGTCGCAATACATCGAAGAAAAGCTGGCGAAAACGTTTATCGAAGTCGAACTGGCACTCGCGCTGGTGGGCGGCTTGTCGGCTCCGTTTTTGTTTGTCGCGTTTGCCTGGATCGAGTGGTTTCAAGTCTCGCTATTCGGCCTCGTGCTGCTGATCGGAACTTTGGTCGGGCTCGAGCTGCCGTTATTGATGCGGATTTTAAAAGAGCACCTCGATTTCAGCGATTTGGTCTCTCGTGTTTTGACATTTGATTACATCGGCGCATTGCTCGCATCGCTGTTGTTCCCGATCCTGTTGGTGCCTCAATTGGGCTTGGTGCGAACGTCATTGGTGTTTGGTATCTTGAACGCGTCGGTCGGGTTGTGGGGAACGTATTTGCTGCGGCCGATCCTGAGCGACAAAGGGTTGGGGGGGCTGCGTGGGCGAGCCATACTGGTGATCGGAATGCTGGTCGTCGGTTTTATCAAAGCGGACTCGTTAACCACGATCGCCGAAGAACGGTTGTTATCCCATCCGATCGTTTACGCCAAACAAACTCCCTACCAACGCATTGTCGTCACGCAGAACCAGCAAGGGTTTCAGCTGCATTTAAACGGGCATTTGCAGTTCAATTCGGCTGACGAGTACCGCTATCACGAGGCGCTCGTGCACCCGGTGATGTCCGCTGCGGCGGACCCCAAACATGTGCTCGTGCTCGGCGGCGGCGATGGTTTGGCAGTTCGCGAGATTTTGAAATACCCGTCGGTCCAGTCAGTGACGCTCGTCGATATCGATCCCGAAATCACCCATCTGGCTAAAACATTTGGTTTGATGGTGGATTTGAATGCTCGATCTCTGCTCGACGCCCGAGTCACGGTGATCAATCAAGATGCGTTCATTTGGGTCCGCGACACGAAAAAGCAATTTGATGTCGCGGTGATCGACTTTCCTGACCCTAGCGGCTATTCAGTGGGGAAATTGTACACCACTCGTTTCTTTCAGATGCTAAAGCAGCATCTGACCGATTCGGCACGTCTCAGTATCCAGTGTACCTCGCCACTTGTAGCACCGAATTCATACTGGTGTGTGCTGAATACGCTGAGGGAATCGGGGTTTGACGCAATACCCTATTGTGCATCGGTGCCCTCGTTTGGTGTTTGGGGATTCGCCTATGCCACGATGACACCGTCCAGCGGTGCTGTGATCGAGTTGTCGGATAAGGTTGGTGAGCTTCGGTTTTTGAATCCCTCGCAACTGAAATCGATGTTTGAATTACCGTCCGACATCCGCCCCATGGAAACGGAACTCAATCGATTGAACAACCAAGTGCTTGTGCGTTATTACGACCAAGAATGGAGTCGCAGCGAGTGAGCGATTCGCCCCCGATGTTAAGTCGTCGCGAGCTGATGAGCGTGCTGCTCGGATCATGGGCCGCCGGAACCATTGGATGCTCTCGGCAATCGCTGCCACCGGAGGGCGAGTGGTTGAGTCCTGATTTCTCGGTCGGGCACCGCATTCGCGACGGGTTGCGACCGAAATACGACCCAAGTTCTAGCGAGCATGCCGACGTCGTGATCGTGGGTGGCGGAATCGCAGGGCTGTCGGCTGCTTGGCGATTAAAAAAGGCAGGGCTCGAGAATTTTCGCCTGCTGGAAATCGAAAAGGTCCTCGGCGGAACGTCACGCAGTGGACAATCCGCTTCGTTTGAGTTTCCTTGGGGTGCTCATTATGTGCCCGCACCGATGAAGGAAAATCGGGCATTGGTGACCCTGCTGGAAGAGATGAACGTGGTGGTCGGCAAAACCGAGGATGGTTCACCACGAGTCGCGGAACAATTCCTTTGTCGCGATCCCGAGGAACGCGTGTTTGTCGATGGGCAATGGATCGAAGGACTGTATCCTGCATCCGGGGCGTCCGCAGACGATCTTGCTCAACTCGAGAAATTTCAAGCCGAAATGGATGCATGGATCGCCCGCCGCGATGATGACGGCAAACGCTTGTTCGCGATCCCGATCGCAACCGGGGCCGATGGCGACGTCGTTCGATCGCTGGACCAAATTTCAATGCAGCAGTGGATGGACGACCGCGGCTTTACCTCGTCGAGATTGCGTTGGATGGTCGATTATTCATGCCGTGATGACTATGGTTTGACGATGGATCAAACCAGCGCGTGGGCTGGGATCTTCTATTTTGCTTCGCGGGCTCGGGTAACCAGCACCTCGTCTCAGGATGTGATGACTTGGCCTGAGGGAAACGGTCGTTTTGTTAAGCATTTTGTAAATCGTGTCCAAGATCAATTGCGTCCTTCGACCGCCGCCGGCGACATCCAACTCGCCCTATCAGAGAAAGGTACTGCGAAGATCACCGCTTGGGACAGCCAGTCCGACCAGAGTGTTGGCTTTGATGCCGAGCATGTCATCTTTGCCGCCCCCCAGTTTTTGGCTCCGTATTTGATCCGCGATTTCAGCCGCATTGCCGATCGATCGACGGCAGCGTTTCGTTACGGAGCATGGATCGTCGCGAATGTTCATCTGCGAGACCGTCCGCGCGAAGACGGGATGCCGATGTGTTGGGACAATGTGATTTACGAAAGCAAATCGCTCGGCTACGTCACGTCGACCCATCAAACGGGGCTCGATCACGGAGCAACCGTGTTGACGTGGTACTATCCGATGACGGCGAACGAAGGCAAAGTTTCACGCCAGCAGCTACTAGGGATGACGTGGTCGGACTGGGCCGAAATTGTATTAGCGGACTTGTCGCGGCCACATCCCAAGATCGCCTCGTTGATCACTCGCATCGACATCATGCGTTGGGGACACGCGATGATCCAGCCACGCCCCGGTTTTGTGTTTAGTGAGGCACGTCTGAGCGCGGCGAAACCGATTGCCAATCTGCATTTCGCCGGTACGGATTTGAGCGGTGTCGCATTAATGGAAGAAGCCTTTTATCACGGCGTGCGTGCTGCCGAAGCAGTGCTAGCCGAACGCAAACATCCCTTCGAGTCACTGTTGTAGAGGGATGGTTACGGTGTCCGAAAATGCGTCTCGCCGATCGATTCCCTGGCTGTTTTCGCCACGAGTGGATTTGCTGACGTTTTTAGGGAGTGCCCTGATTGCGTTTGCACTGTTGGCGATCGGTATTCCGTTTGGATGGTTGCATTCGGACACGCCCGAGTGGGCCTGGATCGTAGCGATCTTGTTGATCGATGTGGCTCATGTCTATGCCACGGGGTTTCGAGTCTATTTTGATCGTGCTGAACTGCGTCGCCGACCTTGGCTTTACGGGTTGACGCCGTTATTGGCGTTTGGAATCAGTTGGGCGATCTACAGCGAGAGCGTGATCGGTTTTTGGCGAGCACTTGCTTATTTGGCGGTGTTCCATTTCATTCGTCAACAATATGGCTGGGTCGCTCTGTATCGTTCTCGTGGCGGCGAGACAAGTCGGATCGGTTGGTGGGTTGACGCCAGCGTGATTTATTTAGCGACAATATACCCACTGGTTTATTGGCACACGCATTTGCCCAGGCGATTTTGGTGGTTTCGTGAGGGGGACTTTGCCACGATTTCGCTGGATATCGCTGCCTGGATTGCGCCGTTGTATTGGTTGTCGTTAATCGCGTACGCGGTGCGTTCGAGTTATCGTGGATTGGCTAAGGGGCAATTTTCGCCGGGAAAGGACATCGTGGTTTTAACGACCGCGTTGTGTTGGTATGTCGGCATCATCACTCTGAATTCCGATTACGCGTTTACCGTGACCAACGTGATTATCCACGGCGTGCCCTACATGGTGCTGGTTTATTGGTATCGTTGGCGGCAAACCGATGACACTGGCGATCATCCAAAGCGAGTCGCTGCAACGCGAGTAGCCAAATTCTTGGGTTTGGTGTGGTTGCTGGCGTACGCCGAAGAATTGCTCTGGGACAGCGGGTTATGGCAAGAGCGAGCCTGGCTATGGGGTTCGAGTGTTTTCGGTTTTTTAGGCAACATCGAGGGGATCGACATCGCGTTGGTTCCCTTGTTAGCCGTCCCTCAGATCACGCATTACGTGCTCGACGGATTTATTTGGCGGCGAAAGACGAGTCGGCGACTTTCCGAGATGGTCTCCTGAGCGACGCAGGCCTGCGAGATCTGACCCCTCCGAAACTTGTTTTGGGCAGGTTCATTCTTTTTCACTCCTTGCTCCATCCTCCTCAATCCTCACTCTTTATTTCACCGTTATGCCGGGTCTCCGCTTCGCTGCGGACCGGCCTCCATAGGGCGCCGATTGCATTTGTCCGCGGCGTGATGCTTGCTTTGCCTCCGCGACATGCTTATTGTAATGGCACTGAATCCTCCTCCACTTGTCTGTGAATGCGGCGAAATTCCCCGTGGCAAAACTTTCTCAGCTTCAACTCGCTGCTCTGCTGGAAGAAATCGCCAGCGCGATGCGTCGTGATGTTTCGGTCGCAGACGCACTTCGCCGATTAGAACGCAGTCGGTTGGGGCGAGTCGGGCGGTTGGCGGGTGAGATTGCGGAAAAACTCGAGCAGGGGCAAACCATCGCGAAGGCACTCGATTCGCCAGGGCTGCCGAACCACGCTCAAGTTGCCGCGTGTGTGAGCGCATGCGAGCAATCCGGTGACGCTCGGCTGTTGAATCGACTCGCTCGATTACTGCGTAAACAAGCGGATTACCGACGCAATATTCGATTGGCGTGGGTGTATCCGGTGATGTTGATTGTCCTTGCCTATGCCGTGCTAGTGCTATTGATGACGCGAATGGTACTGAGCAACAACACGCCCGACATCCGCTGGCCTGATCCAGTGGTGCATTTCAGTGAATGGTTGTCGGTCTATTGGATTTGGCCCGCGATCGTTTTTGTTGTAGTGATTGTTGCTGCGGCGATTTACTTTCGCAGTCGCATTCCGTTTCCTAAAAGTGTTCGGCTCGGTTTGTTTTGTGAATCGTTGGCCGACCAGATCGCGCTGGACGTGCCAGACGATGTCGCGATCGAAAATGCCGCGGCGTTATCAGGCGCGAAGTCGTATTCATCGCTGTCGAATCCGAGTATGAATAGCCCTGAGATCGTATCGATGCTTTCGCCTGTCACCATGGAAACGATCGAAGTTCCGGAGGTCGCGGCCAAAGAGGTGCTGGTCGCTCGTCTTCGCTATCTTGCCACGATTCACCTTGAACGAGCACGTCGACAGCGATATTTTTGGACGCACCTGGTGCCGCGATTTGCGATCGTTTCGTTCGGAATTTTGTTTGTGTTTTCCTATATCGCTTGGGTGATCGGGCCGGTCTATCGTCAGGTGGCGTTGTGGTAAAAAAACTCGATGCCGTTTCACAGCGGTTGATGGCGTCCGGCACCCAACACGAAGCAAGCGTGTTGCAGTGGTTGGACGGACAACAGAAACGACGCAACATGACCAAGCGTGCAATTTGGTCAACCACCGGTGGGTGGTTGTTTGTAATTGCATCGGGGATTGTTGCGAGTCTTGTTGCCATCAAAATTTCGATCGATGTGAAAGCCCTCACGACATCCACCGATGGGTTGTTCGGTGATGTCGAGACGCCACAACGTGTGTTGTGGGTACCCTATCTCACCGTGGTGATGTCGGTGTTGATAATCGGTTTTGCCTTGGTCGGTATTGTTCGGGGAGCATTGCCGGGGTATCGGTCGACGAAATCGGCAATTCAGTGGGCGGCGGTAAGTGATGCGGTGTCTCGTTTGTTGGCGGCCGGGTACACGTATTCCGAAGCGTTCACGGCGGCTGCCAGTGTCGTCAAACAAGGAACGGCGTATGGTTGGTTAAACGACACGATCCGGCGATTAGAGCGAGGCGAATCCGAAGTCGGTTTAACATCCTGGTCACGTGGCGATGCCGCCATGTTGGAAGCGATTGTCGATGGAGCGACGGTCAGCCCCGAACGCCAGTGGCAAATTGCGTCGCAGCATTTTGACGATGTCGCCCATCGCCGCTTGGTCTTGCTGACTCAGTTGATGCCATTGTTCTCAACCGTGGTTGCCGGCGGATTGATTTGGATCGCAGTGTCGACCACGCTCGGTTGGTTCTGGTATACGGTGTCCAGCATGATCGGAGGCTTGACATGAACCCTTACCTCGCCACCGGGCTGCGGATTTTTGGCTACTTCGTCTTCTTTGTCCTGTTGTTGTTGGTCCTGCCGACACCGGTTAGCGTTTTATTCGCGACGTTAGTGATCGTGGGCTTTGAAGATTTTCGGCGGCGTCGCTGGCAACACGCCACTCGCACATTCAATGAGATGATCGGTTCGATTCAGCGGCATGATGGTCATATTGAGAACGTGGTGGCTGCGTTTTCACGATCGGGGCCTTTGCGAATCCAATGTCGTCAATATCTGTACCGACTAAGGGCGGGGGAGGATCCGGTTCACGCTGCCGAAGCGTCCGGCGTACCGCTGTTCTTTTCCACCGCAATTGCTTTGCGAACCATTCGCAAACCCGATTCCAAAGTGAAGCGAACGACACGCGATTCACACGACCGCTGGGTCCAGCACTGCGACGAACTGTCGGATATTGATTCCGGTGAAATTCCGGCGTACGGTCAATTCATTTATCTGATCACAGTCGGATTGATGGTCTATCTCTGTTTGACGTTCTTAGCGTTATTCATCACACCGACCCTCGAGAAAATGCTGGAAGAATTTAGTTTCAGCTCGCGAGGTTCGAGGGTTCTGCTAACCAATTTTGCATCCGGTTGGGTACTGGTTGGTTTAGTGATCCTGTGTGGCATGATTGTTCCTGCACTCAGTCGCGGACGGATTTTTGGATTGCGGTTGCCGCAGTGGGTTCCGATGCTGCCCCATCGGGCGAATCGAAAAGCCGAAGTGCTCAATGGCTTCGCGGACGCGATTGACGCGGGCATGCCGCTGGACCAGGCGATTCGTATTGGTCATTCGATCTCGCGTTGGGCGTCACAGCGTAATGAGATGCACCAAGCATTTATGCGACTTGAATTTGGTCACTCAATCGCGGCGGTGATGCAGCAAGCGAAATGGTTGACGGCAACCGAAGCCAAATGGATTGAAGGCGCATCGCCTGAACGGATGAGCGAATTATTGCGTTCCATTGCCGATCAAAGCGTACGCAATGCCAACGCCAACAGCCGTTGGTTGCTGGGGATCTTTTTCCCCGTTGTGATTGTGATTTTGGGACTGCTCGTGCTTGCATATGCGGCTGGATTGTTCGCATCGTTGTCGGAGATCATCAATGGGCTCAGCTAGTCATCGCCATGCTCGACGCCGCGGCAGTCTTATTGTGGAAGCGGCGATTTGTTTCGTCTTGCTCGCTACGGCCGTTGTGGCATTGATGAAGTTGGCGCAAAGCAGTGCGGTGCTTTCCAAGCAAGCGGACCAGCGACTGGTGGCGACGCTTGCTGCCGAAAACACGCTCGAACGTCTGCGCGACGTCACTGCGAACGAATTAGAGTCGAGTGCCGACGAAGTCGCGGCGGCGATCACCGAACAAACGAAATGTGACGTTAAGGTAACGGTCAACGATTTTCAGTCGCAATCGCGGTCGGGAACGCATCTTCGTATCGAAGCGACCTGTTCACCCGACGTGCATGTCACCCTTCACGATTGGCGGTTGGATGATGATAATTAAAATAAAGCAATCGTCCCGTGTCCCGCGTCATGGCGTCACGTTGATCGAGGTCATTGGAACGCTTTCGGTGTTGCTCGCGATCGGAATTTCCTCAGCTACGATCATGTCGTCGGTCACCAAGATCGGTCGGCGAGGGAATGCCTCGGTTCAACAGCGGGATGCGATCCAGCGATTTGCCACCCAATTGCGAACGGATGTGCATCAAGCTAACGAATTGCCGTCATCGACCGAAGCGTGGCCGCTGCAGTTGCTGGGAAGTGATTTCGAAGTGCGGTACGAGTGGAGTGCCGAACAGGGATCATTGAGGCGAACGAGATTGGAATCGGGTCAGATCAAAAGTGTAGAGTCATTTGAGATCGGAAAAGAACGAAACGCCGTACTGCGAACCAGCGAGAACCAAGTGACGGTCGTCATCGATACCGAACCGGCGTCGCATTCGTTCGTGGTCGAGGCGGTGCATCGGCAGCCCGCTCCTGAGGCACCCAATCCGGAGAAGGCTGAACAATGAGTGGCAATACAAAACGTAAGAAGCAGGTCCGCCGAGGCGCCGCATTCCTGTTGCTGGTCGTCGTCGTGTTGATGGTGGTGGTCGAGGCGACTCGGACGATGTTGGTCGGCGAGTTTTCACTGCGAAAATCAGAGGTCCAGCGTACTCGAGTTCGTACCATGATCGCCGCAATCGATGCGGTCAGCGTGTTACAGAAAGAAACCATCGAACTGCCTCTCGATGAAGCAAATCAAGAACGGATCGTCGTCACGTCCGACGGAGATCAACGCGTCATCGCACGCTGGATGCGGGGCGATCACGTGGTTGATCAAATTACAAGACAGCAGCCAGTATCGGAGTCCGAAAAATGACACAACCAAGTAGTGGAACTCGTCAAAAGTTCCGAGGATTATCGTTTCAATCAACTGGACCGAACGTCTTGGTGACATTCGCTACCTCACCGCGGCGATTGGCTGGCGGTTTTACGCTGGTCGAGTTGCTGGTCGTGATCGCAATCATCGGTGTGTTGGTGGGATTGGCACTTCCTGCGATGCAAAACATGCGTGAACTGTCGCGGCGCACGGCGTGTCAGCAAAACTTGACTCAGCTGTCGCTTGCCTTGTCGTCTTATTCGCTTCGCAATGTTCACTACCCAATGGGCACGGTCAATCCCAGCGGGCCGATTCTAAATGAACCATTAGGGTATCACCACAATTGGATCAGCGGATTGCTGCCGATGTTGGACGCACAAAGCGTTTATGAAGCAATCGATCGCAGCCAGAGTGTCTATGCACCTGCCAATGCGGAGGTGCGAAGTTTGTCGCTTCCGATGCTGCAATGTCCATCGCAAACGGGAATGCGAGAAAACACGAGCTGTTACGCCGGAATTCACGCGTCGACCGAAACGCCGATCGACGAAGACAACGACGGAGTGTTGTTTTTGAACGTGCCAGTGATCGATTCCGACATCACCGACGGTTTGGCCTACACCGCGTTTGTTGGTGAAAAACTTTCTCGGTTCGAAGAGGATTTGGGCTGGATCAGCGGTACACGTTCGAGTCTTCGCAACACGGGACATGCGATCAACGCGGAACTCGCTCGGATTCGCGGTCCTCAGGGACCTGAACAAGAGGTCTCGGCGACCTACGTGGGCGGGATTGCCAGCGATCATCCCAACGGAGCGAATGTGTTGCTGGGCAATGGCAGCTATCGGTTTTGCAATCCATCGATGGACGCCACGATTTTGAAACAGCTCGGTTCGCGTGCCGATGGCGAGATCCCGAGTGAGTGGAAATCGGATGAGCCGTATGCTGATTCGAAATCGAGCGAGACAACCAACGAGGTTTCCGAATGACATCATCGAGCTGGTGGCCGCTGAATCTCACCACCGCATGCGTCGGCAAACATCGTCTTAACAATGCACGTCGCGGCGGTTTTACGACGGTGGAGTTGTTCGGTGTGTTGTTGATTATCACCGTCTTGATTTGGCTGTTGTTGCCCGCGGTGCAAGCGGCTCGTGAACAAGCACGGCGAACCAGTTGTGCGAATAACCTGTTGCAAGTCGGGTTGGGCGTCCAGGCGTATCATGAAGCGTTCGCACAGTTTCCGGTCCAGTTATCGGGGACGGACGGCAGTATCGCGGCGGGGCAAGATAATGATCGTCGACTTAGCATTTTTGTGGGGCTACTGCCCTTTCTGGGGCACAACGCCGTCTGGGATGAAATCCATACGACACGCGACCTCGATGATTCTTTTTACTACTCGATGGGCATGGAATCATCCGATTGGGACTTTGAGGAGTTGATGGAGGAGGAGACTGGCGAGGGTGGGACGTCGGATGAGTCGCCACAACCTTGGGTCGCGGGCGGTCCGGAACCGTTCGTCGAGGCTTACGAACCTTGGCAGTGGGAATTTTCGCTTTATCGATGTCCAAGTGACCCGGGGATGGGGCGGCCGTCATACGGACGGATCAACTATGCCGCCTGTTTTGGTGATGGCATGGTGGCCGCGGATTCGGGCCCCTTCAAAGAGGTCAACGGCGTGTTCGTTTATGACGAAACGTTGGCCGAGCAGACCGACGCGGCGATGCGAGGTGTATTTGTGCCACGCGTGGTGACGCGACTGAGTGATGTCACCGATGGATTGTCCAACACGATCATGCTGGGGGAAATGGCCACCGATCTTAATGACCGAGATAATCGCACAAATCCGATCGTGGGGCCGGGACTGGAACTACGTGATCATCCGAATTGGGCTCGCGATCACGCGAAACTGATCGATCCCCAACGACCGCAGTTCTGGGCGGTTGAGGAAGTTGCCACTGAGTTCGAATTGGCCAGCGACACCGGGCGAGGGTTTCGTTGGGCCGATGGGATGCCGTTGTATTCCGGTTTCAATACCATTCTGCCACCCAATCGCGAGATCACCTTAGCACACGATCAAGATGATAGCTGGGGCGTATTAACCGCCAGCAGTCGACATCAAAGTGGAGTGCATGTCTGTTTTGCTGACGGCAGCGTGCGGTTCATCACGGACAGTATCGACACGGGAGACACCCGTCGCAGTTCGGTTTATCCGGGAAGCCCCAATCCGCCAGGCAGCAAGAGTCCGTACGGATTGTGGGGCGCTCTGGGAACACGTTCCAGTGGCGAGCTGAACCTGTTGCCCCCCGCGTCTCTAATCCCGTAGCGAAAGTCGCCAAGCGTTCCGGCCTACAGTCCGTCCAGTGCGACGCCGCCGGTGTGATGGGCGAGTTTGATCAGGTCGTCGTTGCTTTCTTCGACCACGAACACGTGCAACATGATGCCTTTTAATTCATCGGGGCGGACATTGATACCGTGGTCACCATCGGTCACGATGATCAATTCGGGTTGCTCGGATTCTTGGTCATCGACCAAATTTTTGATGCGTTTGATGCCTTCCCGCAGCGCCAAATTGATGTCCGTATCATCGCCGGTAAAGAACTCGTAATGCATTCGCCGGATCTCTTCACGGGCCTCGGCAACTTCACGGACGATGACCTCTTCGTGAACAACGGAATCAAAAAAACTGTACCCCAGGATCGCTTCGCGTCGACCCACGGCACGCAGACGATTCAGCAAGATGGCGAGCAACTTGTAAATCCGCTCGCCTTGCTGCATCGATTTGGATCGGTCGAGCATGGCGTAAAAAAACTGTTTCTTGTCGCTGCGTTTGATCTTCTCGCGCACCATAAAACTTTTCGTTGCCAAGCGATAACGAAAGTATTTTGGGGCCGCCACTTTTAATGCCCAGGCGGCCGGGGCCAATTTCGGCAGCTCATCATAGGACTGCATCATCCTCATTCTCGTTTGATCTCCATCGACCGCCGGAGTCATTTTCTTCTCGAACCGCGGCTGAAATGCCACGTATTCGTTGGCAATCCGCGAGATTCGCAGCAGCGCTTCCATGCCGGGTTCCGCCAATAACCGTGACGCGACATCGAGCCGACGAACCGACAATGGATGCGTTTCCTTCTTCTCGGTGTCTCGCCGAACGCCGCCAAAGCAATCGGCAAACAGCGATGCGATCTTGCCACGCGTATCAATGTTTTCGACCAATGCGATCGACGAGATACCGCGGTCACGTGACATCTGTTCGTGATCGATTTTGTCAGCGGATTTCAACATGCTCTCGTCCGGCAGACACTCAAGCAATTCGACCTCGTCCGCCTCGAGTCCGCCGACCTGTTTTAATGCCCAATTGATTTGCCACGTGATCGTGTCGGGCGGAATGCCTTGCGCGATCGAGCGTTTGGCGGTGGCGATGATGGCAATGTTCGCAATCGCGCGGTCGACGTCGGTACGTCCCTTGATATGCTCGAAATCGACCTCGCGTAGCGCTTGAGCAAGTTGCAGATACAGATCCACATCCCGCGCCGACCAACTGAATACTTCATCGATCCACGTTGTCAACTTCCACATCCGCATGCGATACGTCAGCCGAACGCGTCGCTCAATTTCATTTGCACCTGCTAGGCGTCCTTCGTCGACCAAGTGCACTCCGTCCCAAATAATCGGCACATGAACGTGCCCCATTCCGATTGCATCAAGTTTCTTGACCACCTCGGCGGTATTGATTTGTTGACGTCGTTCGCTCGATTCGGGATAGGTGATGTGCGTGTGGAAGCGAATGAAGTCTCGAAACTTGCGAGCGACATGAACTTGCGTCATTGTCTATCTCCCCGCCTCGATTTCCGCAGCGACCTCGTCGACCGCTTCTTCGGAGCGTTTTTTCCATTTGATCAGCATCGGATCGGAGACTTCGATGCTGAACAATTCATGTTTCAGTGCATCCATCGTGCTCATCAAATCGACCATATCCGATATCGCTTCGTCATTAACGTCGCCGCGAGCTTCGTCATCGAGATCTTTGGCGGAGGCGAATTTGAGATTGATGTCCTGCATCTTACCACGCAGTTGTCGGGCACGCTCGTCGATGTCGCTGAGCAGCACTTCCACGCCGCCTTCGCGTAACGCCGAGCGGATCAGCGATTCAACGTCCTTCTTGTAGGACTCCATTCCTTGCACGTTGCGGATCGTCAGAATGTCATCGACGATCATCTTTTTTCGCTGATGACGTCCGACACTGTTGGCTGCTAACCGTAGCCCTCCCAGGGCGATTCGAGGCGAGATTTGAAAACCGCTCTCTCGGTCATCGTTCAAGTTCGCGATCACATGAGCGTAGATGCGATTGAGTTTGCGGCGGTCCGGCCCCGCATCGGGATTGGTTTTGCTGAACAAGGCCTCGTAGTCCGCTTGATCATAAGAGGGCCAGCGGACTTCTAGTTGCAGCGGAAATCGTTCCAATAATGCCTTGACTGCATCGCTGTCTTTGGCAAATTGCCGAGGGTCTTTATTCGTGCAAGCCACAATCGCCTGAGACCGCATCGGCACCGGTTGGTTGCCGTTCATGAAAACTCGCCGTGTCAGCACATCCTTTAGCGGTAGCAGTGCTTGAGACGACGCGTCAAGGATCTCTTCCAAGATAACGACTTCGAACGGCAGGAACGAACGATCGGTATCGTATTCGAGGCACTCGTCCAGCTTGGCGATGTTGGGGCCGCCCCACAAACGGTCTTCGGTCATCCCTTCGCCAAAGGACTGCAAGAAAATTTCGTTTTCGAGGTACCCCAATTTCTTCAGCGCCGTCATCACCATGTCGGATTTGCCATGACCGCCGGGGCCCCACAGCAGCACATTGCACGGCTGGAAAAACGCATGCGTCAACACTTGAACGATCTCGTCACAATGGATAAAGCGTGACGACAAGCTGTCGGAAATAAGGGCAGGGATTTCGGTTCGCGGGGTTTTCAGCGGACCCGCATCGTTGTGAGAAAAATCGGCGTCGGTCAGGTGGATGCTAATTTTTTCGTCAGGCAATTGGCGTTCAATCCGCCGCTCCAGATCGGCCGTATAGGACTGCATTCCCTGGACAAATCGAATGCTCTGAAATGCTTCGGCGGTGATCGTCATGTCGCCGTGGATCTTGGCCGCGTTGCTGACGACTTCGAGTGATTGGATCGCCATCCGAGGCGACATGATGAACGTTTTTTCTTCGTTGAGTCCCGCAATCACCTTGGACAGCATCGTTTGCAATTGTTTGCCACCCATACTCGAACCACGTCGTACTTTGGCAAACAGTTCGCGGTAATGTTTGGCTTCGTAGCCGGGCCAGCGGACTTCTTTTTGCAGCAGAAAACGTTCCATCAGCGCTTGCACCGCATCGCTACCTTCGGCAAACTCGCGTGGGTCTTTGTTGGTGCACGCGATCACGACCTTGGCTGACATCTCAACACGCTCGGTGCCGTTCATGAACGCGCGGCGAGTCAAAACATCTTTCAGCGGCAGCAGGGCTTGCGCCGGAGCGTCAAACAGTTCTTCGAAGATGACGACTTTGTATTGTGGCGCCAAAAACGAGCGTGTCGTGTCATATCGGACACAGGTGTCAAGCGATGCCATGTCGGGGCCGCCCCACAATCGGTCCTCGCTCATCCCTTCGCCAAACGATTGAATAAAGATCTCTTCGTCACGCAGCCCGAGTGCGCGAAGCGCGGTGACCGCCATTTCCGATTTTCCGTGCCCCCCAGGCCCCCAGAGCAACACGTTACATGGCTCGTAGCACGCCGCCGACAACAGGTCCGCGATCACGTCACAGAACACGAACCGCTTACGCAGTGCTGCCTGGATGGTTGGCAAAATGTCTTTGCGAGGGGTAGGCAACCATGCCCATTCGTTTGCGGCCAAGGCGAGAACGCTCCGAAAGAAAAGAAGGTTGGTTTCGAGACACCACGTTGCGGTGCATCAAAGTTTACCGAATCTCAACCGCGCCGGGGCACTGCGTTAACGTTTCGCCACGTGGGATAGGTTTCCAGCCTGTCATCAAGATAGTGCCGTTGCTTGAAGGATCTTTAGCAAGATCCACTACGGGATAGACGTTGTGATCGCGGAGCGATTGGCGACATTGGGAGCGATCAACGACATGGGGGGGCCGCTATTTGGCGGTTTCGGTGAATCGTGATTCACGCAGTACGGTGACTTTGATTTCGCCGGGATAGGTCAATTCTTTCTCGAACGCTTTGGCGATGTTGCGGCAAATCGTGGCGGCCTCTTCATCGCTCGTGCGGTCACTGTTGACGATCACGCGGAGTTCACGGCCGGCGCTGATCGCAAACGCTTGACGAACACCGTTAAAGCGGGTCGCAATCGATTCGAGTTCTTCCATCCGTTTGATGTACCGCTCGAGTGATTCGCGTCGGGCACCCGGGCGACTGGCGCTGCACGCGTCCCCGGTGGCGACCAACATCGTGTAAGGATGCTCGGTGACGATTTCATCGTGATGCCCCAGTGCCGCGTGAACGACTTCGGGACCCTCGTTAGAGCGTCGCAAAATATCGGCACCGATTTTGGGATGGCCGCCTTCGAGTTCATGATCAGCGGCTTTGCCGATGTCATGCAGCAATCCACAGCGGCGTGCCAAATCGCCGTCCATCCCCAACATCTCTGCCAACAAACCTGAAATAAAGGCGACTTCGACACTGTGCCGCAGCACGTTCTGGCTGTACGAGGTACGAAAGTGCAAGCGGCCTAACATTTGAATCACACGGTCGTGCAATCCGCTGACGTTGACTTCATCCGCCGCCTCACGCCCTTTTTGGATGATCAGATCGTCGATCTCCTTGGCCGTTTCCTCGACGACGTCTTCGATTCGCGAGGGGTGGATTCGCCCGTCGCTGATCAGTCGTGTCAGCGATTGACGGGCGATCTCGCGGCGGACCGGATCAAACCCGCTGACGATCACGACTCCTGGCGTATCATCGATAATGACATCGACGCCGGTCGCCTTTTCGAACGCGCGGATATTGCGACCTTCGCGACCGATGATGCGGCCTTTCATGTCATCGCTAGGGACATCCACCGTGCTGGTCGTGGATTCCGCGGTATGTGCCGATGCGAAACGCTGGATCGCAGTCAACAACATCTCGCGACCTTGCGCCTTGACGGTCTCGCTAAGCCGTTTCTGATGCTTCAGCAGCACCGAGCCGATTTCGGATTCAAGGTCCTGTTCCAACGACGAGAGCAATGTTTGCGAAGCCTCTTCGCGAGTCATCCCGCTCGCCTTTTCGAGCAGACCTTGCTGTTGTTTGATCGTTTCTTCGAGCCGGTTTCGCTGCTCGGTGGCAGCGCGCAGCTGCGTATCGAGTCGCTGCTGCGTGCTCTCGAGTCCGCGTTGTTGCTTTCGAAGACCGTCTTCTTGCTGTTCGAGCGTCTCTTCGCGACGATCGAGTTTGGCTTCGCGCTGCAGCAACTGTTTGCGTTCGGCGGCGATTTCCTTTTCCGCTTCCGCCTTGATACTGAGCACCGACTCTTTGCCATCGACGATCGCTTGATTGCGTAGCGTTTCGCCTTCGCGGCGTGCCGCCTCGACGAGCTTTTCAGCCGCCTGTTGTTGGACGGTGCGACGAACCGCATTGATTCGCTGGGTGATACCCCAAACGATCGCGGCCCCGACCAAAAATGAAAAGGCCGAGTAAAGAATCGTGGTTTCGGAAGATGCGAGCATGTATATGTCCTCGGTACCGAGAACAATAGAATCTGCCCTTGCGATTCCCAGACTTATTGACACGTTCGGAGTGCAGACGTGTTTTTGACCGCTGCTGATAAGGGCGGTGTTCGGTGGGGATACTCCACTCGCAAGTTCCTCGGTTCACTCCAAGCTCAGCGGAGCAGAGGATATGCTTTACTGCCGATTCGGCACGAGCAAACAACGACACAGAGCAAGCATGTTGCTTCCATGTGGTCACTCGGGCGACTAGCAGAAAGAGAAGAGGGAACATAATCGAGAAGAGGGGGGATTCTGTTGTTCAGAGGAGTCGATGTTGAGTCTTGTTTATTTACAGTCAGCTCTGAAAATCCAGTCGCATCCGGTATGATTCGATGCAATGGGTCTCAGGATGTCTCAGGTTAACAACTGTCGAGTGTCCGCGAAACAGATTCAAAACAAAGTTTCCCAGATGGGGACAAGTTCGCATTTGTGACGTGGTGTTTTGTATACGTGTCGCTATTCGGCTCCCATCGAAAGAGGGGGGTGGTCGATGGCGGGAACCGCTTGTTGTAACGGTTGTAACAGTGACGGGATGATGAACGGATCCACCCGATTAGCGGCCATGCTGATGACATCGGCGAAATCCTTAGGCCCTCTCTTTAGACGTCGACGCGAATCAATCTCACCCCCACAAACATTCATGTCCACTGCCGTGCCGCCACCTGAAAATTGGGACGCGTTTTGCCAATCGATCCAGCACACGTGGCCTCGATCTCGTTGGAGCAGCGTCGGGGTCGTGATCGGTTGTAGCGGAGGTGCCGATAGTGTGGCGTTGGTGCGAGCGCTTCAGCATCTGCGAAGCCTACCCGCGGCCAATCCGCCGACCGGTTTCTTGACGCTAGCCCATTTCAATCACGCCACCCGCGGCGAGGAATCCGAGCGAGATGAGTTGTTTGTCCGAGCATTGGCGGCGCAGCTCGGGTTGCCTTTTGTCGGGCGGCGGTCCGAGTGTGTGGACGCCCGCGACGAGGAATCGCTGCGAAAAATGCGGCTGCGATTTCTAAAGGAATCGGCCGAGCAGTCGGGGGCTCGTTATGTCGCAGTTGCACATTCGTCGGACGACAACGTCGAGACCGTTTTGCATCACCTGCTTCGCGGGACGGGGCCAAGAGGATTGGCGGGGATCAGGCCGTACCGGTCGCTGGGGGAGGATACGGTGTTGATTCGCCCGCTACTGAATGTCTCGCGGGATCGCATTCGCACGGCACTCCGCTCGATCAATCAACCGTGGTGCGAGGATTCCAGCAATGCAAGTCGGAATTACCGACGCAATTGGATTCGACACGAATTGATGCCGTTGATTCAGTCGAAGTATCCCGATGCAAATGAGGCCATTTTCCGAGCGGCTAGGACCCAGCGTGATTGGGTTCAGACGATCGAATCGATGGCGGAAAATTGGCGAACTCAGCACGTGCATATCGGTGACACGGTGGTCATTCGTTGCGACACCCAGACCGATGCGACTGTGATCATCACCGCGATGCAGCAGTTATGGTCGACACAACGGTGGCCAATGCAAAGCATGTCACACACGCATTGGCAGCAGCTGTATCAATACGTTAGCGACGCTCTGGCCGGAGTTTGCGTGCTGCCCGGAACGGTCCGAATGGAATCGATAGACGGATGCGTTGTGTTGCAACGCGATGCGTGATGTCTACATGGATTTGGGACAAGCCGACGGCGATGGCCCAATGTCATCTGCTTTGACACCGAACGGATGGTTTTTACAGCGGTGCGGCGCGAGCCTGCAAGGCAATGGGTTCCCAGACAGAGCCTGGGAACCAGGAGACCGGACGGTACTTCCGGAGGTTCCCGTTAGTTCCTCAGGCTCTACTCTGACTCGGGATCTCTTCAGGCAGCCAACAGTTCTCGGTTCACCTTGGCGTTACGGATCCATTCGCTGATTTCTTCCATGTCCGGCAGACTGCCACCGCGAATGATTCGTTTGCCTTCGCGGCTACGGCTGATCGGATCCACTCGGCTGAACAAGTCCTCGACGTCTTGGGTCGCCAATTCTTCGGGGCTAGTGATCTCCGCCGCGACTAGCAGCTGGGCATCGTGTCCACGCAGCATCGGGATTCGGCAAACCAAGGTGGCTTGTTGTTGCCACGCCAACACGATGTCGCCATCGATGCGGCGATTGCCAAGTTTCTCAGCAACGCGTTCGGGATTCGCGTTCAGCAAATCGTCGACGGTATGAATCCCGATCTTGCTCAGCCGATCGGCCATACGTGGTCCGATCGACGGGGCATCGACTACCGGATTGTCTCGTTGCAGGTAGAAGCGAAGTTCCGATTCGGTATCGCGTGGTTCACGTGATTTGACGGCACGAGTCTCGGATGAATCTCGCATCGAACGCGTTTCGCGAGGCTCGCGTTCTGTGCGGTCCAGTGAACGCGACTCGTGGTGGTTGTCACGATCGGACAAACGAACGACTTCGCGATTTGATGATGAACCGTTGCGATTCGAGCGGCGGCGACGTGATCGTTCGCTACTGGAATGCTGATTTGAACCGTTGTGCGTTGCATGGCCTTCGCCTCGTCCGCTGCGGTTTTGCGAGTAGTCAACATTTGATTCGCGATTCGATTCCGTTTGTCCGTTTTCGCGGTCGCCCGAGCGAGTTTTTAGGCTGGCGTGACGCGACGAACGCGAGTCGCTTGATTCCGAGTGACGGCGACGACTCGAATCGCTCGTGCGGTCTCGGCGAAGTGCCCGAGTTGAATTGGCCCGAGTTGAATCGGCCCGACTTGAACTGGCCCGAGTTGAACTGGAGCGATCGCGACCTCGCGTAACACGAATGCCATCTCGGTCTCGGCTGTAACCGCGGATTGTGCCGATTCCGTAGCGAACTTCAGAATTGTCGAGATCGTCGTAGCCCCGATCATCGTAGTTTCGGTCATCGTAATCCAGTTCGCGACGGTCACTAAACCGAGCGCGGTCTCCACTGGACCGTCGTTCCTGACGAACGGTCTTGCGAATGGCTCGACCATCGACATAGCGAGGGCCTTTCTCGGGGCCCCAACTGTTTGCCGCTGCAATCCAGCTGGTGATCCGGGAAAGTTCGCGACTGCTTCCGCTCAACAAAACCTTCTGGCCTTGCTCGGTCGCCAAGAAATCTTCGACACGTTGCAGCAGGTCGGTGGGGTGGATCGACGCCAATTGAGCAGGGTCGGTCACACCGCAGCCTACCAAGACGCGAGCATCAAAGCCGCGTAGTTTGGGCACGCGGCAAACCAAGCGACACTCGCTCTGCCAACGGCGGATGGTCGACGCATCGACGCTAGCGAGCCCCAATGCATCGGACAAACGGTTGGGGTCTTGCTGCATCAAATGGGTGATGTGAGTGACCAACAATCCACGCAGTCGTGCGGCGGCGACCGCGTCGATCGAAGGCGCCTGATCAATAGGACTGTCGACTGTTAAAAAAAAAGCAGGGTCCGACGACTCACCGCGGCGGAGCATACTGAGGTGGCCTTGATCGATGACATCGCGGTTTCGGGACACGCTATTTCCACGTGGCACGACGGTCGCGTCGATCGAGTGCGGAGCGTCGGTGGTGTAGGTGTCAGCGTAGTAGTAGCCATCGCGAAAGGCTGCACCATCGCGAGCAGCATCGGTTCGCACGCGATGGCTGTCGTAAACCTCATTGGCAGGTGCATCGTCACGGCGATATTCGTCACGGCGGATTGCTCGCGGATGACGCGACGTGTATCCGGCTGTGTCCGCGTTGGCATTCGCTCCGTACGTTTCTCGCCAGGCCATATCGAGATCACGGTTAATATCGTTAACGCGATAGTCGTCAGCACGATACGAAGGATGTTCGCCCACGATGTGGTCGCCATAGGTGTGAGGATGAGGGCCACTGTATTGCTCGGGTGCGTAGTGCGGTCGCCAAAGGGGGCGGTGAGCATGCACCACTCGGTCCGCTCGCAGTGCAAATGAACGGCCACCGACACGGGCCAGTTCGTCTGCCAAATTTTGATCGCTCGTCAGCAACACGATTTGACGCCCTGCGGCGGCATAGTCGCGAAGCGCGGCGGCAATCGGATGATTCAAACGGCCATCATTGCTGTGATGATAAAACGAGGTGTCATGGGCGTTCGCTGGCCGATCGCCATCAACGCGGTGGTTGACATAGGCAGCCAACGAACGAGGAATCTCGAGCACCACGGGAACCGGTTTGCCGAGCCGGGCGAGTAATTCACCCGCAGCCATGCGGACTGCGATCACGGTCAAGGCACGTTCGGTGTTACTGCAGCGGGATTCGTCGCGTCCGTCAATAAAAACGCGAGTCATGTCGTGCGCCGCGGGGGCGGATAGACCGGGGTGCGTGGCTGCTTCGTGTGCCAGCGGCTGCGAAATTCGCTCGTTTTGCCAAGAAACGGTGCGAAGTCGGCCGCCGGACAGTCGAACAAGCCAACGGCTGGCGGCTTGTCCGAGGGGCGATGCGGTTTGAACCGGAGTTCGCATTGCACGTAGTTGGTCTCGCAGTTCTTTCGCGCGACTGCGGAGCCAACGAACGCGTGACAGACGTGCCAATTTGCTGTCGATGATTCGCAATTCTTGCACTGCCGCTTCGCGAGCCATCGCGTCTTGACGTTCATTTTCACGAACTGTTTCGGCAGCGATCGATGCTTGTGCGTCGCGACGCAGTCGGGCCACGTCGGCCAAACAGGTTTCGAGTTCGCGTGAGGTGCGGTTGAGTTCGGCAACGCGATCGGCACGTTCGTTTTGGTAACGCCACTGCAGCAATTCGCGATGTCGCGCCCAATCCTGTGTTTCCTTCATCTCCGATGGCGTGTAGCGATTCAACATCCGTTCGCGATGCTGCATCATCTGATCAATCGCATTGACCAGCCACTTTTCACTGCGGTTCAGTTCGCGAAGATCGTCAGCCGTTGCCGGGTTAACTGCAGCAGAGTGGATGGCGGGATCGCGGAGCGAGTCATATTTCTGATTCACCGCGTAACGTGACGCATGCACCAGATCGTTTCGGATGGTCCGCAAGGTTTCTTCGAGCGTGGTGCCGCCAAACGCCGACGATTCGCCAGCCGTCTGGTACCACTGGTGATCAAATTGTTCGTTGCTGGCGTATCGTTGCAGCAACCAATCAATTTGGCGGGTGGCGGATTCGACCCGTTGGTCGAGTTCATCGAGCGAGTGAATTGGATCGATCACTCTGCCGGTTCGCGAGCGATAAACGTCCGCTTCGCTACGGACACGCGAGGCGTGATGCAGATCGTCAGAGAAGTACGTGTCGGTATAAAATTCGTTCCATCCGCGTGACGGATCAAAGCGGTCGATCGCGTCAAGAAAACCGTCCAAGCGTCGACGGCGCAGAATCGCTGCGTCTTGCGGACCAAAGTCGACCGAGTAAGGGTGACCGGCCGAACGCAGGTTTTGACGCGTGGCAAGGATCGCGTCGCGAAGCCCTCGGACTTCCAACAATGCACGACGCCAGCGGATCATTTGGGCGTCGAGATCATCCAATTGGCGACGAAGCGATTCGTCACGCATGGCCCAATGTTGTTTGTAGTTGTCGGTTACGGTATCGATGGGATTCACATCGCCCGCGTTGAGTGGTGACGCGTGCAATTGAGAATCGAGGTCGGCGACCCATCGACGCAGTTCGTTTTGGCGAGCACGCAGATGCGTGGCACGATCGTGAAGGTCCGCCAAACGACGTTCGATGCGGTCACGATCATATCGAGGTGCTGCAGCAGCGGTTCGCGCGGTGCGACGGTTCAGTTGTTGCGTCAATTCGTCTCGACGAGCCAGCAGCGATTCTTCTCGCAGCGGTGTTGGTTCCAAGCGGGATAGTTCTAGTTCCACGTCGGCCAATTGCGAACGCACTAAGCGAACTTGACGATCATTTGCTGGCACCGGTTCAGCAGTGAAACCATCATGGGCGGCGTAGCCAGCCGGATTGTCGAGATGAGCGTTGGGGAACGGCAGTGAGCGATAGGTTTGAGGGGAATCGAGCCCACAACGGATGCAAGCCGATACAACACGAGCGATTTGATTGATCGCGGTGTCGGTGATTACGGCGTCAATGATCGCTTCGGGAAGTTGGATCGAATGCACGGCGCGGGTGGCGTCGGATTGGACACCACGCAGGGATGCGTCATGGTCCAGCCCGCCGGCAACCGTCGATCCGAGCCAGGGATGATCGTGCAGGTAGCTGTCGTAGGACGAACCGCCACGCGATTCAAACTCGACCGAGCGACGACCCTGTTTTGATCCATCTTGTTCGCGGCGACAATGGAGCAGCCCATTGCGATCGGCCCATACGACGCGACCCGACGACGAGCTCATCATGCCCAGCGGGTATTCGCGATCGACAAGCGAGTCGCGAACGAATCGTGCGATCGCAGTTTTTCCGGAGCCTTCGGGGCCACAAACGACGTTCAGATGTTCCGAGAACGGGCCAAGTTCGACACGATTCAGTGGACCGTGTGCATCAATATCGATTCGTTCTAATAACATGGTCTGGCGCCTCCATGGCCACGTGAGTCATTCAGGAGAATGGTTCTGTTTGAGGAGCCATCGTCATGCGGCCCTGCCTAATCCGAGCGAACCATCCTGGTACATTTGCGGGATGTGGAGGGGACTTTAATCGAAATCCCCATTTTCTTGAAATAGAGAAATCGTGAAACTCAATCGTCCAAGACGCTTTTCCCGAAAAAACTTGCGTTCCAGGCGTGAAACGTGGGCGATTTACGTGGGAAGTTGGGTAAGTTTTGGCTTCACGTAGCGAAAGTCGCGAAGACTTTCGGAGTCGGATCGCCCCCATACGAACGCAAAATTGCAAAGCGGCGGCAGGATGCTATTAAACAACGAACGGCCCTCACATCGACGCCAAGTGTCGCTTGGGACGTGCGATTTATAAGTTGCGTGATTTGTAGTCTTAGGCCGGAGGCCGACACATCCCATGCCGGTGGCGTAAGCCACCGGTGCCGAATTTTAGCCTATGTTCTCGCGTCTGCGATTGGCGGCGAAGCCGCCAATCGCAGACGCGAGAAGGGGGTGGTGGTGACGCAGTCCGGGGGTTAACACCCCCGGCAGGAATTGTGCCGTCCTCTGGGCTATAACATCAACTTATAAATCGCACGTCCCCAGCGATCATTACGATGGATCGCTAGAAACTTCGATTCAATTACTGAGGTAGCGGAATTCGCGCGTGAGTTTCGGTCATGCCAGAAAACGAAAGTCTTGACGACTTCCGCTACGGCGAAATCCTATGTTTTGGGTTCCGAGTCGCCGTTTTCGGGATCGTTGTTAGGCGGTTGCTCGCCCGAGTCGGGCCCGCCCGAGGATGAGTCGGGATTCTGGTTTTCACCGCTTGTGCCGTCGTGACGCTGCCCGCCATCGGCACCCAAGTCGCTGCTGTTCGGGTTGCCGCCTGGGTCGGACGGTCCATTCGCGGGATCGATGCCGATGCCGGGAAAATTGGCTTGATTTTCCGTTTGTTGTTGCCGGCGTTGTTCGAGCTGACGCACGGCGCCTTTGAGGGAATCGAGCAGCCGAGGGACTTGCCCCGCCGCAACAAACACGCGCGAGCTGACGGCGCTCTGCGGAAAGAAGCTGGTGAGAAAGTCCAATCCAAACTCACTTGCACCGTGACCAATCATCACGCCGTTTGCGTAAACACCGCTGAGCACATGATCGGGCATCTTTAGATCATCGTAGATCTCTTGCGGAGTCGGGCGACGTGGCTGATTTTGTTGCGGATTGGCGGGTGGCGATGGAGGATCCCCAAAGCGGTTGCGATACAAATCAAGGTTGGTCTGCAATGCGTCAATGAATTGCGGCATCACGGGATGAGGGATCACCACGCGTGAGGCAACACGATGCGGGCGGCCAATCGTTTGCAGGAAATCGATGATGAATTCACTCGGTCCAGTCATCACGATCGCGCCGGTGCTGAAGCAGCCTTCGGCAACATGATCGGGCACTCTCGCACGCAGCGCCGGGTTGGCGTCGGCGGGATCGGGAGACGATTCTGATTCGGAAGTCATACCAGGGAAGCCGTTTCGTGAGATGAAGTCTTGGGTCGGTGGCGTACGCTTGAACCATGGTTGTAGCGATGTCCGCAGGATCAATTCAATGCGTCGCCCGCATAAACCCGAATTTTAGTCCGTTTCCGAGGACGATTCACGGGGAGGCTACTTTGTTTTGTTCCCGCTGGACCTGTTCCGGGGTCGCGGTCCGTCGTGGCAAGACCGTGCGTGGCATTGTCAGCAAACAGATGACAAAGGCAAAGATCACCGCGACGGCAACACCAAAAACCTCGAGATTTCGTACCGTTCCACTCGGAGTGGCTTCGGCAAGCGTCCACACCCAATTGGTGATTTGCCAGTGCGAATACGAGTAGTTTCGATAGTCGTTCAGGTGCAAACCGATCGAATAGGGCACCAACGCGGATAACACGAGTACCGTGACCATCGCGGCGAGTCCAATTTCGACGCGTGGATGGTTGTTGATTCGCACCAACGCGACGATCCAGCGGACAGCAATCAAACCGGCCACTAAATAACTCGAAAACAAAATGCTGAGACGAAATAGTGATTGTAGGTCGGACGCGCGAAAGCTCGCTGGTTGTTGGCGGTATTCAAAAACGCCAAACACCACGAACCCGGTCAACACCACGATGTTAACCGTCGCGAACACCAATCCAGTTGCCGGGCCTGGGGTCAGCCAAGTCAACGCCACACGTGCGAAAAAACTCTGCGGTAACTCGCGTCGGATCCTCGGAGTCATCACGGGGGATTCCGCCGCCAGCATGCTTCCAAATACAGTCCACATGACCGCCAATGCGACCGCAATCAAGATGAAAACGCTTCCGCTCTGGTCAAGTCCTCTGATCGCATAGGCTCCGATTGCCACCAAGATCATCGACAACACCATCATCGAAATGCGAAGGTGTGTCGAGCGGTTTTCACTCTCGGGGGTTAACTGCGCCGCTGTTGCGGTCAGCATCAAGTGGCCGGCCGATAATGACACCAGCAGCGTGGACGTACAGAGGAAAAAGATCCAGTCACTCGTTAACGCGTTGCCGTTGAGGATCAGATCGATCACGAGATAGCCGATCGTATATTCAGCGAACAACAGGATCATCATCAACATCAGCAGCGTGGCGATGCGACCGGTCCGGCTTTGTGCCAACGGAGCAAGGAACAACGCCGCCACGGTCAAAACCAATCCGGCCACCAACAACGCGGCGATGATGATCAACGTGGTCGGCAAATCGACGCCACGTAGCGTGTAGGCATACGCCATGCATGGGAACAAGGCCACAAAATAGATCATCATTTGCAGCGACGCGCTGGCGAGTTTTCCCAGCACGATTTGCCAAGGGCTCAGTGCCGTGATCGATAGCAACTCAAGCGTGCCGTCGTCAATTTCGCCTTCTAAGGAACGATACGCGGCCAGCGGTACGACCAACAACATCGGGATCGCCAGCACCACGTAGTAGCCAATCATCAAACGTGCGGCTGAGGGAGTCGTGTAAATTTGTGGCATTTGCGACAAACTGCCGACGACGGTCCAGGCGAACGCAGCAAACAACAGCACCGAAAACGTGACGACAAATTGGCGACTCTTCAGTGCTTGGCGAGTCTCTTTGACCAGGATCGGGTTCAGCCGATCCCCCATGGCTTCACACCAATCATCAAACCGATCCCAGCGATTTGCTGCGTTCATCTTGGGCATCGACGCGGTGGGGATGGATACACTTCCACTCATTGGACCAACCCTTCGGTGACCTGCAAAAAAACATCTTCGAGACTCTTTTTGTGTGACGAGACTTCGACCACGCGATACCCGCGACTCACGATCCAGGCGACCAAGTCGGCTTGGTCGCCTGCGTCTCCTTCAAATTCGAATCGCAAACATTCGCCATCAATGATCATTTTTTCAACGCTCTCGCGGGTCGAGATATCTTCCGCACATTCGCTGACTCGATCAAGCAAACGAATCGACAATTCGCGATGCGTTTCTCGTTGCCGTTGAATCTGTTCCACGCTGCCGGTTGCCAGCAATGACCCCTGTTCGATGATGCCAACTGAGTCGCACATTTCGGCTAGTTCGGTCAAAATATGGCTACTGATCAGCACCGTTTTGCCTCGATCGGCTAACTCGCGAATCATTTTGCGAAGCTCGATACGAGCTCGCGGGTCAAGTCCTGCGGCGGGTTCGTCCAAGATCATCACGGAGGGATCGTGAATCAGCGCGCGTCCCAGACACAGCCGTTGTTTCATGCCTTTGCTCAAGCCGCGAATCGGTTTTTCAGCCATACCTTTGGTGCCGGTAAAGTCGAGCACCCAGTCAAGGCGTTGGTTCCGCTCGCGTCCCACCAGTCCGTTGGCCCGGGCAAAAAAATCGAGATACTCTTTGCAATTAACATCGCGGTAAGTGCCAAACGAATCGGGCATAAAACCAAGTCGTCGACGGACGAGTTCTGGATCGTTGACGACGGAAAACCCATCGACAAACGCGTCTCCGTAACTCGGTAAATCGAGCGTGGCCAAAATCCGCATCGACGTGGTCTTGCCTGCGCCATTGGGGCCGATGTAACCAAAGACGTGGCCGCGAGCCACCGTGAACGAAATGTCATTGACCGCTTTCGTTTTCCCAAAAAAACGATGCAGCCGACGCAGTTCGATGCAATCGGTCTCGCCGTGATGCACCCCGCCGGTCGCGTTGGATGCCGATGTCAAATTACCGTTTGCACCGGAACCGGGGATCGCAAACGAGGGAGTCGTATTCATTTGAGTGTTCCAAACACGTAACGGACGCTATCGACAAGTTCGGTTCCCGAGACCAAGACCACGTCGCTGCTGACGTCCGAGACAGCCACAAAATGATCATGCGGAATTTCTCCTTCCAATTGCATCCGTTGATTCAACCAATGTTCGAAGGAACCCGACAGCACGTCGGTTTGCGACATCGATTGATGTTTAATTTGTTCGCTGATGGTGATGATCAAGTCCCGTGTCGTCCGCCGGTAATTGCGTTGCGGCGAGCGATACAAGTCCTCCTCCATCGGTCGAAATTGGTTGTACAAATCGCCGATCAGTTTCGAAGATTTCGCTCGCGTAATCGCGATGCAGTGAACCTTCTCGCTGTCGCCGGGAACGTGGTCGGCGAACCAGTAATCACCGTCCGAGTCGCGGATGATGCATTGACGCAGTGCAAAGCCAAAGCGATTGGTGATCGTGGCGGAGGGAGCAAGCGGATCGAGTTTCTCGGCTTCAATGGACAGCGTCCCAATCTGCTCGCGAGGTTGGTGGACAATGAACTGACGCTGTTGACGTGACGGCAGGAACGCACTGTCAAAGACTTGTTGATCCGATTCAAGGCGAATGTTCCCAAGAATCGCAGGGCTCCGCTCGGTCAGTTCCTCCCATGACCCGGCGCTGCCGTCGCTATAACGCATCACTTCGGCATCGCCGGCAAACGACAAACCTTCGGTCGGTCGCAGTCCGGCAAAATAAGTCGATTGGACTCGTTCACCCGCGTTTCCCGAAACGCCATCGACCCACGTCAATTGACGGATCCGCGCCGAGGTTCCAAACCCATCCGAGAGAATGCCGTAAGTGAACATCAATGCGGTGGTCACGATTGCCAACACAGGTGCAATCAAAAACATCAGATAGGTACGGCCTCGTTTCGCGGTGCTGCGGTAGGCAACCGGGCCGACCAAGATGACAAACAAGGCAAGCAGTCCCATGAATGTGTAGACCGGCGGTTGGGCGACACCGGGAATCAACCAGCGACCGAAACGCCGGTCGCCGAGAATCGGGTCGACCCCACGCCGCAACATCGGCGAAACGCGATGTCCAAGCGTGTGTTCGACCACCCACCATTGCCGCCCGCTGGGAAATTCCTCGTCATCCAATTTCCGCAATCCAAAAGCGATTCCCGCACCAAGGGGACGTAACCAAATTTTTTGGTTCCAGCTTTCATCCACAGGTCTGCGAATGTTCTCGTTGAACATGCTTTCCGGAGTGATGAAATTTAGTACCAATGACTTGGGACGCTCGGCTGTTAATTCGAGCGTGTCCACAAAAGATTGCTCCGATGCGGAATCGTAAAGGGCGATCGATCCGCCGTTGAGCACCCATTGCTCAATCGCTTGATATTTGCCGTTTTGAATCGCGGCTTTCACGGCCGATGGATCGACGATGATCAAATCATAGTGTTGGTAACCTCGCCAATCGGTGGGCAATTCGGATTGCCCCGCCACGCCATGGGGACCGTTCGAAAACACCGATTCGTAAAAGCGAGGGTCGTCGCGGGGGGCTCCGATGGTGCCGCGAAACGACGATGCGGCAAATTGAGGGTCTTGGTAGATAAGCGGGCGCAGATCGGGAAGCGCGGCAAAATCGACGACGTCACTATCGGTGATTAACAACCAATTCAGGTGTTGTTCATGACTGTAAAAATCGGTATCCGCGGCGCCGATTTTTGCCACACAATCCTCTAGCGGTCTGTCCTGCTCGTAGACCGCAAGTTGATACTGGTAGCCAGCCGAAAATTTCGGCAGATAGCGGGTCACACGTGCCGAGGTGGCTCCCTGTGGAAGTAATAGCGGTACATCGATGAGCAACCCGTTGGTGGGCGGCAATTGCCCGTCGGGGTCCGAGCGAAAACGGATCGTCAATCGACGGTCCGCCGCAAACGTGCTGGTCGAACGGGCGATAATGTTGACCGGAACACTGCCTGAGGAGGGCTGTTTCGCGAGTTCGATGTGCAAAGTGAAGCCGAGCGTATTGGCTTTGGTCGTTGGCAATCGCACCGTTCCGCTGGTCGGCGGCAACAACGGGTCAAGCAATGTAGTCGGATTGGGGTTGCTTGAGGGGGGATTTGCGGCTGAGCTTGCTACGGACGCATCGGATTGACCGTCATCGGGTTGACTATCATCGGCTTGCGCCGCCGACGCTAAAACGGTGGCTGCAAAACAGACAATCGCGATCAACAACGCAATAAATCGCATCGGCGTCGTGACCGGGGGCAGCGTCGTGACTGCAGGAAAGGCGAACCAGCATCGGTGAGTGCAGATCATGCGTTGTGCTCCCGTGGCGGCATGATTTGCGGAGGCAATTGGCCTGCGGCAAACGGGCTGCCTTTTAGCGTTTGTTCATCTTCGGCATGGAACCACAGCGATGAAACGGCCCAAGCAAATAGGAACGTCAAGGCAAACAAGGCAAAACAGAGCAGCGGAACGGCTAAACCAAGGATTGCCGCGGTTGCCAAGGCGCCGCCGCTTCCGGCTTGACGGGCCACTGCCGCAATCACCGCCGCCAATGTGGTGATCGCGAAAACAAAGCGGAATGAGATGCGAGGAAGCAATCGGCTGCGCACGACCGGTTGCGCCGAAGAGGGTTTCGCACTAGGCATGAAAGATAAGATTGCAATCGAGTGAAGAGAGAGGGAAACTCTGGCTCGATGATTATACTGGTTTCGGAAACCCCACGTGTTCCATTTTTACGCTCTCTGATACGATTTTTGCGTCTTGGAATTTGTCGATCGTGCGGCGGGTCCGCTATGTTTGCTGTCCCGCGTAACGCAAACTACGAATGATCATTTCATGAGCTTCGTCCGCATCGACATCCACAGCGACTTCCATGTTGATGGGCCATTCCGGTCGCAGACGTTGATCGAACACGGTGACGCCGCGGGTCAATTCGCCATTGGTTTCCACTTTCCCTGCCATCGATTTCCAGGTGAAAAGATCGGGCTCGATCAGTGACAAGATCGTGGTAGCATCGTACAACGGGATCAGTTCGCGTCCGAGCAATTGATGCGCGGCGCGAAACGCAAAGGGGATGAGTTTGTGTAACAAGTTTCCGGCGCGGGAGTAACGTGCGGGCAATTTTTCCAACAGATCCACCCCGAAACTCATCGCATCGGTGATATCAAGGGGAATCAAGCTCTTGGTGGTGGCGGATTCAAACACGTCCTGGGCCGCCGCCGGATCAAAGTACATGTTGAATTCGGCCGACGCAGTCACATTGCCCGAATGCGAGACCGATCCGCCGCCAATCACAATTTTGTCTAACAGTGGCAATACCGCCGGATCTCGGCGACAAACGCGAGCGATGTTCGTCGTCGGTCCCAAGCACACCACCGTAACTTCGTTGGGGTATTTGCGAGCGAGTTCGGCGATGACTTTTTCGCTTGCCGGCAAATGTTGACGCGCCGATTCGGGAAAGTTGCAATCGCCTAGCCCGTCATTGCCGTTGAGATGGCGATCATCGACAACCGGTGCATCTTCGGGATGCCCGGCTTTGCCGATCCGCGGATATTTGGTGGGGTCAAGCTGTTGGAGCACCGCGATCACATTGGACGTGGCTTGATCGGCATCGACCGTACCCGCAGTTGCAGTGATCGCCAACACCTCTAACCTCGGGTCAAAAAGTGCCATACACAATGCCGTGGCGTCATCGATACCGGGGTCACAATCGATAATGATTTTGCGTGTCATGGAAATTCTTTGGTTTCAATACCGTGGCGTGAGCGAGGGGGGCGTCGCAGCATGAGCGAAAAGGATATCGTATCATGGCGATTAAACCCAGTATAAACTTGACCTAACTCAAATTCTCTTCCCTCCCTCTCTCTAGTTGAACCCTCAGATCTCGCTATGGCATCACTTTTTCAGGCCGCAATCGTACAAGCCAATTCCGGGACCGATCTGGACGAAAACCAAACCAGTGATTTGATTGACGCGATGCTGCGTGGCGAGGCCGAGGAACGCGATGTCGCAAATTTATTGCTTGCACTAAAGGAAAAAGGGGAATCGGTTAGCGAGCTGGTCGGGGCTTCGCGTGCAATGCGTCGCCACATGACCCAAATTCCTCATTCTCACCGTGTGCTGCTGGACACCTGTGGGACGGGCGGCAGCGGCAGTGGGACGTTCAATATCAGCACTGCCGTGGCGATTGTGGCCGCCGCAGCAGGGGTCGCTGTCGCGAAACATGGGAATCGCCGCGCGACCAGTTTGACCGGGTCGGCCGACGTGCTCGAAGTCTTGGGGGTGCCGATCGAATCCGACGCCGAGTCGGTCGCTCAGCGACTTGATCGTGATGGTATTTGTTTCTGTTTTGCCGCCAAGTTGCATCCGGCGATGCGGCATGTGATTGGAGTGCGGCGTCAGCTGGGCGTCAAAACCTTATTCAACTTGCTCGGCCCCCTCTGTAACCCCGCCGGGGCGACCCACCAATTGCTTGGGACCTCGACCCCCGAAACCCAAACCATGGTGGCTGCCGCCATCGGAGCTCTGGGAACCACCCGTTCGTTTGTCGTACATGCTGCCGATGGACAAGACGAAGTCTCGCTCGACGGAGCCACGCATGTCATCGACGTGCAAGCGTCCGAAAACAAAACCTACGATTGGACGCCCGCCGATTTTGGGCTGCAAGAGACGACCCGAGACGCTTTGGCGGCGGCGAATCCGAACGAAAGTGCCGAAATTATTCGCCGGGTCTTTCACGGTGAATCCGGGCCGTGCCGCGATGCCGTGCTGGCGGGGACCGCCGCAGCACTAGTGTTGGTGGGCGTCGCGAGTGATATTCGCGATGGGGTCAAGAAAGCGGCTGAAACGATCGATTCCGGGGCTGCAAAAGACAAGCTGGCGTCCTTAGTCGGTCACTAGGGCCATCATTGCGCCCCCGTTTTTACGCTGGTTTGCAGCAGTGCGATTCTCGTTAAACTCGCTCGCTGAAGAGCGATCTTTTTCGTTCCTGCAAAGTCTATTGACCTTGCCCTTAGCATCCTGCTGTGGTTCGTGATCGTTGCAAATGCCACGCTTTGGAAATCTTCAATGCTTCCTACGCATCGGTGCAACATTTTTCGGTGCCTTTGAACTAGACTGTTGGCTTCCAGCCTTTAATTTCCCTCCCAGGAACCCACCCATGAAAAGAATGTTTGCCTCGCTTACCTTGACCTTGCTCGCTCTGTGTGCAAACGGCGTTGTTCGAGCCGAAGCCCCTCCGGAAGGCTATCGTGCGATCTTCGACGGCAAAACCCTCGACGGATGGCAAGCTCGTCCTCACTTCAATCCCACCGAGCTGGCCAACATGCCTGCCGAGGAGCGAGAAGCGAAGCAATCGCAGTGGATGTCGGAAGCCAAGCAGCACTGGACGATCGAAAACGGCGAATTGGTTAACGACGGCAAGGGCCCCTACCTGACCACCAACGACAATTTTCGTGACTACGAATTGTTGCTCGAATACAAAACCGTGCCTCGCGCCGATAGCGGCATCTACCTAAAGGGCACGCCTCAAGTTCAAATCTGGGATTCGACCGAGGAAGCTAAATTCAAGATCGGTGCGGGACTCGGCAGCGGTGGACTTTGGAACAACAGCGCCGGCGCCCCCGGTAAAGATCCCGCCAAGTTGGCGGACAAGCCATTCGGCGAATGGAATTCGTTCAAAATTCGCCAAATTGGTGCTCGCACCAGCGTTTGGCTCAACGGCGAAAAGGTCGTCGATAACGCGATCATGGAAAACTTTTGGGATCGCAAATCGCCGCTCGCGGTCGAGGGACCCATTCAATTGCAAACCCATGGTGGCGAAATCCGTTGGCGCAATCTGTTCGTTCGCGAGTTTAGTGGCGACGAAGCAAACGAAATCCTCAGCCGCCGCGATAACGATTCTTTCAAGTCGCTGTTCAACGGCGAAAATTTGGACGGATGGCAAGGAGCCGTGGATAACTACGAGGTCGTCGATGGTGCCATTCGCTGCAAAGCCGGCCACGGTGGGTTGTTGTTGACCGACGACGAGTACAGCAACTTCGTCGCTCGCGTTGAATTCCGTCTGCCACCTGGTGGTAACAACGGATTGGCAATTCGCTCGCCACTTAGCGGCGATGCGGCCTACCAAGCGATGACCGAGTTGCAGGTTCTTGATTCAGAGCACCCTAAGTACGCCAAGCTTGACCCACGCCAATATCACGGCAGTGCTTACGGAATGATTGCAGCAAAACGAGGTTATTTGCGAGAAACCGGCCAGTGGAATTTCCAAGAAGTGACCGTCGATGGCAGCCGAATCAAAGTGGAGCTGAACGGCAACGTGATTTTGGACGGCGATGTCGCGGATGTCACCGAATTCTTGGCCAACCGACCGCATCCGGGCAAGGATCGCAAGTCGGGTTACTTCGGTTTCGCTGGTCACAGTGATCCCGTTGAATTCCGAGACGTTTCGATTCGTGAATTGCCCGACACTGCTGCGGCGTCGAACTAACGTTTTCGGTGCATCGTTACAGTCCACGCCCCCAGTGGCGTGGACTCGTAGGGAATCCAGACCGTGAAAAAATCTTCCGCCCAAGCGTGTCTCGGCGGAGGTTGCAGGTGGTTTTTGTAGCGGTGCGGCGCAGACCGCCCGGTCGAAATCGAACGTCTTTCACGCTGCAACCGGACGGCTCTCGCTGTGCCGCCTGAACGCTAGCAACGTCAACCGTCAATTACGGTATTGTTCGTGACACTTTGTGCACAAAGTGCCCATTTGATCCAAGTGGCGAGTCGCCGATGTGTGGTCGCTATTTCGGATCGCGTCTTCGAGCTTCGCCGCGACTTTTTCAGCGGCAATCATTTGATTCCAGTACGCGTCGTCGTCGCCGGTTCGATCGTTCGTTTTGGATGATGATCTCAAACGCACAGCTTCTCGGAAACCTTCGCGAAGCAGGGTTGCTTCGCCTGCGGGACGTAAATCAGGATGCGAATCCAGAAGTGCCCAGTCCTCATCGGCAAACGAATGGAGGTGTTCGTTGGCTTGATCGATTGCCACCATCAGTGAAGCCATCGAATCGATCGGAGCGATCGGAACCAGCGGGGGCAGTGGTTTATCGTCGGCGGGCATTTTGAAAGATTTGACGTCACGCCACAGACCTGGGTAGTGCTTGCTGGTGCCTGCCTTTTCTAAAATATGCATTGCCGATTCGTGGTCGGCCGACCCATCCGCAATGCACGCGACGGCGGCTGCCGTGGGGCCGCGATGTTTGCCGTGATGGCAATGGATGTAGAACGGGCCCTCGGCGTTTTTAATGAGATTGACAATCGATTCGCCTGCGGCTTGATCCAACCCATCGTATCCGATTGGGATATGCACGTAACGTAAACCCGCCCGCTTGGCCGCCGCCACGTCCGGCCGAGCTCCATCGACGCTGACCACGGTGCGAACGCCCAATTTGGCAATCTCGGCAAAGGCGGCATCATCGTCCGGCTGCGCCCCCGAATAGATCCGCTCGGTCAATTGGAAGAGGTTGTGAAGATGCGAGGACGAATCTTGCGGAGGCGATTCGATCCGCAGCGGCGGAGCCGGCGTGGGACTCGCAGACTGGGTCGAGGCCGCTGTTTCTTCGCCCGCCGTGCTGCGAATGCCGTGCATGTTGCACAGCGAAAGACATAAGAAAGCGGCGGAGAGTCGCGTTGCCGTTGTGTTCATCGGATCAGAGAGCGGTAGGAAGGCGATTTTGTGGAGGGAACAAGTTCATGCATCATAACCACTACAGCAGTGTGCACGCAGCCCCATCCACCGCCCCATCCACGGCCGCAGCGAAACGCGTCAAGAGTTTTGTCCACGCCTCTCCATCACCCCCATTTCAGCGTCCAGTAGAAATGAAGTGAGTCGTGGACCGTAAGAGAGCATCCAGCTTAGAAAAAACAGAGCCCGACGCGTGAGCGCGGGACCGCATCAAGATCGAGATTTCCTCGCTCGCGTGTCGGATTATGATGTTGATGGCTTAGTGGATTCAGGTGCAACGGAGGTTCTGAATCTAGACGCTCTCGCAACGCACGGGTAATTCGCAACGCACCGGGAAAACCGTGTCGCCCGCTCGCATCCCAATGGACTTTCTGTTTAGCCCAGCTCGCTGCTCAGTTGCTGCATCGTTTCCCGCTGCCGTTTTTCAACGAACTTGCGTGCCTGAGCTGCTTGGTCCTTCGCCGCCCCGGGATTTTTCGCGATGTCCAAAACAGTAGACACGAGCTGTTGGCGGCGTGATTCGTCATCGTGGTCAAACAGCCAATCCCCCAGCCCGATGTCTTCCCACATAAATCCTTTACTCGTCTGTTCGTCGAAACGACAAACAATCGCGGGGACTCCATGGCCAATACACATGATCGGCGAATGCATCTCGTTACCAAACAGTCCCGCGCTGCGGACATACGTGCTGATTGCTTCGCCAGTCAACCAGTAGTCCGGCCGCCACACGACCCGTGACAAAACTTCCGCGGGTAACTTGTCGTAGATCATTTCTTTGCCGACCTGCATTTGCGTGCGGTCCTCGGGACAAACCAACACCTTCAAGTCAGTTTGCTTGACGACTTGGATGATTGCTTCGCGAAGCGGAGCGTGATCGTGCTCCTTCATCATCCCGTTGCGTTGGTGTTTGTCGTTGTCAAATTTTGCGGTTTTTTTGATTGTCCAGTAAGGGGTGTAGCGGAGCCGGGGAATGCAGCAGAGGAATTTTCCGGTTTGCAGATCGTGTTTCTGTAAAAACGCGTTGGCTTTTTCCTCATCTCGCAGATCGCAGGCAAAGGCGGCGTCGGGCCCAAATTCCATCACGGGACTCTTTACCCCAAGTTGTTTCGCAAACGCCAGCGATTTCGAATCGCGAAAATAGACAAAGCTCGCTCCGCTAAGGACATCGACCGTCTTGCGTAGTGAATCAGCCGAAGTCGCGGTGGTGGCATGCGACATTTTTGGTGGAAGCGTGATGCCGTAAATGCCGTACGGTTTGCCCGTTTCGTCACGCCACTGACGAACGTCTCTCTCGGCGACAAGCGAGGCACCAGACCCGTGCAGCATGAAGTCGCATGTTTGGTAAGCTTCGGCGAGTTCCGGCGATCCCTTTTTGGCGATCTTGAGTTTCGGAAATCGCGATCGAAGCAGTTCATCGACGCCGTTATCAACGTTGCTAGGGTAGAGGACGATCTCGGCATCCGGCAGATGGGTTTCCAGAATGCTCAGCAATCCAGGGGTATGAGCGATGTCGCCGATATTCACGGTCTGCCACGACGAACGAAGCAGGATCCGTTTGGGTTTGGCGTTGTCGTCGGCAAAAGTAGCATTGAGACCGGCGCCCAATGAAACGCCGATTGTCGCGGCAGCGGATTGAGCAAGGAAGTGACGGCGGTTGTGATTCATTGAAGAGTTGTAGGGGTGGTCAGGAAGGCATCCCAAGATGCATGGATGCGGGCAGGAGGGTGGGCAAACTGTGGGCACCCATTCTGATCGATTCCACGCCCGGATTCCACAATCGCAATCGCGCATTGCCTGCGTTTCTTTCCCTTTTTTTATGCGTGAGCGAGACGCGGTGATGGCAGCACGCCACTGATTGTGTGCCCCGCGAGTTAAGCGAGGTTCTTTATCGCTGCAATCACGTCCTTGGGTTCGGCGCGAGTGCGATAGTCGACATTGACGTATCGCCAAGCCACGACGCCGTCACCTGAGACGCCGTCACGTGAGAGTACGAAGGTGGCTGGGATTGGCAGGACACTACCGTTGCCGTTGTTGATCGCTGACAAGTCGAGGCCGCGGTCGTTTCGCATATGCTCAAGAATCAAATCGGGAACTTTCCATGCGACACCATATGTTGCGGCAACACTCGCGTCCTGGTCCGAGAGCACCGTGAATTCAAGCTCGTCCCGTTCTGACTGTGTCAACGACTCGTCGGGCATCTGAGGGCTGATTGCAACCAATTGTGCACCGAGCTCGCGAATCTCTGGCATCCGAGCCTGCATCGCCCGCAATTGCAGATTGCAGTACGGGCACCAACTTCCTCGGTAAAACATCACCACCGCCGGTCCATCGGCAAGCACAGCGGAAAGAGCGACCGTTTTGCCCTGCGCATTGGGCAACGCAAATTCGGGTGCCGGTTGTCCCACAGCGATCGCTTTGCCACCTTCTTGGAACTCACGAGCCTTCGCGAGAAGTTCGTCGATCGACTGGGCAAATTCAGGCTTGGCTTGACGTGTTTTCGCAAACTGTGCGTCAGTTTGCTCTTTCAGACTTGTCATCTTGGTTTTTCTGGTGATGTGTTGGAGTGCTAGGGTAAATGCGACGTTACTCGCCGAGTGTTACCGCATTCGGTGCGTTCCCAGTACTTCGTCCCGTTATTAAGTTTGGGTTTAGCGTCCACCCCAATTCCTAGTCCTGACGCAGCACCAGGCTTCCGGCGGCCGAATATTGGGCCAATAAGGAAGAATGGTCAAACGTGTTCTTCGTCCGCAATCACCTGTGACACACGTGCCGACTCCCTCCGTCGCAAAACGACGATAGCGGAATGCGGGGCTGCCAGCGCTAGCCACGGTTCCAACGTTCAGCCGGGGCTATCGCCCAAGCGGCTAAGAGAATTTCACCCAATCCATTCTGCCCACCTGCTTAATCGTGGATGTCGTTGTCATCCCGTTTGAACCCCAGCAGGAATCCAAGCAGCAGCGGCGAAGCAAATGCAACGCCGGAAAATGCAGCGGCGCGTTTCAGCGGTAGCGAATGCAGCGGCTGATGTGGCGGTGTCGCGGCAGCCAATAGCTGCACGGTTTCGACTTGTCTACTCTCGGTGCGAACCGCTGCGGCCCTCGAACTTAGCTTACTCAGCACATCTGTGGCTATTTCGAGTTCGGCTTTGGCAAATTGCAACTGCGCATCGAAACCGCCTAATCGCTCTAGTTGCGATCGTTCCTCATCATATTTTTTATTGAGGACGTCAAGTTCAATTGCCAGAAGGGCACGCTTTCGTTTCATTTTCTTCGCCCAGCTCGCACGTTCAGGATCAAGTTGGGATTGATCCTCGTTCGATTGCGATTCCGCAATAGGCTCGTCGAGTGCGGCTTGCGCATCGAGAACTTCAAGCCGTGTTTTCACATCCGAGATCTGAGTGCGGAGCTGTGAAAGAAACAGTAAGTTAGATTCGGTTACGGCGGCGGTTGCCGGGTGGCTTATCGCAGAACCTGATAAATCTTTGCTCAGCTTATGGACCTTTATCTGCCCTCGTTCAACCTCCTGCTGCCAACGCTGGATCTCGGGTTCAAGCTCGCGTTCCATGCTGATAATGCGTTGACGAGCAAATGTATCTCGCTGCCTCAGGTAGGAATCGACGACTGCATTACAAACCATCGCTGCTGCTTCGGGGTCCGTATCCTCGTAAGACACAATCATTCGTGATTTTGTTCCAGCCTCAGTGACCGACAGGTTTTTGAGGAGATTTACCTCGGTATATTTTGGATTCGAAAGACTGGGGGCCGTTCGCAGTTTCGGATCGGCGAGAACAGGTTCGAGCACGATGGGGCTAAACAGGATGTCCTTTTCCGATTTAGCCAAGTCTTGAATCGTTGGACCTACGCCTGGAAAAGGCATCAATTGGTTGTTGGCCCCCAACAGGGATGCCCCAACATAATGAGGCTCAAACAATCGCAGCGTCGCAAAGGCCACGATGCTTGCCAGCACGATTCCCGCTGGCACGGCCCACCGACCGCAACGGCGAAGCGAACGCAAAGGGCTCCAAGGGTTGGGACGCGATGGTGCTGTAATTCGGTCTTCTGAATCAATTGTCTCGGACATAAACAAACCTGCTTCCAAAAGGATGTGAATAGGATTTTGGTGCTACGGAGTGCAGTTCATTGATCCGCTGGCCAAAACGGCGAACTCAAAATCAAATCAGGGCGCAAAGCGACCATCATATTTTTTTTTGAAAGAAAACGCCCGCATCTCTGAATTGCCGCTGGGTACCGCCAGCCCCCCCACATGGTACTCGGTCGATTTGCAGAATGCTACATGGTCTAGCAGGGGAGACGCATTTCGCTTCATTCCAAAGCCCGGCAATGCCAGCGCCGTCAACGATTTCAGCAAGCCCTACGATTGCTCATTCACGTCCCCGGTGGTCTTTTTAGTTTTCGCCTTCATTTGTCTGTCGAGCCGGCCGTCCTGGACTTAGTGGGCGAGCCGATGGCGTCGGGCATGATGGCGGCCGGATGCAATCGATTGATTAAAATATCAGAGAAGAAAACAGTAAGGGGCCATCGCGGATGTGGTTAGCGGCATGTCTTCCTAATCTCTGACCTACCGTTTTCTAACCTGCTTGAGAAACGTGCCAAGCGTTAGCCCAGGACCGGTCGTGCGAATACGCGAGGGGACCGTCGTTTATACGTCTAACGATGCTTCCAGATGCGTTGTGAAAGCTAGCTCTGCTTCCCATGATTTAGCGATAAAGCTAGGAGCTCAATTCAAAAGAACGGCTAGGCGGGTTTCTGTTCGGCAATCACTCGTGACGAACGTGCTTTGGCCAGCAATTTGATCAGCCGTTTGCACTCCGCTTCGGACATCCCTTCGCAGACGCTTTGGTGGAGAGCCGCAACGGGTTTGTCCATTTTCGTGAGCAATTTGCTTCCGTTGGCCGTCAGCGAGATAAACCAGACTCGCCGATCCTGATTGCATCGTTTGCGCGCGATCAGATTCTTTTTCTCCAGCTTGTCGAGCAGATTGGTGATCGCAGGGGTGATTGCGATCAAGCGATTGGCGACTTCAAGCGAGGGGAGCGGTTCCTCGGCCGCGCGAAGGATCCGCAGTACGTTGTATTGCGGTTCGGTCAGCCCATATTCTCGAAACAGCCGGCCAAAATGATATTGGAACTGGTCGTCGGTCCGCCGCAAATCAACCACCACCGTCTCCTGGATCGTACCCAGTTCACGCCATTTTTCGGTTGATCGTTTCTGTCCGCCGCTCGCCAAGTCTCCCGCCTCCTAATGATTTCATACGTACCGTATTTAGTTTATCGCTAATCAATTTAGAAGGCAAGTAGGATCACCCGCCCCCCCGGACTCGCGTGCAATGCTTTTGCGACTTCATGGTCCTGCTTTGAGCGACAACAATAAACTTGGGTGATCGGTGTAGATTCGCTGCACGCCCATCTTCAATAGACGCTGCATCGACGCGGGATCGTTGACGGTCCAGGCTCCTACTTCAATTCCCGCCGCGCGGATCTGTTCGACTTTCTCTGGCGTGATGCCATCCTGGTGCAACACCAGCGACTCGAATTGTTGCTGTTTCGCAACCATGATGTCTCTGTCAATATCGGTGTCTTTGCCGCGATCCCAAAACACAGGGATCTCGGGTGCGATCCGCTTTACCTCAATCATGTATTCAAGATTCCCATCATTGAATCCCACCCATTGCTCGGCGTTCATTGATCGGACCAGCGAAACCGCATCCGCAACACAATCCATCTTGGGCTGGATCGAGACTCGCGTCTGTCCCTGCGACTTCACCATCGTCAACACGTCTTTTAACAGCGGTATTTTCGCGGGCGGACATTCGATAAGCGACTTGCCTCTGCGTTTTCTGAAATCAGTCGCAACGTCGATCTCGGCGAGTTCCGCATAGTTTGATTCGGTAACCACTCGATCGGCATCGCCTACACGCTGGGTCGTTCGATCGTGTATGACCACCAACTGCCCATCACGAGTACGCAGGATATCCAATTCGATCCAGTCGGCACTGACGTCGATACCGCTGCGAAAGGCGGCCAGCGTATTTTCGGGGAACTCGCCTGAATGACCGCGATGCGCCGTCACGCCGTTGGACAAGAATTTCAACGACGGTGGTCCCAGGATCGATTCACGCTTGCTCTGAAACAACTCGAGCCACGCCAAGGTCAACGCGTCGGGAATCGTGGCCGCAGGCCGTATCTCCGCTGGCGTTTTTCCCCAATAGAATCCGATCCAACCCGAGGCATACGAACGGGATTCGTCGATAAATTGGCCTAATTCGTCGGCCCCACATTTCAGTGTAAACAGCTCTTCGATCACGACCGGCTTGCCCGCAGCAGCAAACCCTTTGAGCGTTTCGATCGCCTCGTCCACTTTTCCTTTTTCGGGGTATAGGTGCATCGCGATGAAGTCGAGATCGGCTGCGATTCGTTCGGGCACAAAGCCCGAGGTCATTCCGGGGCGATCCAGGCTCCATGGTACGAGTCCGACCGTGATCAAATGACGGTCGTCATGTTGACGGATTGCTGCAACGAGTTTTTTAATCCAAGCCTGCGCAACCTCGGTGCGATCTCGGTCTTGGCGATCCCGTGCGATGAATTGCACAAAATGTTTGTCACCAAACCCTGGGCCTAGCCAGTCAGTGCGTGCTGTGTTTCCGCCGGGGACCACCGGTTCGTTCATCAAGTCGTAACAGAACACGGCTGGGCTTTGGGCACATTGCTTGGCGATCGCTTCCCAGAACACCGCCTGCGCCGCCCAGCGTTCTTGCTCACTCAGGTTATCGTACCACGGTGGCACATCCTGCTTGTGGTAACATCCGAGTCCGGTTAGATCGAGATACAGTCTCGTTTTTTCGGCCAGTGCAACGAGGCGGGTAAGTTGCTTGAGTGAACGCGAATTAGGGTTCGACGGGCTTTCCATGAACTTGCCAAACTGCAGATGGATACGAACCACGTTCGCGCCAAGTTCTTTCATCTCGCCAAACGCCGACTCGACTTTGTCCCATTCGTCGTCCCAGTAATCTTCGATCAAACGCCCGTCACCTTCGTGATCGTAGTTGAATCCCCAGGGGATGAAGGAGTCGTCCGAATCGGCCAACGAAAATCCTTTGCCGTCGGCGGAAACCTGAATCCAACCAAGTTCGTCCGCGTTGCACTTTGCTTGAGGAACCATCCACTGGGTCACCACACCCAACGGCCCGGCGGCAAACATCGCAACGAAGATCAGGGGGCGGAAAATCAAAGTCATAGCGAGACCGCTGCTAAGGTTGGGGCAATGGGGGCAGGACGCATCCGAAATCCGGATTCAACGAATTCGATGACGGTTTTATTCTATGGGTTGATTCGATTGCCATGCCGTCATGAATTGAAAAATAACGTTGTGATTGCGGAGCAATCATCGACAATCGATCGGTTATAGTAGGGCTCAGCTCGCGACACCCCACCCCTTGTGAGACAGCTGATTTAGTACGACATCTTAAAGGGTGACGAAACCGTGGCTAACGTCAAAACGGCTGACGGAATCAGCAGTCTGCTCGTCCGCGGACGAGAAATTACCCACCTCGATTACCCACCTCGAATTTGCCATGACGACACGAAACCACCCTTCTGGATTCTTGCTGCGAATCCTTGCCGTTATTTTTCTAGCCTCGCCGCTGTTTGCCCGCTCGCTGCAGGCCCAGTCCGCAGACGCGGAGAAACCGCTATTCGCCTACGTCGGCACATTCAGTTCGCCGCTTCGTGACGTGTTACCTACGCAAGTCGATCTGCCACCAGGCAATGGCCGAGGTATTCATATTTTCCAGATCAACCGTGCCAGCGGAGCGATGACGCCCGTCGGGACTTACCGAATGGGCACGAGTCCCAGCAGTCTAGTAATCAGCGCCGATGGAAGTCGGCTGTACTCGGCTAACGAGACCGATCGAGTTGGCGCGGACAAACAAGGCTCCGTCAGTGCCTTTGCGATCGATCGCCCCAGTGGTCAATTGACCATGCTCAATACGGTCCGCTCAGGCGGCGCCGGACCGACGTACGTCAGTATCGATCCGACCGGTCGACACGTGTTGGTCGCCAACTATTTTGGCGGTTCCATCGCCGTGCTGCCGATCTTGGACGATGGAACATTGGGTGACGCCAGCGACGTTAAAGTCGACGAGGGCGAAATTGGGCCGACCACGGCCACGCATGCCCCGCAGGGCAGTTTTGCCATCAGCGGCCATGACCGCACTCATGCCCATATGATCCAAGCCGATGCCTCGGGGCGTTTTGTCTTACATGCGGACTTGGGATTAGACAAGATTTTTGTCTGGAAGTTTGATGCGAAAAAAGGTGTGCTTACGCCTAACGATCCTGCGGCGATCGCTTTGCCCGCGGGGGACGGTCCACGACACTTCCATTTCCACCCCAACGGTCGTTGGTTCTATTCGATCCAAGAAGAAGGATCGACGATTGTGTTGTTCGATTACGACAAGCAAACGGGCCGGTTGACCGCACGGCAAACCATTTCAACGTTGCCACCGGAGTTTACTGGCAGCAATTTTTGCTCTGAAATTTTGGTTTCTGCCGATGGCAAGTTTGTTTACGCAGGCAACCGATTGCACGACAGCATCGGGATCTTCTCGGTCGGCGACGATGGCGAACTGAGTTATGTGGGCGAAGAGTGGACGCGAGGCAATTACCCGCGAAGTTTTCAGTTCGATCCGGCTGGCAATTTTCTTTATTGTTGCAATCAACGCGCTGACCACATTGCGGTGTTCCGCGTCGACCGCCCCAGCGGCGGTTTGGTCTTTACCGACCACTACGTTCCGGTTGGCAACCCATCGTGCGTCGTGTTTTTGGATCTTGCCAGCAGGAGCAAATAAAGCATTCAGCATCTCAAGCTGTGCCGGGGACGTCAAAGCACCGACCGACGCATTTGTGAGCCGCGACAGTAAGCGGCCGGGGCGTTTGCATGACCCGGTGCCTTACAGCCCACGGCTCACAATTGCAATCTGAATTCCGATTGAGTCACTGCCGCCGTGTAAGATCCACGGCGCCAGTGACTTGCGTCCTCGCGAATTAACGGGGCTTATTATTAGCGAGGCTTATTGACCGTGCGGTTTCGGACGCGAGTGTAGGCATCCTCGGCCGCGGGTCGGGCGTCGTCCCAAGGCATCAAGGGGGCGCCCCCTTCTTCCTCCCAACGCTGACGCGCAATTCGCTCGCGATCGGCCCAGTCTTCGTTGACGTCCGGATCGAACGATTCCCAGCCGGCTTGATACGCCGGAGCGTAGTCGTCGTAGCTGTAGGAGTCATTGTAATACTCGCGGTTTTGATGCTCGTCTCGCCAATAGGCCACCTCGACGGTGGGATCGATATTTTCAGCGACCGCCTTGCCTGCCAAACCGCCCGCAATCCCTCCGATCACGGCGCCTGCGACCGTGCCGATGGGACCGGCAACGGCGCCAGCGGCAGCACCGGTCGCAGCGCCCCCGAGCGCGGCTCCGACACCAGTACCCACCGGATGTGATCCCGCTTCGCCCGTGATGGGATCTTCGTTTCGCAGTTCTTCGCGTTCCTCTTCGGTTCGCGCATTCTCAACTCGTTTGTTTTTATTAGCCATCGCCTCATTTCCCATATTCAATTTGAGAGTGAATACAGCCGTGGCGAGAAGAATCGAAACGGCTGGCGACCGTAATCGCACCCTTGCAAGAATGCATTTGCTGTGCCGGTCGCGTACCGCAGTGATCTCCCGCAGACTCGCTCTGCGATTCTCCCCGATCTAGCGATATTACTGCGGAAAAGAATACGGACCAACGCAACAACTGCTTGCTCGAAACGGAGCCAAAATGAACGAAAATGAGGCCGTCAAATGCTCGCATGCCAGCCGAGGTCCACTCGAAAAAAGAGACGTCCCCGGTTTCTGGAATCCCAAAGTCCCATGGATAGCCCCCCAACTAACCGGTACAGTGGCGTTTTGTTTCCTGCACCCATGCAGCCTACCCCCTCCGCTTGGCAGGAAACGTTTACTTTGTGATCCCGATATCGAGAACTCCGTTGCCTGTCCACAGCGTCTCCTTTGTCATTCCGGTTTTAGACGAAAGCGAATCGTTAAACGCACTGCATACCGCCATCGCGGCGGTTTGCCAGGCGGAACAAATCGAGCGTCAGATCATTTTTGTCGACGATGGTTCAAACGATGATTCATGGCAGGTGATCGAAGCGATTGCAGCGGCAGATCCCTCCGTTTGTGCGATCAAACTTCGCCGCAATTTTGGCAAGGCCGCTGCTTTGTCGGCAGGTTTCGAAGTGGCGAAGAACGAAATCGTGATCACGATGGACGCCGACTTACAGGACGATCCCAAAGAGATCCCACGTTTTCTCGAACAACTCGACATGCAAAAGGATGTCGTCAGCGGCTGGAAACGGGTACGGCACGACCCTTGGCACAAAGTGCTGCCCAGCCGAGTGTTCAATTGGTTGGTCAGCCGGATGACGGGGGTTCATTTGCACGATCACAATTGCGGATTCAAAGCGTACCGCCGCGAGATCTTTGACGAAGTCAAACTGTACGGCGAGTTGCATCGCTTTGTACCTGTGTTGTCAGCGGCCAAAGGTTGGCGGGTCGGCGAGATCGAAGTTGAGCATCATGCTCGCAAGTTCGGTCGCTCGAAATATGGCGTGTCGCGGCTGATCAAGGGATTTCTCGACCTGATGACGATCTACTTTCTGACCGGATACTCGCGGCGACCGCTGCATCTGATTGGCACCGCGGGAATGCTGTTCTTTAGCTTCGGTGGCCTGGGCATCGTTGGCTTGTCCGCATGGTGGGTGATCAGCCGCGCGAGTGCATCGATTCGCGATATTCATCTGCACGAAACAGCGATCTTTTATTACTGCATCGTTGCGGTCCTACTCGGAGCCCAGTTTCTGCTTGCAGGCCTACTGGCAGAGTTGATCGTTTCACTTTCTCGCGACACACAGACGCCATTTAGTGTTGCCAAACGAATCGGTGACCAAAACACGCAAAGCTAAAATGTCACGTTGCCATTGCCGACTTTGATTTTTGCAAAGACGACAACGCCACCCCACATTCCCATCATTCACTCCACGATCGACCTCGATGCACAAAGACACGCAAGAACGTAAGAAACGACGCACCGCCTACCTCTTGTTGATTTTGATCGGGCTGGGGATCGCGGCAGGCCGAATCGCAACCGTGACCAGCCGCGAGGGAGACACCGCCTTCTTGAGTGCCAATGATCGCAGTCGCTGGTGTACCGTCGCCGCGCTGGTCGAAGATCGCACGTACGAGATCGATCGCCAAATCACCATCCGAGGCGGCAAGAACCGCACCCCGTGGAACACGATCGACAAGGTGCGTCATCGTGGCGATGACGGCAAATTGCATTACTACAGCAGCAAACCGCCATTGTTTCCAACCTTGGTGGCAGGCGTCTATTTTTTCGTCAATAGCTTGCTCGGGCTCTCGATGACCGAGCATCCGATCTATGCGACACGGATTGTGTTGGCGCTGGTGAATCTGCCGCTGCTGGCGATCTTTTACTTTTGCACGATCGGTTCGATTGAACGTGTATGTGGAAATTCGTGGGCTCGGCAATCGCTCGCGTTGGCGATCGTTTTCGGCACGATGCTGTTGCCCTTTTCGATGACGCTGAACAATCATCTGGTCGCCGCCGCCTTCACCGCGCTAACGATGTGGATCTACTTGTTGGCTTGTGAGAAACTCGATGACTCGGTTACTGGCACCTCCACCGTGATGCCGTTGGGGTTGTATCTGTTGGCTGGATTGGCAGCCGCGTTCACCGCGGCCAACGAATTGCCGGCACTGTCGATGATGGTGCTGTGGTTCGTGCTATTTGCTTGGGTCGACACGAGATCGCTGCTGCCGTTTGCGGCAGGATTGATCATTGTGGCCGCAGGATTTTTTGGGACCAACTACGCCGCTCATGGCAGTTTGCGACCGCCCTATGCGCATCGCGGCAACGGCGATTTGATTGCCGAGATCGAAGCGTCGCTCGATTCGATTCCCAGCGAGCAGATTCATCATGAAATCGTGCAACGCAATTTGATCCAACCGTCGCAGGAAATCACTGTCAAACCGTCCGATGAAAAAGGGCGTTGGAGTGTTCGCAGCGACGATGACCAACTCTTTTCGTTGACCCGAACCGCGAGCGGAAACTGGGCGTTGCATTTTTGGGACGATTGGTACGAGTACCCCAATAGCTACTGGCAAGATGGTCGACGGAGGGGCGTCGACTTGGGTGAACCCTCTCGAATCGTCTATTTTTTAAATATGACGATCGGTCATCACGGAATTTTTTCGCTCACTCCCATCTTCTTGCTCGTCCCGATTGGATTGATCAAAGGACTCTCGTTCGGGCCTCACGACTATCGTCGGTTTACGCTAGCTGTCTTAATTGCTAGCGTCGTTTGCTTGCTGTTCTATCTCGCCCGACCGCTGATTGACCGTAATTACGGGGGCGTTAGTTGCTGTTTTCGCTGGGTGTTATGGTTCACGCCGATGTGGCTGCTAATGCTAGCACCTGTTCTTGATGAGTATGCAGGAAAGGCACAGAAGCGAGGCATCTTCCACGCGATGCTAGCACTCAGTGTGTTTTCGATGTCGACCGCCCTGCAAACTCCTTGGCAATCGCCGTGGATCTACCAGTTCTGGTCGTTTTTGGGGTGGCTTGGCGGCTGAGCCTCGGGCTAGTATCGCGACAGATTAACCTCGTGCTGAGCGGTCTTTTACGGCCCCCCGGCATCAGGGGACATGGATGCCCTTGGTTTGTGAATAGGCTGTTTGCGATTGGCTGGGTCCAAATCCGATCCGAAACCGAAAACGTCGCGTGCATTAGCGCGATGGGTGTGGGCTGCGCTGATCTCAGCTGCGCTCATTACGGTTGTCCCGATGCTGGCCCCCGATACGCTTGGGGAACAAGCTCGGCGTCATTTACTAAAGAAGTTGCGAGATCACTACGTTGGGTATGATGTCTCGATTGGGCGGGGCCGTTTCGAGAGTTCGGTGGGGATCATTTTTGAAAACATCGTGATCACGAATCCTGCGGCGATTGCCGCTCCGCTTCGCGAGCTCGTTCGCATTGAACAACTGGTCGTCGTTGCCAACGTTCATCCCGAAAAGTTGCTGGACAAAGAAGTCCCGCTGACGACGAATCGAATTGCGATCAACGGCTTTCATGCCAACGTCACATTGAGTGACGACGGCACGCCGTCGCTGATGGATCTAATGCCGCTACCGAAACTCGGTCCCGAGGCTCCTCGCATCGATCTGCTGCGGGGAACAATCCATTGGTATGATCCATCGGCGAGCCAGCGGCCGGTCAGCACCGAGATTGCCAAGCTAAGTCTAGTCAATACCGAGCGGCTCGATGGCGGCGTTGACCGCACCGTGACCGCCACCGGTTCGAGCGATTTGGCGGACGCGTTTCACGTCCAATGGGATAGCGTCAACGCCGCGAGCGACGTCCGCTGTTCGGTGCGTGGCGTCAAGATTGACCGTGAACTGTTCAACCGCTTACCCGCGACGCTGCAAAAGCCATTGGTCGATGTGCGTGGGCTGCAATGTGTATGTGACCTCTCGTGCTCGGTTTTCCATGCACCCGGTCGCGACTTGAAGTACCGTGTCCGCTCGACGATCCACGAAGGCCAATTCACTCACGCCAAGCTGCCCAAACCGATCACTCAGCTGCGAGGGGTGTTTGTTGCGGAACCGCAATTGATCCAGATCGAAGCTTCCCAGGCCTCTCTCGGAGAAGCGGTCGTCCGTGTCCATGGCGAACTACGCGGCGATCGCTGGCCGCTGGACGCCGATTTGAAGGTCGCGACCAATGGGCTGCTTCTGGATGACCAATTTGCCTCGGTGCTGCCCGACACGTCACGTCGCGGTTGGGATCACTTGCAGCCCCGCGGCCGTATCGATGTCAAAGCCGACGTGACTTGCCGCACCGGAATCTGGGACGCGGATGCCGAGGTGGTCTGCAAAGGGGTCGACATTCGCTATGAAAAATTCCCCTATCCCGTACACCAATTGGTCGGCCGGATCGAAGTCCGCGATGGCATTGCCTCGAGCGATTCGCTGAACGGTCGCATCGACAGCCACCGTATGCAGTGTGCATTTCGTTTGCCCATTCGTCCGGGGATCACCAACGAGAAGACGTTTGTGATGGCTGCGGATGGCCCCATTGCCATCGATAGCACGTTAATCAAATCGCTGTCGCATCGCGGCGCGCCCCAATCGGCGCTCGAGTCGTTTGTTCGCTCGCTGCGACCTCGCGGAGCCGTGCATTTGGCCAGTGCGATGTTTGGCACCGACGCGAGCGGACGGAATACCCGCCAATTGGATTTGCGGATCATCGATGGTCATTTGCGTTACGAAAAATTTGCCTACCCGTTGTACAACGTTGATGGCCGCATCGAGGTCAACGAAGATGTCGTGCGGATCACCGATTTCCGAGGGTTGAGCGCCAATTCGGGGGTGGTTCGCTGCGAAGGGACCTACCGAATTCCCAAACCGTCGCCCGACCCGAACCTGTTTCGTATCTCCGATTCAGGCAGCGGGATCGAAGTGCCGCCTCAGCTTGCATTGGTGTTCCAAACGACCAACATCCCGATGGACGATGCGTTGCGATCCTCGCTTCCCGAATCAGCCCAACACACCTGGGACTCGCTCGCGCCGGGCGGCGTTTTAGACGAAGCCGATGTTTGGGTGACGCAACAAGAGCATGCTGGGCCGCTGCAGATCGATTTGACCGCTCGGCAAATCTACGCCAACCAGATCAACAACCGCACGCTCAGTCTGCGACCGTGTTCGCTTCCCTATCGCATCGACATCAGCAGCGGCACGGTCCGCTACGATGGATCCAAGGTCTACATCGACTCGCTTAATGGACAACATGGCGCAACACGGTTGGCCGCCGACGGATTTTGTGTCCAAGGACCCACGGGGCGTTGGGATTTAACGCTGAACATGAAAGGCGGCAGCCGGCTGAACCCCGATGCCGAATTGATTTCCGCGTTGCCTAATGAAATGCGGGAAGCGATGCGGCGATTGCAATTGCGAGGCCCTGTCAGCCTGCGAGGGCAGACGAAAATCACGTTGCCCGACGCCGATCACATCGAACCACTGATTCACTGGGACATCGCCTTGCAACTCGAGGGGAACCGGATCGCGGATGTCGGCCCGGTACACTCGCTGCGAGGTGAAATTTCGGTCGTCGGGAGCCGTGACCAGCAAGGTATTCGTGCGGCGGGCGATGTGCATATCGACTCGATGCATGTCGATGATCTGCAAATCACGTCGATCCAAGGGCCCTTTACCGTGGTCGACGATGTGTTGAAATTAGGCGTTCGCAGCAACCTTGCCTCGTCTCATTTGGCCGGATCCAACATGGCGCCGTCGCCGACCCCCGCGACACGGTCGATCACCGGCCGAGTGTTTGATGGCGTTATCGAATTGCGTGGCGACTTGGAACTTTCCTCCGGCAGTTTTGATGTCGACATCGCCGTGCGCGATGCTCAAGTGCCGACGATTCTTGCCGACTTTGGCCATATCGATAATGAAATTAGTGGCGAGTTCTCAGGAAACGCGTCACTCGAAGGCAGCTTGGGAACACTCGAATTCCTCAAAGGCACTGGTACCGCCCAAGTCACCAAAGCAAACCTGTATCAATTGCCGCTGATCGTGCAGGTCCTGAACCAACTGCGGATCAAGCCGACCGAAGATGTAGCGTTCACCGATGGCACGGTTCAGTTCAGCGTTTTTGGCGACACGCTGAACTTCAACGAACTGAAAATGTGGGGCGACTGGGTTGCACTGGAAGGCAGTGGGTCGCTCGATGGACGTCGCGAACTGGACCTCTCATTTAATACTCGGGTCAGCCCGCAGAACGCGTTTACGCAAATCATTCGCCCCTTGCGAGGCGAAAAGTACACGCTCTGGACAATTGACGTGAAGGGGCCGATTCACGCTCCGACGATTGAACGGCGTGCCTTCGAAGGGGTTGGCGAGACGCTCGAACGATTTATTCCGACGATCACCAACGCCAATCCTGGTATAAATAACCCTGCTGACGTCGCCCCCGAAGCGGCCGAATCGTCACCACGCGGATTTGGAAACTGGTTTCGTTAGCGCGATCCCTTTTTCGAACCTCCTTCGTCTCGAAATCAGTGAGGTTAGTGATCATGCAAGTCAATCCTAGCTCCGCCGCGGCGTCTGTCGCAGGCACCGCTCGAGCCGCCGCCCGCGGAGGCGAGGCCGACTCGCAAGCCGCCGAAGCCACCAAGCGGCAAGCGACCGCCGAGAACCCAGGTGGCAAAACCGCCGAGGCGAGTGCGATCGACTCGAGCGAACAAACGCATGATCGCGGCGGAGACGGTCGGCAAATGTACGACACCTTCGAACGAGCCAAAGAGCACGACGAACAAGAAACGCAGCCCGACGAAGCCGCCGCGGAACAGGAGGCCACCGATCTCGATGTAACACCGCCAACCCATCCCGAGGAACCACCGCCGCACATCGATTTCAGTGCTTGATCCAGCGGCCAGACGCCGCTGGGTTCCTTACCGCCCCCACCACACGATCCCATAGCCAATGGTCCCTAGCAGCAATGCGTAGTAGGTGAACACCCACAACGTTTTGCGGATGATCACGCCCTCTTTGCCCACCAACCCGACCACAGCCGACGCCGCCACGACGTTGTGGACACAGATCGTATTACCGGCCGCGCCGCCAACAGCTTGTAACACCACGATCCAAACCGGATCGACACCGAGCTTCTCGCCCACATTGAATTGGAACGATGAGAACATCATGTTGCTGATCGTATTGCTGCCGGCGATCGATGCCCCGAAACCACCGATGAAAGTCGCAAATACCGGCCATGCGTCGCCGACCGTGTTCTTGACTCCTTCGGCCAATGTGATGGGCATCGACTCGTACCCGGCCGCCCCGTGGGTGCTGTTGATAAATACCTGGACCATCGGCACGGTAAAGACCAAGGCCACCGAGGCTCGCAGAATGGTGCGAAACGAATCGCCGCAGGCCGCAGCGCAGGACCGCATCGGCACTCGCTGGAACAACACGGCGATGAGCGACGCGATCACAAACACGGTGCCTGGCAGATAGACGGGACGGATGATTTCGGAGATCGAAGTGCCAAAGATTTCGCTCACGGGCACCGCAAACGACTTGACCCACTGTGCCGGTGATCCCTCCAGTCCCGGCAACGAGTCAAGCCGGGTCAGCACCAGCAGCAAGGCGACGATCACGTACGGCGACCATGCCGCGATCAATCCCATCGGTCTCGCGTCGTCGCGAGCACTGGCGTCCTCCGGCGGATTGGCCAGCGGAAGTCCCAGCCAATCGTCCGGCCACTTGTCCGCAGCGGGGAAATCCCAAATCGCGTCCGCTTTGGGCATCAAGAACCCAGCCTTCGCGGCGGGGACCACGATTGCCAAACCGCACAGCCCTCCTAAGAGCGACGGGAACTCGGGACCCAACAACCAAGCAACCAAGACATACGGAATCGTCATCGCAAACGCGGCAAAAAGAGCGAAACGCCAAACTGCCAAGCCTTCTTTAAAGGAGCGATTTTCGCCGAAGAATCGCGTCATCAACCCCACCAACCACAGCGGGATCAACGCCCCAGCGATCGCATGCAGCATCGCCACTCGCAAACCGATCAACGATAGCAGCGTCCCTCCGTCAGCAAATCCATGGCTTTGCGCAAATCCATCGATCGTCCCTTCCCCCGCTAAACCGCTGCTAACGCCAATCAGGATCGGCGTGCCAACGGCGCCAAAGGAGACCGGAGTGCTTTGAATCACCACGCCCGAGACGACTGCCGCCATCGCGGGAAAGCCGAGACCGACCAACAGTGGCACCGCGACGGCTGCGGGCGTCCCGAAACCGGCGGCTCCTTCGATAAACGATCCAAACAACCATGCAATGATGATGACTTGGATGCGGCGGTCGGGTGAGATGTCCTGAAACGACTTTCGGATCGTTCGTAGCGCCCCGCTTTGACGCAGCGTGTTTAGCAATAAAATCGCGCCGAAGATGATATACAACAACTCCGCCGCAACGATCAGTCCTTTCACGCTCGCCGCTGCGACTTGCCACGCATCCACCTGCCAAACCCACAGCGACAATCCGCAAGCAACGATGTACGCCAGCGGCATCGCACGACTGGCCGGCCAGCGCAGCATGACTAAGAAAACAGCCACGGCAATGATCGGCAGCAATGACAAAAACGCCAGTACTTCGTCGCTCACGATGGGGTGTCCCGTTCTAACGAGGGTACTAGTGCAAACACGCATACGTCGGCGTGTGCGATCGGCACCACGTTAACCTACAGAATCGCATCAATGTTGCCGCTGACCTTCGTATCGCCCCATTTTGCAGCAATCATCACGCTGTTGATCCCCGAGCCGATCCCCAACATCGCGACTTGGTCTCCGCTGGAAAGATCACCTCGCTTGGCAGCCGCGGCAAGTGTCAACGGCAGAGCAACCGACCCCGTGTTGCCCAAGAACGGAAACGTGATGCTGTCGTTGTCCTGGGAAAGTCCCATCGCTTCCAACATCGCCACTCGATGTCGCGAACCGACTTGATGACATACCGTTCGCGTAATAGTCGATCGCGTCCATGTCGATGCTTCTAACAAACGGTCAAACGCCGCAGCGCCGGTGGCAATCCCTTCGGCCATCAAACGTTCCGAGTCGGTATCCATCAGCGGCGTCATCCCCGCGCCGGCCGAGTCCTGGTCGCTGCGACACAGGTCATGGAACTCGGTACGCGCCTCTGCGATCGCGGTGTCCAGCAGCGTCGGCTGCCGATCGCCATTGGCGGCATCAGATCGGGCGAGATCACGATGCGTCAATAACCATGCGCAACTGCCCGAACCGATCGTCAGCGAAGCAAACGCGGGCTTCACGCTTTGCCGAGTCAGCGTGTGATCGGCATTCAATTGAGCAATGGTCTGTTCCAACAACGGGCGACTGTTTTCGGTTCCCACCACGATGCCGGCTTCGATGACCCCCGCTTCGATCAACGCGGCAATTTGTACGGCACCATTCATCACGCCTAGACAGGCGTTCGAAACGTCATAGACCCAACAACTCGATGGCAGCCCCAATTCATGGTGAACCCGCGACGCGGTGGCGGGCTCTAGAAAGTCACGGCACACGCTGGCGTGAATCAGGCAACCGATCCGCTCGGGGGCGATACCTGACGCCTCCATCGCGCGGCGAGCACTGCGAACACTCGGCTCGCTGGGCATCGTTCCGGGCTGCCAGACACGCCGCTCGTTAATCCCGCTCATCAACGCCAAGCGTCCTTCGGGAAGTTTCAAGCGGCTATAGAGCGGCTCGAGTTTCCGTTCGAGGTCGTCGCTCGTCCAAATCTCTTGGGGAAGTTCGGTACCGATCGCATCAAGGGAAACGTTGCTAAATCTCACGCTCAAGTCCTAAGTCGTTGGCTGCATTGGTGTTGGTGCATTTATAACGAACAAAACCGCGGCTGACCAGGATCTCAAATCGGTGCGGAAATCCGCCGGTTGCTAGCAAATGCGGCATTTGCTAGCACCGCATGTAGTGCTAGCGACGGCTAATTCTGCCTAGCTAGGAAAAAGGGTTTGCATTGTTCGCATACCCGCATAAAGTTTCGCCGCACCAGAAGTGACACGGCGTGTGTCACTTCCGGCGGAAAACAACGATGGGATCGCCGAACAACATCGCTCCTCTTGGGGAACATGTTAGTAGGACTTGTCCAAACGTCACGATGGGATGAAAGCCAAGATGGCACTCACTGACATCGCAAGCATTCCTTTTCGAATTCAAAAAATCTTCTCTGAATTGTTTTCTGTCGCCACATGTTGCGAAATGATTTTTGCAACGCGTTTTTTATCACTCGCGATCTTCGAAGAGGAACTTTCGGATGACGTGTAAGCCCTTGATCGGCATGAATGCCGACTTTCGTGCTGCCGCTCGTAACGTACCCGCATACAGTTACATTGCAGCAGGATACTTTCAATCGGTGATCGCAGCGGGAGGGATTCCAGTTGTTTTGCCGCCTATGGATGACGCGGAATCGATTCACACCGCGATTGAAAATTTGCATGGCTTTATCATGATCGGCGGAGCCGACTTGGATCCACGCAACGATGGCTTTATGTTGCATCCTTCGGTTCGCCCGTTGGATCCCGTTCGCGAAACCAGCGACCGTTTGATCATTGCTGAGCTGGCCGAACGACGCGTCCCTGTGCTCGGAATTGGCACTGGAATGCAATTGTTGAATGTTCACCAGGGCGGAAACCTGTTCTTGAACATCAAAGAGGATCTGCCTAACGCAGTGCCTCACCATGACCCTCACGACCCCAACCATCGCCACACGTTGAACGTCGAAAGCGACTCGTTGGTCGGCCGCGTCTATGGCGATGGTGAAATCCGTGTTAGCAGCCGTCACCACATGGCGATTGACGAAGTCGCTCCTGGTTTCCGTGTCACCGCTCGTTGCCCCGACGGCGTGATCGAAGCGATCGAAAGCGAAATGATGGATTGGTTTGCCTTGGGCACTCAGTTCCATCCTGAGTGTGGTGCCGCATCGGCGCTTGACATCCGCATCTTCGAAGAATTCATTGATGGCGTGCGTGATCGCGTCATGCAAGAAGACCTTCGACTGGTTGCCTAGTCCAATTCGCTCGAACCCCGTGATCACGCTTCAGGAGGAAGCGTGATTGGCGACCTGTTCGAGCTGCCAATCATAGACAACATCACTTTCCATTTCGTTTGCAAGGACTGGCGAATCAATGGAAAGAATGTCGTCTTCGATTCTACTCAAGTCTGTATCGCGGAAGGAGTCTGCAGCTTGCAGCGAGTCGAATCGAAACCCAATTCAAGGAAAAGCTACGCACGGACGGGTGATTAGGGAGATTGAAAACGAACTTCATTGCCGCAACGAACATTTCGCTCGACGCACGGATTCGCGTTTACAGGACATGATGTCCCAGGATTGAAATGCAAGAAGCACAGATGGCAATCGCCAGCCAGGATGGCAGGTGGATCAAGCTTGGAAGCTACGGTTGTTTCGCTGGAAAATTAAACTAAGACGGAGAGTCACGGCTGACTAAACAATGAGGCCGGGCGTGCACCGAGTTGAGGCACGCCCGGCTTCTTTTATGCGCGGTCAAGCACCGCAGCACTGGAGTAAACAGAACCGCAGCGGCATCAGTCACCCCTTGGCTTATCGGGCACCGTTTGGTTTATCGGGCACCCTTTGGCTTATCAGTCGCCCCGTGGCTTAGACGCCAAACCACCACTTGCCGATTCCCAACCAAACCGGCACCAGCAGGATGCCGGCGATCGAAGTCGACAGCACCACTCGCAATGCCGTCGACGTATCGCGTCCATACAGTCGCACCAACACAATCGGGAAGACCGCCGCAGGCATTGCGGCTTCGAGCATCACGACCTGCTTCATATCCAGCGTCATCTGATTCGAAAGATTCGCGATGACGGTGGCAATGGCCAGCAGCAGTAGTGGCAGCAGGCCTTGCCGAATTCCGATTGCCCAGCACACGACGCGGGCGGATCCGGACCACGTGGTTTCTTTTAGGTAGTCGATGATGATCGCTCCGCTGAGCAGCAACCCCATCGGGATCGCGCAATTGCCAAGCATCTCGATGGCGCTCATACAGGAATCGGGGATCCATTGTTCGAGACCGAATCGTCGCATCAATCCTGCGACGATGACGGTCACGACCGGCGCACTCAGCACGGCTCGCCGCCACCCGCTTCCGCTGGCGCCCCCGATCACCGCAATCCCAATACTCCAAAGCGCCATATCGACTCCGACATTATGCAAGATCAGATCGACTTCGGCGTCGGGATAAAACCGCTGCGCCAGCGGTAGTGGGATGTAACCGTAGTTACAGATACCGACACAAAGTGCAAACGTTCGTTGTTTGGAATCGCTGTCCAAACCGATCCAGTGCCCCAGAAATCGGGCGATCAAATACCCGATCAGAAACCCCAGAGCGGTGGTGCCAAAGCCGAAGACCGGCGGGAACCAAGCGGTCGCGAACTGGCTCATTTGATCGCTCGTCAAAATCCGGTTAGCGAACAGAGCGGGCAGCAGGACTTTGGCGGTCAGGTTGGCAAGCGACTGGTCCGCCGCACGCGTCAACCAACCGGTTTGCCGGCACAGGGCGCCGATACCGATGACGAGAAAGACGCCGAGAACACTCGAAATGATGGGCCATAAATCAGAAAGCATTGCGTTGGCTCGCCCGTGGGGGCGACATGATCGAGGAAAGGCGTCAAAATCCGACCCCAAATAGACCCGCAAACTGATTTTTGGGCCACGGGACTTTGACTCTCGGCGGCCGGACAATACAATGGGGGCAATGCGAGCGAAGTTGCTCGCCCCCCATCCATCCCCGACCATCGGTTCAGGAGGTGTTCGGCGCCCTTGTGTGTCGATCGACCTACCCGCTTTCGCCGAAGTTTGCGTCAGGATTCTCCTTCAAGAGCCTCGGTAGCGGAGCAAAAAATGTTAATGATGTCGATGTTTACGCAGTGCATGGTACTGGCATTCGGTTTCCCTGGACTTCCCGAATTGATGGTGGTGCTGTTGATTGCACTGGTTCTTTTCGGCGGAGCCAAATTGCCTAGTTTGATGCGAAACCTCGGTCGCAGTGCGAACGAGTTCAAACGGGGTATGGCGGAAACGACGGACGAAGAAGAGGACGAGACTCACTCGCCAAGCGGGAAAGCGTAACATGTTTGGTTTATCACCATTTGAGTTGATGGTGATCGGAGTCATCGCAGTCGTGTTGTTTGGCGGCAATCTCCCCGAGGTTGCCCGCAAATTTGGCAGCAGCTACCGCGATGTGCGACGCACTCTCAACGATGTCCAACAACAGTTTCGTGAGGCCGAATACGAAGCCAAGCGAGCGTTGACGCTGGACACACCTGCATCAACCAAGCTGGATGAACCCGAGGACGAACCCGAAGAGCCATCGGCTCCCAAGTTCAAACCCCCGGCCTAACGAACCGCTTGGATAAAAGCCCCAGGCTGGAAGCCACTGCCATGCGCAAGCTTCCGGCCACTCGGTTTGGGTTCACAGCGAAGACGCCCAAGAATCGGGAGCAAATATTGCTGCCGGCCCACTGGAATCGATTCGCATCTCCGGTTAGGCTTGGTGACCTGTCGGCGCCAAGGAATCGACCGCAAGTTCTGTGAACGACTGTGAGATTCCCGGCCAACGAAGCGACGACAGAAAAGCGGGCGATTGGCTCAGTTGGTTAGAGCGATGCTTTCACACGGCATAGGTCACTGGTTCGAATCCGGTATCGCCCACTCTTTTGAACGCAGGTTGATAGCCCAACGAGGCTAGTTGACCATCTGCCGTTCCCGCGAAAAGCGATGCCGCCGAACCGGCACAAACTTCTCTGGTCGACTAATATCTCAGGCCAACCAATACCTCAGGCAAAGCGTTTGCCACAACGGCCAGCAACGATCTCGATCTTGGCCCATTTTGATTCGCCTGAATCCCAAACGAAACGCGTCGCCCTTTCTGGCTGACTGCCACGGCTAGCGAGCTGCAATCGCTGGAGTTGGCGTCCTTCACCCGAATCCACCCCGGCCCTCGTTTACGTTCTTCCTTTTCCTCCTTCGCGGAGCCAGAAGGCCGGAGACAGCACGTTCATTACGACCGAACAATGCTCAGCGCCAAACCGACAGCATCATCATTTTCCTGTCACCCATCTTCCTGTATTCTCCTGACCGTCTGATAACGCGGATTCCAACAGACGGAGTCAGACGCATCTAACTGCGTCTCAACCTACCGTTCGGTAACATCGACCGACGTGATCGTGCCATCGTCGTCTGGCACATCCAATATCGACCAGTAGTAACCAGTGGCAATGAGTGTTGGGCACAGGTAAAGCAAAGCGAACACTGATACGCGTTAATCGACACGATCAGGAACTGCAACTGCCGCAAGCACTTGAGCCGCCCAACTAGGTTTTTACATACGACACGGAGACGTACCTTACGAGTTGCGTCTCCATGCAGAAAACTCGCTCCTTGATTTCCAATTTCAGTCGATTGTTTTTGACGAGGCACTGTGGGTGATTACAAAGTTCGGTTGCGAAAAAAATCGGCTCGTGAGACCTAGCCTCATACCCTAATCAAGCAAAAGTGAAATTACAGGAAGATGAGTGACAGGAAAATGGGCAGCCCCCAACTGCAGCATCAACATTTTCCTGTCACCCATTTTCCTGTTTCTTCTGACCGCCTGACGACGCGGATTCCAAAAGACGGAGTCAGACGCAACTGACTGCGTCTCAACCTAGCGTTTGGTGGACATCCGCCGACTTGATCGTGTCATCGCCTCCTGGAACAACCAATCCTGATATGCGCCAATTAGCGGCAAGGAGTGATCGGCACAGGTAAAGCAAAGCGAACACTGATACGCGTTAATCGACACGATTAGGAACTGCAACTGCCGCAAGCACTTGAGCCGCCCAACTAGGTTTTTACATACGACACGGATTTACATACGACACGGAGACGTACCTTATGGGTTGCGTCTCCATGCAGAAAACTCGCTTCTTGATTTCCAATTTCAGTCGATTGTTTTTGACGAGGCACTGTGGGTGATTACAAAGTTCGGTTGCGAAAAAAATCGGCTCGCGAGACCTGGCTTCGTACCCCCATCAAGCAAAGGCGGAATTTACAGAAAAATGAGTGACAGGAAAATGGGCAGCCCCCCAATTGCAGCATCACCATTTTCCTGTCACCCATCTTCCTGTAATCCTCTGACCGCCTGATAACGCGGATTCCGAAAGACGGAGTCAGACGCATCTAACTGCGTCTCAACCTACCGTTCGGTGACATCGACCGACGTAATTTTGCCATCAGCGTCTGGCGCAGCCAATCTCGATTAGTGCCTATCAGCGGCGATGAGTGTTCGGCACAGGCAATGCAAAGCGAACACCGATACGCGTTAATCGACACGGTTAGGAACTGTAACTTCCGCAAGCACCTGAGCCGCCCAATTAGGTTTTTACATACGACACGGAGACATACCTTACGGGTTGCGTCTCCATGCAGAAAACTCGCTTTTTGATTTCCAATTTCAGTCGATTGTTTTTGACGAGGCACTGTGGGTGATTACAAAGTTCGGTTGCGAAAAAAATCGGCTCGCAAGACCTGGCCTCATACCCAATCAAGCAAAAGTGAAATTACAGGAAGATGAGTGACAGGAAAATGGGCAGCCCCCAACTGCAGCATCAACATTTTCCTGTCACCCATCTTCCTGTATTCTTCTGACCGCCTGATAACGCGGACTCCAACAGATTGAGTCACGTGCATCTGACTGCACCTCAACCTAAAGCTCAGTGACACCAACCGATGGGATCGTGCCATCACCGCCCGGCACATCCAATCTCGACCAGTAGTAACCAGTGGCGATGAGTGTTCGGCACAGGCAATGCAAAGCGAACACCGATACGCGTTAATCGACACGGTTAGGAACTGTAACTGCCGCAAGCACTTGAGCCGCCCAATTAGGTTTTTACATACGACACGGAGACATACCTTACGGGTTGCGTCTCCATGCAGAAAACTCGCTTTTTGACTTCCAATTTCAGTCGATTGTTTTTGACGAGGCACTGTGGGTGATTACAAAGTTCGGTTGCGAAAAAAATCGGCTCGCGAGACCTGGCTTCGTACCCCCATCAAGCAAAGGCGGAATTTACAGAAAAATGAGTGACAGGAAAATGGGCAGCCCCCAACTGCAGCGTCATCATTTTCCTGTCACCCATCTTCCTGTAATCCTCTGACCGCCGGACAACGCGGACTCCAAAAGACGGAGTCAGACGCATCTAACTGCGTCTCAACCTACCGTTCGGTAACATCGACCGACGTGATCGTGCCATCGTCGTCTGGCACATCCAATCTCGATTTGTGGTAACCAGTGGTGATGAGCGTGCGGTAGTGCCAAAGACAACCGAATACTGATATGCACTAATCCGTACCAACAGGAACCCGCAACTGCCGCAAGCACTTGAGTCAGACAGCAAATTTTTTTCGACACACCCTGAACAAAGCGAGTGAGCTTGAACTGCCAAAAATTTTACCAAGGCCTGCTGACGTCGCCAAACAGCAGAAGGCCTGCTGAAGACCTAGCGTAAAACCATATTAGCGTCGGCGATGAAGCGTGATACGGTCGCCCACCCCAAAAGCGAACGCCCCGACCGCGCCACCGATGACGCCGATGATAAGCACGGGAATCAATGTTTCGACGTATTCAGCGAAGTTGAGATACGAGCCGGGCTGAATCCAGAATACGTCTGCGATTGTCCAGAGAAACGCGACCACGGGACCACAGACAAAAGCAACAATCGGAAGCCAACGACGCGACGAGGTCGCCGCAGATGGTGGGCGAACAAACCGGAACACGACGACGCCAATCACCAACAGGATTGCAGCGGCAATCAAATTGCCACGCATGTCGATCAGTGCAGGCATCGGCGTGAACATCATCGAACGAGGGTCTACTAACGGATCCGCACCGCCATCGCCGCAGTCCGCGACACCAAACAGCCGTGCACATCGCTCAGTCTACCAAAGACGGAATGATGCGGCACGATCAAGGCGATTCGGTATGGATGCCCAACAGTGCGACTGAGAGGTGTTGGCTGCCGCACCTTATGGGTGGCGGCTCTAGACAGAAACTCGCTTTTAGACTTCCGATTTCCGTCAATTTTTTTGACGAGGTACTAAGGGTAACTACAAAGTTCGGCTGCACGAAAAATCGGCTCGCGAGACCTGGCCTCATACACCCATCAAGCAAAAGTGAATTTACAGGAAGATGAGGGACAGAAAAATGGTCAGCCCCAAATTACAGCAACATCATTTTTCTGTCACCCATCTTCCTGTTTTCTTCTGAACGCGAGATAACGCGATAGCCAACGGAATGCGTCAGGTGCATCTGACTGCACCAAAAGCTAAGGTTCTTTATCATCGACTGACATTGCGTCAACGATCCTGTCGCATCCCCGCCACGATGCAGACCTTGCGTAAGAACCATCATATGCGGCCGTCAACTACTGGACGCTGGGGATTAGGGCGATGAAATGGGCGAAGACGATTCCGCCACCCACTGCTAGAGCTGCGAAACGACGAAAAGGCGACAGAGACGAACGCCAAACCGCGACCAACAACATGACAGGACAAATGAACAGTCCGATTAGCCCGATCAGTAGTGCAAGTTCCAGGAACGGTTCCCAGCGTTCAGACCAGATCACCGATCTTGTATCGTGAGTCATCGCGATTCCGGTTAGCGCTACGATCACTAGATGGGAATAAATCGCGATGCGTACGGCACGAGTGCCATCACGCGATGGGCGGTGCTCTGCTTCGACGGGGCTCGAGTCTGGCGATTGGTACGGATTGAAACTCATTCGAGCATAGGCCGCACAAGGTCGTAATGTACGACTCGGTGTCGTACTTAAAGGTTGCGAGGCTCCACGCTTGAGACTCGCTTATTCGGCTTCCGATTCTAGTCGATATTTTAGGAAGAGGTGCAGTGAGCTGCTGCAATGTTGGGTTGTGTAAGAATCGGCTTCGCGAAGCACTGCTTCAGTTATCAATCAAGCAAAGGTGAATTTACAGGAAAATGAGGGACAGAAAAATGCTCAGCCCCCAAACTTGCAGCATCCTCATTTTTCTGTCACCCATTTTCCTGTAATTTACTTACCGCTTGGTAAAGCGGATAGCAACGGAATGCGTCAGGTGCATCCGACGGCAGCTTGCCCCATAGAACGACGCAGGGGGACACCGCATGTTTCTCGCTCACAATCCATCTGGAGAGACTTTACTTTCCCAAGCAGCTACTATGGGTCGGCAGAGAATTGCGGTCGACATCGTTTGGAAAGTTGCCGACCGCAATTGCTTCAAGACAGAATATTTTGAGGCTCCAACCATAACGGTCTCGAGCCGATCTTTTTCATTGCCTAGTCGGCGACGAACGCCGCCGGAGGTGGGCGTCCACACTGCAGTCGCATGACTCGCATGCAATCGACAATGAGTGTCATCACTGCATACGGAACGCACAACCCCTTGCATCCGCAACAACCTACCGGCGATTCATCGTTTCGCATCATCTTAACTAGCAACGCTACCGAAACGCCGATCACTCGGTCCAGTTCATGGCGGGGCAACAATCGCCGGCGGTTAGCCAAGCGATCATCAACACCATCCACCACCGCATCGGCAAGCGTTTCAAGTTCCACAGAGGTCACTCCGCACCGCCCTTCGTGTCGTCGACAAGTTCCCAAAGTCGTGAATGACAACAAGAATTTGACGACGGGACATACCCGACGGGCCTGATGATCCGATCCCGGTGCAGCTCGCGGACCATCAAACCGAACATGCGGCCGTCCATGCCCTCAGGCAGGGCCATACCGCTAATTGCGTCGGTGAACGTGGCGGGGCCATCTTGTAAACGTCGAAGGAAACGACGACGTGCGGTGGCAATCACGAGCCGTAGGTTATGATCAGACATGACCAGCCTCCGGTTCATCGAGGGGAGAACCGCTTTCAACTTCGCTTGCAACGCGAAGTAGAAAACGCAGTCGACTCGCTTCGGTCAGGACCGACTGCAATCGCCAACGAACAACGTCAGCGTCAAGAATGCAGTCGAACGGGGACCGACCCCGCTTTTGTTTTTGTTGCATTGGTTAAGCCTCCAATTCGAGAGAGGCTTAATGTCCAAAAATTCGTCCGACGAATCAGAGACGCGTTTAGGACGTTTTGAGGACCTTCTGGGGACGTTCGAATATCGCAACTTCGCCCCGATCCTCCGCGGTGATATCCCACGGCTGGGTATCGGTAATTTTCCCCTGAATTCGCGTGACCATCTTCCGACAACCATCGCGGGGGTCTTCGTAATCCAATCCGCATGCAGTCGAGATGTCCGCAGGTTTAGCGCGCCCATTTTGCTCTACGAGGTATAAAACAAAGTCGTGTTGAGTCTTTGTGGGTCCTCCTAGTTTGCTAGGAAGTTCCAACCACCGTTGGACAACCGGTTTTAGTTTGAGAAACCCCTCGGGTGCATTCGACTCCACTGCCGTCGATACCCTATGGTCCTTTCTCTGTTTACGGACTTCGTCGAGCATCAAAAAGCACCCGACTCGATAGTCTCGGTAGAGGTTAAGAACATCATCCATCGCCGTGTTGCGTTCAATTAGCAACCGCCGAAACTCACAATTCGCAGCATAGTCTGATCGACCGAGAAGCCTATCAGTCTGATTCTTTAGCTCAGCGACTCGCTTAAATTTGGGCAACACAGCTTCCCACATTTCGGCTCCAATGCGATTAGTAATTTCGCTCGGTAGGCTTGGGTTCTTCGGAGGTTTCATTTCAACGACAACGCGTTCCGGTGCACGATCGTCTTCCCCGTGTTTAGATAGCCATTCACCTAGCTGGTGAATGATTCCCCAATTCGTATGAAGATCCTCCTCGTGTGCTTCGATGAACCTTGAGAGCGAATCAATAAAGTAGACCAGCATCGATTCGATTTTAGGGATATTAAAACACCGCAACATCAATTCATTATATTTCGCTTGATCCATAACTTCTTTCGTTGCGGGCCGACTCAACGACCGCGCCAGAAAGGACAACAACGGCCGGTTAAATCGTCCGACCGTAGCGAGCGGCCTACCCTTGGAAACCACCGAGGTCAGCCGGCGGTGTTTCAGATCCGCGGGTGACTGGCCCGCGGACCATAATTGTGAGGGTTCTGTTCCGCCGACGCAACCGTTCGTCCCGCACAGCCGAAACGTTGCCACAAAATCCCGCACCAGGGACAACGAACCATAGGAACTTACGTACTTGGGTTTCGTTGGGAGTGCACGCCACAATAGTCCTCGATGAACGGGCGACGCCCCGCGCGGGGGCACACCGAAAGGACCTCCGGGATCGGTGCTGGGGCATTTGCTTTTAACGCCGATGCCCGACACGGAACCGTGCGGGTAGGGCCTCGTCTCGGAATTCCTATTTATCCGCCCCCAAATAAGGGAATTATGGTTTCTCACAGACGCGACTTGCCAAGCAGACCCTGTACGCGAATGGCATCAGAATCGCCGGCTCCCTAGTTACCCGGACGCGACGCCCCCACTAATGCATTAAAAATGCGGGACTGCATTTTAGCCAGCACTGAGACCTGAGACACCGTACAAACAACGTGAACGACCTGAAGCCCCGATAGACACATCCCCATCAGATTTCCGCAAACGCAGCACAAGATCAACACCAACCGGCTACCGAATTCCACTTCGTCTTGTTTACTTTCGTCCCGTGTTTGTTCCTTGAGCCAGCGAGATGAATGCAACATGAAAATGGTCAGCCCCCAACTTACAAATTCATCATTTTCCTGTTTCCCGCAGAATGCAGCACTTCATCCATGGCACTACGATGCATCGCGATGCGCTCCCACTAGGCTTCGTATTGTCATACGACGTCGCATTAGCGATCCAGCCGTCTCCCGCCACGAAGCGGCTCGCCTTGAACGCTGGGCTTGGGATCAGGCTCGCTCCTCGCTGACCCCAAACCTTAACAAGCTGTAGGGCACGGGGCATTACATTACGGTCTCGTTGATAGAAAACAATGCAGGCGGCGCAACCTTGCGAATGAGTTTGAGATAGTCGATGGATCGCATTTCAGGACACGCCATCACGGCATCGCAGAAGTCTTGGGGCGGCGAATAATCGTGGGCGTCTATGTAGTGAAGTATCAGCGACGGAGCGACGAACAGCCGATTATCAGCAGGGACGAAAAGGTTGGAGACACCTAGCGTTGCGGAGATGGTGTCCATGGTGATTTGGCCGGGGCCGCCCGAAACGCGGCAGAAGTCACAGGGGTGCGGTCCCATTGCAACGCAGGGTTGCCACGGGTTCACGAGGAGTTGGTGGATACGGGTAACGAGATCAGAGTCGACGTCACCACGCGAAAATTCGTGACCGCGAGCGAGCCAGCCGACAGCAACAAGCTTGCCATCGTGATCCGACGTGAAGTAGTCGCAGGGTGCAAGGTCAGCGTAGTGTGCCATCGGAAAACGCTAGTGTCCTACGGGTTGTTTGGCCGACGCCGCCTCTGATCGAAACGCAAGACGTTCACCACGCAGTCGATTATACAACGATGCCCCGCGTGGAATGAAGAAGGAAGGCGTTTGCGGCATGAATGCCGCAACTCAGCGACCACACATTTTTATGTGCCAGACGAGCCAGATTCCGCCAACAACCGTTCGCTCAAGTCTGCGGCAAACGACGCTTGATACTGAGTTAGGCCCTTGATGGCACGATGAAGTTGAGGAATCACGTCATGTGTCACTGCCGCATACGCGGTCCCATCGACAGGTGAGTTGCACCAAATTCCGACGGGAACACCAGAAGATTGGACGGCAGCGATGTATCGCTGAGCGTCTGGATCGGATGGAACACCCTGCTCGTTCACGGTAGACGTTGGGAATGCCAGAAACGTCCAGTGATAGGCACCGTTGGCGGCGAGCGAGTCGAGGTCGATCAACCCATCGAGGTCGATTGATCCAGAATACTCCATAGAAGCACCAACGACCTGTGGCAAATAACGGACTTATGATCAACTCGGTGCCGTACTTCATGAGGGGGGAGACTCCACGCTGAAGGCTCGCTTCTTAGACTTCTGATTTTAGGCGATATTTTGGACAACGCACTGTGAGCTGCTGCAATGTTTGGTTGTGTAAGAATCGGCTTCGCGAAGCACTGCTTCAGTTATCAATCAAGCAAAAGTGAATTTACAGGAAGATGAGGGACAGAAAAATGGTCAGCCCCAAATTACAGCAACATCATTTTTCTGTCACCCATTTTCCTGTATTCCTCTAAATGCGTGACAAGGCGATACCCAACGAAACATCTCATCGCAGTACTCTGAATGCTTCATGCCGCGACAAACGTTTGGTGGCGTCAACCGAGCTAGCTCTAACATCCAGCCGCATCCTTGCCACGAAGCGACTCGCCTTAAATATTGGCAGAGTAGCGTCACCGCCCGCGTCGTGTTGGCGGGTAAGGGTTGGTTAGGCACTGATTTCAATGATGTCAAAACGTCCGCTCGATGTGCCAATCGCCAATCGGTCGCCGCCGTCATCCGAACGCACGACCTTGAATTGCCAATAATTGTAATGAACCGGACGGAGTCAATAAACCGAAGCGGCGATTGCGAAGCATCCTCGCCGACATGTTTTGTTGTGTGCCACTCAATCGTCCGTCATTGATTTTAAGATTTCCGAAGCCTCTTTTCGTATCCATTCGCTATCCGATTGGGTCGCTCGTTTAATCGTCTCTTTTGCAAGTGATTTATCCGCTCCAATCGACGCGAGTGTCTCCATGAAAACTGGAACGTCGAAATCATCTTGTCGTGGATCTTCAATCAGGTCGACTAGAACAGGGATTCCGCAAGCCGCATCCGGTCCAATCCGGCCTAAAGCGGGTGCCGCCTCTGTTCTTACTTCGTTGTCAGCGTCGTGTAGGTAATCGCGAATGGATTCAATGTGGGCTTGATCGCCTCCGCCGATCTTGTAAAGCGCATAGTGCGCCCAAACGCGTACTCGGTGGTCCTCATCATCGAGTGCGGTCCGAAGCGGCTCTATCGCACTGGAAGCATGATCGCCAAAATCTGCCAAAAATTTTGCAGCGTGCATTCGCTCGGAAGCCAGGCGGTACGAACCGAATTTCGTGAGTGCCTCAATGTGGCTATTAACCGTGTTCCGGTCCTCGTCGGATTGCAGTAAATCTAACTCATCGAGGACGCCAATGGCAAAGTAGAATGCGCTCGTTTCTTCTGACTCAGTGATAGGTTCTCGGTCTGTCCATAAGGCGCATTCTTCCTGAAGCTCAGGAGTAAACAGCTCGCCGAATCGACGGGTGTCGTCCATTTTGGCTTGATCCGACCGGGCAGCTGCCAGGCGGGCTTGAACCTCATCGTTGCCAATTGCCGTCCATCGTTCAACATACGGCACAAGAGGGCGCAGAAATTCGGGGACCTTGCTGACATCCATGAGCACACAACGGTGGGTTTTGCCGACACCGCCCTAAACGAAGCACGCGATGTCTGAACTACGAAAAATTGTACCAAGGCCATGGCCCGTTGCCAAAGAGCCGAGGTGTGGAATTGCCCACGAAAAGTTGACAGTGGACCGGTCTTAACGGGAAGGTAAATGGTGCGTC
>NZ_BAABGA010000016.1:0-97428 GCF_039541335.1 Novipirellula rosea | reverse complement strand
GCTTACATTCAGTTACGAATGCGGCACGAATATGGTTTATGCTAGCTTGAAAGGGCTCGCCTTGAGGGCCCGTCCGACCTCTCCCATGCTGCGCTCGGGAGAGGTGGCTGGTGGAGGTGGTGACCGGTGGTGGACGCAGCGTTTCCTGTCGCCCCTTTCGGGGGCTTTGATTCTTGATTTGTTCCGTAACCCACGGCTCACGCTGTGGGCTACAGTATGCCGTCCCTGTTGGGACTTGGTGATGACTGGATAAGGCCAGCATTGCGTGCTGCGATTGCGGCGACGATGTTGTGAATGGAAGGATTGAAAAAGTTAAATTGACAATTGTAAATTTTAAAATGAATGACGGGGCGGGCGATAAGGCGGCTGAAAGGGGGCCGGTGTGCAGATGATAGACTGGAAGTCTATTCTGTGCTTGGCTTGGGGGCGTCGGCGAGTTCGAAGGCTTCGATGACGGCGCAGCCGCAGGAGTCGCTCCAGACGTTGACCGAGGTGCGGCACATGTCCAATACGCGGTCGACCGCCAAGATGATGCCTTGCATCTCTAGCGGTAATCCGACCGCGTTCAATATGATCGCCATCATTACTAACCCGGCGTGCGGGATGCCTGCCGCGCCGACACTGGCCAATAACGCCGTCAGCGCGACGACGATCTGCTCGCTCATTTCTAAATTGCGCTCAAAGTGTAACTGAGCAATGAATAACACCGCGACGGCTTCATAGAGCGCTGTGCCATCCATGTTGATCGTCGCTCCGAGCGGCAGCACAAACGATCCAGTGCGGTTGCTGATCCCGGCACGCTCTTCCACGCTCGACATCGTCAACGGCAATGTCCCATTGCTGCTGGCACTGCTAAACGCGGTCAACAACGCTGGCGACATCGCTTTGAAAAATTCAACCGGACTTCGTTTGGCAATGAATTTCAAAATCAACGGCAACGTGATCAGCGAGTGGATCGCTAACGCAACTGCCACTGCGACGACGTACCACGCCAACGCCATAAACACACTGGTTCCCTGCGTCGCGGTAACCGCGGCGATCAAAAAGAAAACGCCGAGCGGCGCGAGTTTGATGATCGCCATCGTCATCGCCATCATCACGTCAAATCCGGCCTTGGCGGCGTCGCCAATCCGCTCAGCCGTCTTGCCACCGACCGAAATGGTGAACAACGCGAACGCGATCGTGAACGCGATCACGGACAAGAAATTCGAGTCGACGACGGCGGCAAACGGGTTCTTGGGGATCATCGCCTCGAGTTGTGCGAACAACACATTGATCAGCGATTCCGCTTCGTGCGCATCAGGATGGGCGCGAGCGACGACATTATCCTTCAGGCCGGGGCGAACAACGTTGACAACCAACAGCCCGGTGGTGATCGCCAACATGCTGGTGCAGATGTAATACGTCAGCGTGCGACGAAACATTCGCCCGAGTCCTTGCGAGGACCCCAGCCCCAAGACTCCGGTCAACAGCGAGGTGATAATCAGCGGGACGGCAACCATTTGCAACATTCGCAAAAACAGTCCCCCCAGCCGCTGCAGCCATCCGCCGACCTGTTTTGCGACGCTCATGCCATACGTTTCGTAGATCGCAACGGCAGCCGGGTCGACGGCAGCGAGCGTTTCGATCGAGCGAAACACGCCTGCTTGCGGGTCTACCGGATCGACGACCCGTTTGACCTGCTCGCCCTGGTCATTGACATATTGGATCACCGTCGAGCCCGAGGTGTCGTGGATCGCGGCGGAATCGATCCCGCGAGGCAGTTCGCTGGGCGTGCCCGGTTGGCGAACGACCGTAGTCGTGCGATTCGAGGCGGTGATGTTCAACGTCACGCCCAGGATGGTGCCAAAAATCATCCCGATCAGGAGTTGCCAATGCAGAGCGAGCCGAAACATTCCAGGTTAATCCAATTCGTCAGTGGCGATGACATACGCGGTGGCATGGGTGCGGCAGGCACCTAGCGAAACATGAACTCTCTCGATCCCTCGTTGTTCGGCCCATTGGGACGCGGCACCGGAGAGCAACATGGTTGGTCCTTCGCCTACATGCACCACGATTTCGATGTCGGTCCAACGCACTCCTTGGTACCGACATCGCATCGCTTTCATCGCCGCCTCTTTCGCCGCCCAACGAGTGGCAAACAACTGAGTCGTATTTGCCGTTTGAATACAATACTCGATTTCGTTGGCACTGTAGACACGTTCAAGAAATTGTTCGCCATGCGCTTCGATCATTTTGGCGATGCGAACACATTCAACAATTTCCGTTCCGAGTCCAAGGATTGCCATGAAGGGCCGTGGGGTAAAAAGAAAAGAGGGGGGGAGAGAGGAGGAACCGCGGCTGCGAAACTATTTCGTCGTAAAGTCTAACACGCGAGCTTTATCGAGGACGGGCATCAGTATTTCGACAAACGCTTTGTGATCAGGATGCGGCAAGTACTCTTCGCGTCCCGCTTCGTCTGCGAACGTGACCATGAAGCAGTGAGTGAAGCCATCGTCGTGCTTTTCGGGACTGTTGTTGGTGCCCCATTCAAAATCGGTGATCGAATCGATCTTGTTCGGCAGCTCAGCAAACGCTTGCTCGATTTTTGCGACGTCCTCTTTGGATGCATCGTCCTTGAATTTAAAGAACACGGCGTGTTTCAGTTCGGTTTCATCGCCATCCTTGCGGTCGGCGTCCGCATCTTCGTCAGCGACGCCCCAGTAATCGATCACAAAAACGTCTTTCATGTGCGGACGCAGCGTGTCGCCAAATTCTTTGTGAGCCGGGTGTGGCAGGTATTCCGCTCGACCTGCTTCGTCGGCAAACGACAATAGGAAGCAATGAGTGAATCCATCGTCGAGTCCTTCGGGGCTGTTGTTCACACCCCAATCGAAATCGACGATCGAATCAATCTTGGACGGCAATTGCTCGAACGCTTTCGCGACCGCATCGATCTGTTCGGGCGAAGAGGATTCTTTGAACGAGAAAAAGACGGCATGTCGCAGCACGCGTGATTCCTTGGTTGATTCGGATGCATCGTTTGATTCGGATGTATCCGCAGAGGACGAAGTGGTTGGGGCGGTGGTCGTCGTGGCGGCTTCGTCAGCGGTGCAGCCCGCTACGACCGCGAGACAAGAAACGGTTAGCACGGCCAGCGATAGAAAACGGTTCGATTTTGACATGGGGGCTTAAAGTGGGAGTGAAGCACTGCGGCTCCGAAACGCAGGACTGGCGAGGTGGGGCGACCAAGACGTTCTGCGTTTCGGAGTTGCAGCACGTCTAATGACAATCGTAACGCTTCGCAGTGGCCGCTTCCATCCTTGACGAATCGGAGCTTAGGAATCAGAAAATGGGCTCACCCTCAACCTCGTTCCCTTTTCTGTACCTCCATTTGATCGAGACGCGTTCCGATGAGTCAAAGCACCAGCCAAAACAAACCCACTGCGTTTGCGGATCGTCTTGCACAGGCGGTGCGGCGAACTGGATCGGTCACCTGTGTCGGACTGGATCCTCGCTTGGAGCAATTGCCGACCTCGATCCGGCAAATCGCCGAAAGTGGGGCTGCGGATGCAAAAGCCGCGGCGTACACGCAGTTTTGCTGTGACATCATCGACGTCGTCAAAGACAAAGTCGCCTGCGTCAAACCGCAAGCCGCCTTCTTTGAACAGCTCGGACCGGCCGGCATGGTCTCGCTCGGCCAAGTCATCCGGTATGCGTCGGATGCCGGATTATTGGTGATCACCGATGGCAAGCGGAACGACATCGGCAGCACCGCGACCGCCTACGCTCAGGCCTATTTAGGGGCGGGAGACGCCAGCCCGTGGGGCAGCGATTCGTTGACCGTCAGTCCTTATTTGGGCCGCGATTCGCTCGAACCGTTCGTCGAGGTCTGTGACGAGCGGGCTGCGGGCGTGTTTGTACTGGTAAAAACATCTAACCCAGGCGGGGGGCTACTGCAGGACCGCGTGACGGACGGGCAAACCATCTACGCTCGCGTGGCCGAATTGGTCCAGGAATTGAATCAGGGGCGGACGGGCGAGAGCGGCTATGGCCCGATCGGAGCGGTGGTGGGGGCGACTTATCCCGAGCAATTGGCCGAAATGCGGGCGGCGATGCCGACTAGTTGGATCTTGATTCCGGGCTTTGGTGCCCAGGGCGGGACGGCAAAAGACGTGATTGCGGGATTCGACGACGCCGGAATGGGGGCAATCGTCAACAACTCGCGAAACTTGATTTTTGCCCATCGTCGCGACGAATATTCGCAAAAATACGGTGAATCTCGTTGGCAGGATGCCGTTTCTGCGGCCACCGACGAAATGAATGCCGTCCTGGCCACGCGAATTTCCTAGCAGGACTTTCGGAAATAAACGCGATTCGGTAAGCTTCGCGGTTCGATCAGGACCCTAAAGGAAGTGTTCGATCGAACTGTTGTTTACCAAACCACCCTACCTATCACTTGCGGATCACAAATGGGTACCAAGATTAAGACCCACAAGGGCACCAAAAAGCGATTTCGCTTGTCAGCAACTGGCAAGGCAATGCATCGCTCCTCCGGCACAAGCCACTTGGCAAAAGGCCTGACCAAAAAGCGTCGTCGTAACCTGCGTGGCACCACCTCGCTGGATAGCGTGATGGAACCGACCATTCACGCAGCTCTAAACGGCTACAGCAACTAAGCACGAAAGCACTGCCTGCTTTCACGTTCAAAAACCTCACTCCATTTTTTTAAAACCCCAAAGTCGAACCGTATCCATCTGGCTAGGCGAAACACCCGCAGCAACGAACTGACGGGGGCCTGAAGTCAGAAAGGCGACGAAAAGCTCGAACAACCTCTATCGCAACGACGATATCCTCGAGCATTCGATCCAACCATTAGGAAGTAAAAGCAATGCGTACCACCAAAGGTTCAGCACGTCGGCAATCTAAAAAGCGTCTGTTTAAACGAGCCAAAGGTTTCCGCGGCGGACGCGGTAAACTGACACGAAGCGTCAAGGAGACATTGCTTCGGGCTGGTGTGTATGCGTTCCGCGATCGTCGCGTCCGCAAGCGTGACTTTCGCCGCCTATGGATCGTTCGTATCAACGCTGCGGTTCGTCAGCACGGGATTCGCTACAGCCAATTCATCTACGGTTTGAACAAGGCCGGTATCCAATTGGATCGTAAGATGCTTTCGGAAATGGCGATCCACGACAAGGCTGGCTTCAAAGAGGTCTGCGACAAGGTCAAAGAAGTTCTCGCGGCCTAAGCCTCGGGTGTCTTTCCCTGTTTAGGGGTAAACCAATACGACCCAGAGTCGCGTTTAACGCACTCTGGGTTTATTTTTTGCTGGGTTTATTTTTTGGTAGTTCGCTGCTAACCAATGGGCCTCGTTTTCTCGCTCCTTTCCCACCCCTTTTGACTTAGTGTCCTGGCATCATGTCTCTCGATAAATTCATCAGCACGCTCGACCAACTCGAAAAAGACGCTCTCGATTCGTTCGAGAATGCTGCCGATGCTGACGCCGTAGAAGAAACCCGGGTGCGGTTTTTAGGTGCAAAAAAAGGAGCACTTAAAGACGTCCAAAAGATGATGGGCGGCATCGAACCGAGCGATCGCAAGGCTGCGGGGATGCGGCTAAACGCATTCAAGTCAAAGGTCCAGGAATCGTTCGAAGCGTCGCAATCGCGTTTGGGAGGCGGCGAAGCGTCGGGTATCGATCCGACATTCGATGCGACGCTGCCAGGAATCCGGCCCAACGTCGGGCACATCCACCCGATCACGCAAACCATCAACCACTTGATGGAGATCATGGGGCGAATGGGATTCGAGGCCGCCGAAGGGCCTGAAGTGGAAGATCCGTGGCACAATTTTGTTGCCTTGAACATTCCCGAAGATCATCCGGCACGCGACCCGCTAGACAATTTTTATCTGGCGACCGCGTCGGCCACGCAAGCCGGCAGCGAAGGATCGCAGTTGTTGCGAAGCCAAACCAGCACGGTGCAAATCCGTGTCATGGAGCAACATGAACCGCCGATCCGCGTGATCTCGCTGGGCCGTGTGTATCGACCTGATGCGCCCGACGCGACGCATTATCCGATGTTCCATCAAATGGAAGGCTTGTACGTTGACAAGCACGTCACGATGGCGAATTTGAAAACGGTGCTTCGGGTGTTTGCGACGAACTATTTAGGCGGCGACGTCCAGATTCGTTTCCGGCCTTCGTTCTTTCCGTTCACCGAGCCGAGTGTCGAAGTCGATTTCCTGTGGAATGATACCTGGATCGAATTTGGCGGTGCTGGGATGGTCGATCCCGCGGTCTTTGAAGCGGTCGGTTACGACCCAGAAAAGGTCAGCGGATTCGCATTCGGGTTGGGCGTCGAGCGGCTGTGCATGCGTCGTAACGGGATCACCGACATCCGCGACCTGTACAGTGGCGACCTGCGATTTTTACGGCAGTTTTAAGCAGGCAACTGGATTTGAGCTGCTAACGATACGACCAACGTATCGGATCTTGCCAAAGGTCCTTTCCACGATCGTCGTAGTGGATCTTGCTAAAGATCCCTTCCCGGCTAGGCCAAGCAGTCTCGCGAGTCGTTGCAAGATACGTTGGAGTCTGCAGCGTTTGCTTGAATAACCAATCGTTCGATTTCGACCGGGCGGATTGCGCTGGACCGCTATAAAGAACACCCGATCAGTGCGAAAGTAGGCGGCCTCCGGCATTACGGCGACAAGTCGCCACCGACGAAGGAGACTGCTGGTTAAGTAGCAAGCGAATAGGCCGGAGGCCGAAACATGACCTGCCGTTGGCGTGAGCCAACGGTTTAGGGGCGACCTGTCGCCGTAAGGCCGGAGGCCGACACACTGGCAGCAGGTGTGTCGCCCTCCGGCCTAGAATCCATGCTACTAACTCAGCCGCTCTGCGACCGAAGGGGCCGAAACTCTTCGCGACTTGTTGATTTAATCGAAATGCAAATCGCAACAGTGAGCCGTGGGCCGTAAGGCACCGGGTAGCGCGCGGGACCCGGCCGCTCACGCGTCGCGGCTCAGTAAATCAACAAGCCGTTCGCGAGTTTCGCTACGTGGTGTGTTTCGCTACGTGATGTCTCGCGATCGCCACGGCGGGCGCTAGACTTGCACTCGCTCGCGGTCGCGGACGCCTAGCAGGTACAACACGGCGTCGAGTCCGAGATTGGAAACCGCGTGGCCGGCTTCTTGCCGTACGATCGGTTTGGCATGAAACGCGATGCCCAACCCGGCTCGGTTCAGCATCGGCAAATCGTTCGCTCCGTCACCGACCGCGATGATTTGGCGACGGTTGATTCCTTCGCTCGAGGCGATCTGTTCGAGTAACTCGGCTTTGCGTTGTCCATTGACGATCGGATCGAGCACCTTGCCAGTCAATTTGCCGTCGATGATCTCGAGTTCGTTAGCGTGCACGTAGTTGAAACCGAGTCGATCGCGAAGCATGTTGCCAAAGTAGCTAAATCCGCCTGACAGTATCGCGGTGCGGTAGCCGAGTTCGTGTAGATTTAGCAGCAAGGCTTCGGCGCCTTCGGTCAATTTCAGTCGCTCGGCCACACGTTGGAGCGATGATTCGGGAAGCCCTTTCAGCGTCGCGACACGGCGACGCAGCGACGTGTCAAAGTCCAGTTCGCCTCGCATCGCACTTTCGGTGATCGCAGCGACCTCGTCGCCACAGCCCGCTTCTTTGGCCAATTCGTCAATCACTTCGGCTTGGATCAGCGTTGAATCCATGTCGAACGCGACCAGCCGTCGTGATCTGCGGTAGGCATCATCTTTTTGCCAAGCAATGTCGATGGCCAATTCGCGGCTGAGGTCCATGTAGAGTGCCTGCATCCGCGGTTTGTCGTGAGGCTCGCCTCGAAGCCAAAATTCGACACAGGCGCGGCGAAGGGTCTCGGGGTTTTCCAGTCGCTGAGGTCGGCCGGACAGCCGGTGAATCACATCGATATTGAGCCCTTCGTCGGTGATGATCTTGGTCACCGCCGCGATATGTGACGCTTCGATCGAGCGGGCCAGCAACGTCAGGATGTATCGTGGTTTTCCCTGGCGATCGACCCAGTTGTCGTATTCGGTGTCGTTGATGCCACGAATCTTGACGCGAAGGTCAAGCGATTCGGCCATCGCATTGATGGGCCGCTCGATTTCAATTCCGCTGGCGACGCGGATCATCATCCCCAGCAACAGCGATTGGTGGATCACCGCCTGGTTGATATCCAGCACCTCGGCACCGAGCTCGGCCAGCGTGCGGGTCAGCTCGGACGTCAATCCGACGCGGTCTTCGCCGGTGAATCGCAGTAAAAAGATGTTGCCCATTGTTGGCTCTCCAATCGGCCATTTTTCGTTTGAGCGGTTCGCCGGGCTCTGCCCGAAAAGAAAGGGGGCCCGAAAAGAAAGACGAAAGCATAGACCGATCCGGCACCTCGATGAAGGGTAGGCAAGGCGAGCGAAGTATGATCGCAAGGCACGGTATGGCTGCGAATGCGGAATGCTGTATTCGCGAATTCAGCAACGATTTTCGCACACAGCAGGGTTTCGCACACAGCAGGGTTTCGCAGAATCTGACCGATGCTTTCTCGAACCCTCCAGGCTTTCTCTCTAATACCACGCCTCTAACACCACGAGCCTCACCCAGAGCTGGCAACCGCCATCTCTGACCTCCCCCAAAGGGGAGGTGAAGCTCGCTCCAGCGCGATCTTAGCTCAGCGTGGAAGCGGCACAGCTTTGTTGCATTGGGGGGATTATCCTCACGCAGGGTCCCGCTAATGAGGATCGTCGCGGAGGCTGCGGCAAAATAACGGCGGGAATCCCGAGAAAGTCGGTAGCCAATTCGGCGTTTCTTGGGTTTAATTCAGCTGTCGCTGCGAAAAATCGTGCTTGCTTAGCTTCCCCCCCGCCCATTTGTTTGTGCACTCCATGCAACTTCCTGTCGTTTCAGATACTCCTTCTCCTTTGCAAAACCGTCCGACGGGCGACGATTCGAGCAAGCGCGGCCGCTATGCGGTCATCAGCCTCGGCTGTCCCAAGAACCTTGTTGATACCGAGCAAATGCTAGGCCGGCTGGACGAGGATGGTTACGCAATGGTCGATTCGGTCGACAATGCGGACTTTGTCGTCGTCAATACGTGCGGCTTTATCGATTCGGCTCGCGATGAGTCGCTGGGGGCGATCGACGAGATGTTGGCGCTGAAGCGACAGGGGAAAATTCGCAACGTCGTCGTCACCGGATGTTTGGCCGAGCGTCAGCAAGGAAAATTGCTCGAGGCACGACCTGAGATCGATGCGATGATCGGCGTCTTCGGCCGCAACGAGATCGTCTCGGTGATCGATCGTTTGCAGTCGGGAATCGAAGAGCAACAGAAAGTTTTCCGCCCTGCTCCGATCAACCCACTTAGCGATGCGGTGCGAAGTGCGGTCACGCCACGGCACTTTGCCTATCTGAAAATCAGCGAAGGCTGCGACCGGCTGTGTACGTTTTGTGCGATCCCGAAGATGCGGGGCAAACACTACAGCAAGCCGATGGAACAAGTCATCGACGAGGCCAAACGGCTCGGCGACAGCGGTGTCAAGGAAATCGTCGTCGTTGCTCAAGACACAACCTATTACGGCAAAGATCTTTACGGTACTCCTCGTTTGACGGAATTGTTGACCGAGTTGGACAAGATCGATTCGGTCGAGTGGATCCGGCTGATGTATTTCTATCCGATGTACATCGACGACGCGCTGATCGACACCTTGGCAGGCGCCAAGCGAGTGCTGCCGTACATCGACATGCCGCTGCAACACGCCAGCGATACGATGCTGAAACGCATGGCACGCAAGACGACTCGTTCGTTGCAAGAAGAGATTCTTGGCAAGTTGCGTTCGCGAATCGACAATTTGGTGATGCGAACGACGATGATCGCGGGATTCCCTGGCGAAACCGATGAGGATTTTGCCGAGCTGATTGATTTCGCCGAGCAACAACGATTCGAACACCTTGGCGTGTTTACCTATTCAGTCGAAGAGGACACACCAGCAGCCAAGTTGCCTAACCGTGTGCCCAAAGAAGTGGCGGAGCGTCGGCAAGGCGAGTTGATGGCGGTCCAGCAACAGATCGCATTCGAATGGGTGCAAAGTCGAATTGGCACGATCGACGATGTCATTATCGATTCACCGCTGCCGGAACAGGAAGGCGTTTGGATCGGCCGCACGCGTAGCGAAGCACCGGATATCGACGGGATCGTCTACGTATCTCCGTCGGACGACAGCGAATCGATCCAAGTTGGTGATATTAAGAAATGCGAGATCGTCGCATCGGACGGTTACGATTTGATCGCCGCATCACTCGGCGAGTAGTCCTGGGATGTTTTTCGGATCGCCGCGCAGCGATTTCATGGCTGTAGGCTCTGAGTCAATAGACCGCCACTAAGTGGATTTCACCGCGCAAGGCATTGGGCTTATGCGGGGTTCGAAAAGAGGGCCACTTCGCATTTGGGCGTGATCTGTTAGTCTTGGGACTTATTGCGGCACGATCAATGAGCACGAATTTGGCAATGACTCCAGCGACATCCACGTCGATTTACAATGTACCGAACGCGTTGACTTCTGCGCGGTTCTTGTTGGCGATTGCCGTCGTGGTGCTGATTCCGATGGGCTATTTCGCCTCCGCCATGGTGGTCTTTCTGATCGCCGCTTCGACCGATTGGATGGATGGCTACTGGGCTCGGAAATACGGGCAAGTCACGAAGTTGGGGCGTATCTTCGATCCGTTCGTGGACAAGATCATCATCTGTGGATCCTTCATCGCGTTGGTCGAACAAACGGGCTCGGGAATCGCATCGTGGATGGCGACGGTGGTGGTCGGCCGCGAATTGCTGGTGACCAGTTTGCGAGGGATCATCGAAGGGGGCGGCGGCGATTTTTCCGCGAGTTGGCTGGGTAAATGGAAGATGGTTTTGCAGTGTGCGGCGATCGTCGCGTCCCTGTTGTGCTTGATGAGCACTCCGGTGGCAGCTTGGCTTTTGACCACGGCAACGATTCTGATTTGGGCTTCGATCGCATTGACCGTCTATTCAGGTTACGACTACACGATGGCTGCCGCTCGAGTCATGCGTGGTGAGCAGGACGCCTCGTAACGGAACCACGACATGCAATTTGTTGACGCGGTGTTTGCCAGTACGATCTTGATGATCGTCGCAGGGTGCTTCTTTTTTTGGGGCAAGGCGCTGCAGCGTGTATGGCGGACCGGGCGACCGTGGACCGACGCTATTCTGCCGACTGAGGTTCGTGATCGACCCTTCTGGACCGTCGCCGATGCGATGTTGATGTTTGGTTTGAGCTTGGTATTGACGTTGTTGACGGCCAAGCTTTTTGTCGCGATGGGCCAAATTCGTCCAACCACCGAAGGGGCGCCTCCCAGTGCCGATCTGCTGTTAGCCGGATTGTCGGCCCAATCGGTGGGCGGTTTGATCGCATTCACCGGCACGCTCGGGTTTTTGCGGCTGATTCGAACCGATGCAGCAGAGCGATTGGGGCTGGTCTGGAAAGCAAGCGATGTCGTTGTCGGGTTGAAGGCGTCGCTGATGCTGATTCCTCCGACGCTACTGATTGCGCATTTTGCGTCGCTGCTTGTGGAGTACAAGCACCCCGTGTTAGACGTGATGAAACAGCAGCCGACGCCGGTCTTTTTCATCGTGTTGTTTGTGGGGACCGCGCTGGTCGCACCGTGGATCGAAGAATTCTTGTTCCGCGTGCTGTTGCAAGGTGGTTTGCAGGCGTTTGCGGATCGGCCGGTCGAGACCGATACTCAAGAGGATCCGCTCGAAGAAGATGCAGTAGAGCTGTGGCGGCCCAAGAGTTTGTGGCCGATGTTTGCCACCAGTTTGATCTTTGCACTGATGCACGGCAATCAAGGTGCTGCGGCGATACCCTTGTTCTTCTTCTCGGTCGGCCTCGGTTTCCTGTATCGCCAAACCGGACGCATTACGCCTTCGTTGATCGTGCACATCGTGTTAAATGGTTTTACGATGAGCGTCGAGATCCTGCGTTTGTGGTTCACGCAAACGCCGACGTAGTATTGTGTTTCAGCGGTTCGTTCCTTGGTCCTGACTGCACTAGTTGTGGGCCGATCTTGGGTTCCTAAGCGGCCATTCTGGAGTGCTAAGTTATAGAACCGGGTGGCGTTCCACGGTTGCTTAATTTTTCCGTTAGTTCTTCACCAACTTCGGAGACTGCTAATTTAGTGGCAAGTTAATAGGCCGGAGGCCGGGACACTGGCCGAGAGTGTGTCTCCCGCTGGGCTAAGTTTCCCCAGTTCCACTAGCCGGTGGCTCACGCCACCGGTAGAGGGTGTGTCGGCCTCCGGCCTGTAATCAATACCGAATCGATCGAACGTCGGCATTCCATGTTTGGCGGTGTGCATCGAACAACATGTTGATTTTGTGCATCGTGACGCGTGAGCGTACGGGGCCTTCCGCATTATTGTGTCACTCGCATCGTCGGCTTCTGGTCGTCTCGCATCGACGCTACCACTCGGATGCGATCACTTCGTGACCGTTGCGAGTCGACAAATCGAGATAGGTGTTGTAGTTCATGCTGTAGGTGGCGAAACGGACGCTGCCGTCGGCAAATGTCAGATAACACCCTCCGTCATGCTGGCTCCAGTAGTGTTGTAGGTGCAGGTAATATTCGTTGCGGTTGTGGTTGCCCCGCAGCAAACCCATTTTCGCTGAGATGTAATGTTCGCATTCGTTGCCGCCGCAGATCGGCCAGCCCCATCCCAGATCGTCGGGCATCGTTCGCTCGCCGAACAGGATCGTCGTGCTCGAACCATCCAGGATATCGCGAAAACGCTTTTGACTTTCGTTATAGAACATGCCATTGCCGTCACTGAATCCGGCGCCGCTGGGAATGCCGCCGCATGCCTGGTAGGTATTATTGATGTCGTCATCAAAGCTGCCGGCGTTACCGAGGTAATTGATCGGGTTCAAGACGCCACAGTCGCCCGAAAGCGGCAGCGGGCCGAGCGGACCGCTCAGCAGCGATGTGCCTGAACTTGGGTCGCTCGGGCACATCAGCATCGCGATTGGTTTGGAGGATGGGTCGTTGCCGCCGCGAGCTTGCAGGTCCTTGATATGGTCGCCGCAATGAGCTTGGGTGAAATCGATCGATTCGTAACCCGCCGATTGCTCCATGAACGGCAAGACTTGCGAGACCATTCCCCACGAGTAACCGTTGGGTCCCGAGACGATGCTGCCGGATGGGAATGTGTTGAACGCGGAATGGTAATTGTGAAGCGAAAGTGCGAACTGTTTCGAGTTATTGGAACAACTCATCCGTCGCGCTGCGGCGCGTGCCGCTTGCACCGCCGGCAACAGCAATCCGACCAAGATCCCAATGATCGCGATCACGACCAGCAGTTCGACGAGTGTAAACGCGTTTTGACGAGATCGGAAAACGGTCATGACAGTTTCGTAAAGTTGAGTTCTGTGCCGACTAGTCTTGTGTTGATAAGGCAAAGTTCTTGACGCTCTGGTCGGTTTGCGGCACCACAAATTCCAGCTCCCACGTGCGTTTGCCGCCCGTGGCGGAAGCCGATTCTCTTTTTTGACGAGCCGATGGTGATTTCGCACTCGTTCGACGTTTTGGATCAACGGTCACGGTGTCCGCAGTCGCTTCTGGGGCCTCCGCACGAGTCGGTCTGCTCTGAGTGCTAGCAACCGCGGCCGGCGAATCCAGGCTGATCACGACCTTGTGTGCTCCAGTATACGGCCCGTTGGATTGGGTAAAGCGGTATTCCGCGTCGACAATCAAAGACGTTGCGGCGGGCCCAGAAGTTCCTCGGGCAGGCAGAAAGCTGATCGATCCCGCGGGTGCGGGAGCGCCGTCGATCGTGATTCGCCCCTGTACCGCCTTTCGCGATGGTGATTCGCTGGAGCCACAGCCCGTAATCAAAATGACGGCAATGGCGAGACGGCAGAGATGCGTCCTGTGCGTAAACGGAAGATTCAACAAGGCGAGTCTCGCAGCTTTGCGGGAGGGGAAGCGGCCTGTGCCTAGCGATCGGCCGTGCCCCTGAGGGAACGATGCTGCATTGTGCGGCTGCCGCATTTCGCAGTTGCTGCATTGTACACCGCTGTGGAGCGTCGTTCATGGATCGAACCGGTCAATCCGGTGCAAAGCAGCCCGAAGCCGAGGGGGATCGACGCTACAAGTCCTTTAATCGGCGCACTGCTTCGCGGGCGCGTCTTAGGAACTCGGTTTTCGGCTCACCGGCTTCGAGAAAGATCGGCGGGCCGATCGTGATGCAGCTCAACAGCGGGACTGGCAGAAATTCCCCGCGAGGCAGGATTCGGTTGACGTTATCGATGTAGACGGGCACGAGTTCGAGATCGGGCCGCTTTTTGCCCATGTAGTACAGACCACTTTTGAAGGTGCCCATTTCATCGTCGCTCGAGGAGCGTCCGCCTTCGGGGAACACGATCAGCGAATAGACGTCGCCCATTTGGCGAAGCATCGAATCGATTGGGCTCTGATGGACCTTGATCTCTTTGCGGTCGATCAGCATCGCGTTGAACGCTTTGGCCATGTGCGGTTTGACCCAGCCGCCGGACCAATAATCCTTGGCTGCCACCGGCCGCGTGACCGCTCGCACTTCGCGCGGCAGAGCGGACCATAACACGACCGCGTCGAGATGGCTGGTGTGGTTAGCGAAATAGATGCGTTGGCAGGTGTCCGGTTGGCAGTCGACCCACCGTACCGTGAAACCACTGAACATCTTCGCTAACAGAACGATTACATGACTGGTGATTGCCATGGCAAGAAGTTTACTTGCCCAACCCGCAAACGCCCAGCGGTCAAGCAGTATTAACCTTGTCTGCCGCAGGTGTTGCGGGAACAATCGCACAGGCGTCACACGCTCGTTGGGGGCTAAGCGGCACGGTACAGGTGGTCGCGTGTCGGCGGCATACCCGAAAGCCCCTTGCTGGCTCGTTTGGTCCCGACCACTTGGTACAGTTTGATTGATCCATTGGTGAAACCACCCGAGGCGCCAGCCAGGTAGGCAACCCACAACCGATAGCGTTCAGCCCCAACCAGTTCGATCGCTTTTTCCTTGTTCGCCGATAGATTTTTACACCAGAATTTGGTGGTCAACGCGTAGTGTTCACGCCACGATTCGACATCATGAACTTCGAAGCCACTGTTTTCCATAAAGTCCGTTGTCATGCCAACGGGAGTTAGCTCGGACCCCGGGAAAATGTATTTGAGCAAAAATTTCCGCTCGGGTCGGATTTTGCGTGCTGAACGTGCCGTCGGCTTCGCTCGCCGAGCGATTGCATGGTTCAGCATGATGCCACGGTCGTGAAGCATCGAGTTAATTTTGGCAAAGTACCGCGGATAATTTGCGATGCCGATATGTTCGGACATGCCAATGCTGCTGATCTTGTCGTAGGTGCCGGTGTGATCGGCATAGTCACAGATCTCGACGCTGACTTGGTCGGTCAGTCCGAGTTGTTCGATTTTCGCTTTGGTATACGCGTATTGTTCATTGGACAACGTGATGCCATGCGACTTGGCCCCATAGTGTTTTGCCGCGTGGCAGATCAGACCACCCCAACCGCATCCGATGTCCAACATTTTGTCGCCGGGTTGCAGTCGCAGTTTTCGGCAGATCATATCCAGTTTGTCATGCTGAGCTTGATCCAGCGAGTTGTTCCAATCGCGGAAATAGCCGCAGGTGTATTGCATTTCCTTGCCAAGAAACAGCTTGTAAAACTCGTTTCCGACATCGTAGTGAAATTGAATGTAGTCGCTATTTTTGCGTTTGGCTTCGTTGCGACCGATGCTATCTTCGCTGAAACCTTGCTGCAGATCACCAATCTTGGTTTTGGCAAAGATGAAGGGCAGCGTTCGCTTCACCACCATTGTTTTGCTGATCTTTTTCAGGTGCTGGCGATTCGCACGTGTGGTCTTCAGGGCTTCTGAAAATTCGATCAGATCGCCCCCTTCAAATTCAATATGTCCGGTGGCATACAAGCGGACGAGTGTTTCCAGGGTGGGCCATCGCAGCAGCGTGCCAATTACCCCGGGCCCTGAGATCGCGATACAAAGGTCGCTGTCGACATGTTGCCCTAGCGGCACAACGTCGCCATTCCATAGCCGGACTGAGACATTCATGTCCAACGGTTCGGCCACCTCGTGGAGAATTTGTTTGATCGATTGGATTTGTGTTTCCGCCGAAAAGGGAAGTCCCATCCTTAAATTCTCCGATTGAGGTCGTGGGGTGCAAACGCGTTGTTGACAGTACCGTCTTGGCGACTTTTAGCATGCTTGGCGGAAACGAGTTAGAGCAATCGAGAATGCGCGCGGTCCAGATATCATCCCCGCGTCGCTGGCGAGTCTCCTGGTTTCCCTAATTCGCCCAAACACACTAGTGTTGAGCAGTCCGTTTTGAGCAGCCAGTTTTGAGTAAAGGGGACGTTCACTGACGTGACGACATGCGTAAACGGTGTCTAAATCCTCCTTTATTTACGGTTTCTTTACCGTGAAAGGTGATCACGCACGGCTAGCGGCGGATTGACCACCTTTGGGGGGTGGGCTATCTTGGGGTTGGCGGGGCGGCAAGCCGTTTTACATGTACTTGTGTTCCTGACGGCGGCAGCCGCAAAGTTCGGTGACATCGGTGACAAAGCGAATACGACTAGCGGCGGTGCCATCTACTTTTGGGCGTCAGTAGCGGTCTTTTCTGGCGAAGCAGCAAAAGCCGCGAGGTCCAATTTAAAGCGATTGACTCACTGCAATCCGACGGCCCTCGACTCACCGCTACAAAAGTATAGAACGATTTTTAACGCCAACGCGTTCGGCACACGATCGCGTTTGGATCTCATCATCATGATTCGATGGAGTGCGAAGGCTCCTTGTTGCAAATGACTAAGAGCGATTCGGTATCCTTAGACGTTTGCATCCTGCTGCTCGGCGTTGGATTTTCGACGATTGAGTTATTGGGCGTTTATCCCTTTGGATTTTATGCGCCGATTGTGCTGACGGTGGCCATCGCGGCGCGACGATCGACGCTTATTTTTGGGATCGCGATTTCGATCGCATTGGTGGCGATCGGATCGGCGCTAGTGATGCGGGGATTCGAGCCACGGCTCTCGGGGCCCTCGTATCTAGCGCTCGCATGCGTCGTGGTGCTGTTTCTGTTTCGCAGTTGGGATCTTGCTCGACCTGCGGAGATGCGGGACAACAAAGATGGATCACGCGATGTGAAAGATCGGGGGGCAAACGACCTCGAGCGTCCTTACCGAAATGTGGCTGTCAAAATCGGGTCGTCCAAGGCGGATCACGAGCGGATAGCGGCCGATCCGTCGACGAATGGCGAAGTAGCAAAAAATACAGTTCCCAAGCACCGCGTCGTTGACGACCCATCGCTAACCAAAGTGATTTCTAAGTCATTGTTAGAGCGAATCGTGATCGAGCGACTGAGGTGCAGCGAGCGTTTTTCGCGATCCCAGTTGACCTTGATCGAAGAAGAAATAGCCGCTGCGATGGCGCAAGATTCGCAAATGGATTGGTCGATCAACGGTCTGCCTCGCGGATCCGAGGTCGGCGAATACATCATCGACGGCTTGTTAAGCGAAGGAGGAGCGGGGCAGGTCTACCGAGCCACTCCTCTTAGCGGAGGCGACTTTGTGGCGGTCAAAGTGCTTCGCGATATCCATCTCAGCGAGCGGTTTCGTCGTGAGATGGAATTGGTCGGCAAGCTTGCCCATCCCAATATCGTGGTCGCATACGAAGTCGGCGAGCACGATGGGATGCTGTATATTGTGATGGAGCAGCTGGCCGGTCCCGATCTCAGCGTTTACGTTCGCTTAAACGGACCTTTAACATGGCAAGAATCGGTCGAGGTGATCCTGCAAGCAGCTCGGGCGCTTGAACATGCTCATCAGCGAGGCCTTGTTCATCGCGACGTGAAACCGGGGAATCTGGTACGCGACGGCGAGCAGCGGATCAAGGTGACCGACCTTGGGTTGGCGGTGTTGACTGCGGATCGCGATGTGAAAAAAGTCCAAGATTTCAAGACCGGAATCGAGATGGTCGCAGGTACGCTGGACTTCATGGCGCCCGAACAGGCGCGTTCGCTGTCGGCTGCCACCGCGTTATCGGATATCTATAGTCTCGGAGCGACGTGGTTTTATCTGTTGACCGGACGATCGCGAGTCCAGGGGGAATCGATGAACGAGAAGTTGACGAGCTTGTTGGTCGACAAAACGTTCGAGAGGCTGCCGACCGACGAATTGCCCGACGGGTTACTCGCCATTTTTGATCGAACGGTGGCATATCGACCTGAGGACCGGTACCAATCGATGTCCGAAGTGATTGCGGCACTCGAGTCGATGCGTCCGTCCGACGCCAATGCGGCTGCGAAACATGCGGTCAAAGTCTTGGTGGTCGAGGACAATCAAGACGATTTGTTTCTGACCGTGGAAATGCTGCGGCGGATGAACAAGTCGATTATCGTTTACAAGGCATTTACGCTTGAACATGCGATTCGAGAAAGTCGGTTGCACGAATCGCTCGACCTCGTGCTGTTGGATCTGCAGTTGCCCGATAGCAGTGGGGTGGAAACCGTCCGGGAATTCCGAGCGGCTGCTCCTGACATTCCGATTGTTGTTTTGACGGGGCAAGAGGATATTCAAGTGGGACGCGAATGCATCGAAGCGGGGGCGGATAACTTTGCTTCGAAAAATGACCTGAACGCGGCGTTCCTCGAGCGGTTGATCTTTATTACCCTCAGTCGCTGTGATCGTCACGAATTGCCGTAGTGAAAAGACGTGATTTAAATCGACGTGCTGCATCTGAATTGTCGAAATCGGCTCGATCCGCTATCGTTGCGATTAGCACCGCAACCGGACCGTCGTAGGAAACGCAGTGGGATTCGCAGAAGCGGCAACGTGCCGAGAGTAACCAAATTGTTGGGGCGTCAGCTCTCTGCCACCGATTCTAGTAGCGGTGCGGCGCGATAAAAAACGCCTGCGCGTCGCGGCCGCTAACTGCAATCTCTGCCGACTGCAGTGCCCGCGTTGATCGAGTGTCTCGCTAGTTGATCGATAGGAAATTGCAATGTTTGGAAAATGGGTTGAGATTGAGTTTGATTGTTTGCCACTTCGCACCGTAACGCGGATCGATGCGCCGCTGGACGCATCGCCGGTCTACGAACAATTTGTACTGCGAGTTAAAGACGCGTTGCAGCGGCACGGGGCCCACAACACTTACTACTTGCATCGTGGTATCTGCCGTTACCATTTGACCAACGATCCGCTGATTGGGATGCTCGAATTTTCCTTCGAGGGTACGGTGATGACCGGCGAGAAGGATGTGAAGACGAAAGCACTGGAGATCAGCACCGAACTGAAACGCGAAACCTGTGAATGGTTAACCGAGCCGATGGTCACCAGTTTCGCGGAAAGTGTCCAGCAGGCGTTGATGGTCGAGTTTGACCGCTATATCGCTGCGGGCGACCTGCAGAAAACCGAAGATCGGATCAAAGCGATTCAAGAACAAAATGAATCCGATGGCGGATTCATTGGGATGTACTTGTAGATTACGGGGACGTCAAATCAATTAATGTCGCCCCACCCCCCGGAGTGGATTTTGATGATCGGTTGATCCGCCACGCATAACCGAACATTCACATCGAAAAAATCACAACCCGACGCATCAGTTTTGAAGTTGCGCGGTTAGACGTTCTTCGGGCCAAAGGCCCGGCCATTTGCCAGCCGCTCTATATAAATCCGAGTAAACGGCCGGACCGTTGGCCCTACAATTCATTGGTTTTCTTGGTCCCAGCCCGTTGGGCTGGGCTAGGTAAACGTCCGGGGCTTTGCCCCTAAATACAATAGCGCAACTCCAAAACTGACGCGTCGGGTTAGGATTTGCCAGGAAAAACGACGATAGCGCAGTCTTTAAAAATCACGCGTCAGATTGGGATGGTACACGCGATTTGGCCACGTAAATCACGACGCAGCGACGTGCGAGACGGCGGCATAGCCGATCACATCGTTGTGTTTTCGGCAGTACTCGAGAATCGGCGAGTAAACGGACTTGTCGTCACTGCGGCCCGCAATCTCCAGTAACAGCGGCACGATGCGTTGTGACGGGACCGCGTCGGGAACCAGAGTGACGGCCGCCTCGATCGCTTCGGCTTGACGCCCCAATCGATCCAACAGTTCGACGTAGGTTTCGATTGCGGCGGTACCATGTACAGTTGGATCGACGCTCTTGGCTTTTCGCTCAAACACCTTTAATCCCGCTTCGACATTCTCACCAAGCAAGACTTGGTAATAGGCCGAGTAAGCGGGATAGAAATTAACAAACGGCTCTTCGCCGGGGTACTGGAATTGGTGGTCCAAACGGCGGCCATACTGTGCCAATTCCCAAGCCTTTCGCAATTGACTTGGCTCGGTCAGCACGGCTGCGATGCGAACGGTCGACGCAAGATGAGTTGTGTCTAGATGATAGCCGCCTTCGTTGAGGATCCACTTTCGTTTTTCGATCATCTCGAAAAGCGTCTCGGACTCATCCGCCGGAGCCTCGCGTCGGGCGATGTCGCCGCGTACCAACACCACCAATTCGTGATACAGATGGTCCAACAAGCATGCCGCGGCGGCACGTCGGTCGGACTTGCTTCGCTGCTGCAGTGCTTGTTCGAACAGCGTGATGCTGTTGCATGTTCCTTGATGATCAATGACCGCTTGATAGCCACGTGCGATGTCCACGCCCTCGTGCAGCAGGACTTGGATCATCGCATCGTAGTTTTCGTCCGTGACCGGAATATCAGACATCAATTTGCGAGCCAAATCCAGGTCGCCGGTGGGACGCAAATACATCCATCCCTCGGCCACCTTGCCGTCTTCGATCAACATCACGCCCGCTTCACGGCAGGCATCGAGTAGACCGGTTTCCAGCTGTCGCTCGACTTCTTCGGGGTTCGATTTTTCCGATTCACTGCTCAGCACAGGCAGGCCCAAACGGTGGCGAACCCGCATTTTGAGCGCTTCGAACAACTCCATCGGTTGTCGCTTTTCGCGAAAGTGGGCCACCATTTGCTCAATCATTTCGCCCGGGTTGGCGCGTTGTTCGTCGAGACGGCTAAAGATTTCAGAGGAGGTCATAAGGCTTGATAGGGCGGTGCGGAAGTCATGCGGCCGGAGGAGGGATAACAGGCGTTGGTCCCCGGATTCGTGCCGCATCTTAACGGATTCCTCGCCATTACGGCAGCCATTAAGGCTCGTTCACGAACACCGACGCAGCGAAAGCCGCCGCTGTAGGAAAATTCGCTGACCCGAGACCGCATTTGAGTGCCTTGGTTGTGACTCAAGTCCTGTTTTGACAACGGTTTACGATCATGCACTAGCCGCCGGCAAGAGGATGCTTCATATTGAACCTGCATTCATTTTGAATTTTGCGGGATCACCCCTTTAAGGCGAATTTGATGATACGAACCCACGACGACTCTGACCTTCCGTTGCCGGCCGATGTGATTGCCGAGCTCCGTGAAGCCAAGGAAACGCTCGAGCATCATGGGCTTGCAGACCGCTTGACCGAATTGGTGGGGACCCCGATCACCGCTTCGATCAAAATGCTGCCCAGCGTTGCGGAGGATGCGATTCACGGCGCGATCGACAAATCGCTCGCTGCGGCGATGGATGTGGCACTTCGCACGCTCGGCCATGACACCAAAGAAGGCAAACCGAAGCTGCTAACGCACAAGTTGTTAGCGGGAATTTCGGGGGCCGCAGGCGGGGCATTTGGGATGACCACCGTCGCGATCGAGTTGCCGGTTTCGACCGTCTTGATCTTGCGGAGCATCGCGGACATCGCTCGCAGCCAAGGCGAAGACTTGACCGACGTGCGCACTCGCTTGGCCTGTTTGGAAGTGTTTGCCATCGATGGCGGCGCGTCGGACGTCGATGATAAAACCGAAGTCGGCTACTTTGCGGTGCGCGCGGCGATGTCGAAACAAGTGGCCGATGCATCCAAATACGTGTTGAAGTTCGGCGTTTCGGATACCGCAGCTCCACCGTTGGTGAAATTGATGGGGATGATCGCCAAGCGTTTTGGCGTCGTCGTCAGCGAAAAGATCGCGGCACAAGCGATCCCTGTCATCGGAGCAGTTGGCGGCGCGCTGATCAACAGCTATTTCATCGACCACTATCAAGACCTCGCCCGTGCCCACTTTACCATTCGTCGACTCGAACGGGACTATGGCGAGTCCGTGATCCAGGCGGCTTATCTAAGCTTGTAAGATCTCCGATCTCGGTTGCATCTGCGACTTCGCGTCAGCGCTATTCGTCTTCGGGATCGCCGACGTCGACCTTGGACCAATCGACATGCCCCTGGTCTTCTTCGATTTCCGCGAGTGCTTTCCGAGCCTGCGGAAGGTCTTCGTGGCGAACAAGGACATCGATATGCCCCGGAGTCTCGGTGCGAAAGCCTGCGGTAAAGCCGCCGGTCGCGGTGGCTTTGATGTCGCGTGCTTGCAGCGCGGCAATGATCACAGCCGCTTCCACGTCATCCGCCACACTAACCAGCACTTCAGGATTTTGATGATCAGTCATCGAAGCAACTCCAAGGAGAGGGGGGGATCCGAAGGTTCGCAAAGTGGCCCCTTCGCCCGGAACACGACTCTGCCAAGCCACCCTTAAATTGTATCAGAGCGCAAGTGGCGCTGCCAAAGAACCGCAAGTGTGATGTCTTCGCAACCTGAAAATAGCGGTAACGCCGTGAAGCATTTCGTTGGGAAATTCGGCAAGAGCTTTGGGGTGACTCGTCAATCGAACGAAAGTCTTGACGACTTCCGCTACGGCTACACAATAAAAAAAAACTGTAGGAAAAAGTGCTTCACCACGTCGCGAATAACCGGGGGACTGGAACTCGGACAGTGCCACGTTAGAATGCCGGCATGGAAGTCATCACATTGCAATCGGGAAGCAACGGAAATTGCGTCTACGTCGAAGCGGACGGGGTCCAATTGCTATTTGATGCGGGAATTAGCGGGACGCAGGCTGAAAAACGACTCGCTGCACATGGCAAAGACATCCGCGACATCGACGCGTTGATCATCTCGCACGAACACAGCGATCACGTGCGTTGCATGGGGGTGTTTCAGCGAAAATTTGGTCTGCCGATTCATGTCTCGAAACCGACGATGCAGGCGACGCAAAAGAAAGCAAAGATCGGCCGCGTCGACGATTTGCATCATTTTGACTCGGGCAGCACGCTTGCCTTCGGCAGCGTTCGCGTCGAAACGCTGTGCACGCCGCATGACGCTTGCGACAGTGTTGCCTTTGTCGTCGATGATGGCTCGAGCCGCTTGGGAATCTTGACCGATATCGGTCATGTCGATTGTGATTTGGATGACGTCGTGGGGACGTTGGACGCGGTGATCCTGGAAAGCAATTATGATCCCGCCATGCTGCACAATGGCCCCTACCCCGAGCAACTAAAGAATCGCATTCGCGGTTCCCGTGGCCATTTGTCCAACGAAGAATGTGCCGACCTGTTGAACCGCAAAGCAAGTTCGCGTTTGCAATGGGCATGTCTCGGTCACTTGTCCGAGCATAACAACCGTCCTGATTTGGTGTTGCAAACGCATCGCAAAATGATCACGCGTGACTTGCGATTGCATGTCGCGGATCGGTATGACGCGGGTGCCGTCATGAGTATCGCAGTGACTCGGACTCAACAGACGTTTTGGGAAACCTCTACAAATCCGCTGAAGCCGCGATAACGATTTTTTTTCGCGATCTCACCGTAGTGGATCTTGCTAAAGATCCCAGTGTGGCGGGGTCTTTGGCAAGATCCGCTGCGGTTGTCCTTGGTCGCTCGTTTCGGGCGGTTGACGGCCGGCTTATTGCAACAGATTGCCGCAGCGATAGCAGTACTTGGCTTCTTTTAAATGGCTGGTGACTTCGCATACCGAACAGGGGTGTTGTTCGCGATTCTGGCTTTCGTCCGTCCTCAGTCCCACCAATTCCGCGCTGACGAAACCACTCGGTACAATAATCAAACTGTAGCCAAGCAAAATCAGTACCGCAGAAATGATTTTGCCAATCGATGTTTTGGGAACGATGTCTCCGTAACCCACCGTGGTCATCGTCACAATTGCCCAGTACATCGATTGAGGAATCGAGGTGAAGTGGCTGTCGGGATTCACGTGCGTCACTTCGTCCACGTTGAACAGCAGTGTTTCCACATGATACATCAGTGCACCGCTGATCGTGACCGCGACCAACACGACGGCGAGAAAGACAATGATCTTGTTGCGAGCACTCCAGATTGCATACGAGAGCTCGTCAGCTTCGTTCATCATCCGCCACAGTTTCAGAACGCGAAAGACGCGAAGCAGCCGGATGCTGCGGAGCGTGAGCAGCGATCGTGACGAGCTGCCGACAAAGAAAGTCAAGTAGCTGGGCACCACACTCAAGAGGTCGATGATGCCCCAGAAACTAAAGGCATAGCGAAGCGGATGTCTTGAACAAAGGAGTCGCAGGATGTATTCGATCGTAAACAGAATGGTCAGAAACCATTCCGCTGTGGTGAATGCATCCAGCAAACGTGCATAACCCGGTTCACGAAAATCGGGAACCGTTTCGAGTGCGACAAAAAGAATGCTGGCGAGAATCGCAACTAATAACCCGATGTCGAACCATCGTCCGGCTGGCGTGTCGGCTTCAAAAATGATGTCGTACATCGTTTGCCGCCACGGCGGCGAATCGGGCCGCTGGGTTTGACGGCGGCGTAGCGTTTTCAGCTGTGCGCGTTTCGCAGGTTTGGTGGTCATGGGGTCGGAGGGAGAGGTCGCCATGACTTCGTTTGATGGGGTTAAGAGAAGGAGATCGAATCTGTGCCCGTCCAGATGGGAGCTCAATCGTAGCCTAGGAATCCGCCGAACGCACGACGCGGATTACCTAGGCTACGAATACAATCTCAAAAAATTAAACTAACTCTTGTTTTCCCGGAACCGCAAATCCACGAGCAGCACCAGGACCCTTGATATCCAGATCACGAGGAACGAGATCGAGTTTCGATTCGTTGGCGACAAAGTCCCACGTTACCGCTTGCCCGGTATAAGCCGCCATGCGGCCGAGCACGGCAGTCAACGAGCTGGCGGCAGTCTCGGCAAACTCGACGATCGGTTTGCCCTGGCGAATCGAATCGATCAGATCTTTGTGTTCCTGCTTGTACGCGGCACCGATGTCGCCGGACATTTCCCAAGTTGTCTTGCCATCGCGGGTTTGGATCGAAGCCCCGCTGTTGCCACCGAGGATGGTGCAAGTTCCCTTGGTGCCGTAGATCACGTTGCTGTTGTCCGATTTGGTGTCTGGGATTTGCCGACACATGAACGACACGACGCGGTTGCCTGGGTAAACGTAGTCGACCGCGACGTTGTCCCACATTTCGCTATCGTCTGGCCGCGTAAAGCGTCCGCCACCGCCATACGCGGATTCCGGCGGCCCGCCCATGATCCAATTGATCGTGTCGATGTTGTGGACCGCTTGCTCGGCGATTTGATCGCCCGAGAGCCAAACGAAATGCATCCAGTTGTAGAGTTGGTACTCAGCGTCGCTCATCCCTTTTTTGCGTTGGCGATACCAAATGCCGTTGGAACAATAGCGTGCGGTACCGCTGATGATGTCACCAATCTCGCCTTCGTGGATCCGCTTGATCGCTTCGACGTAATTGGTTTGCCGGCGGTACTGGGTTCCCGTCACGATGGCGGTCTGATTGGCTCGCGCCTTTTTATCGGCCTCCAGACATTGACGGTAACCTGCTGGATCCACGCACGTCGGCTTTTCAGCAAAGACATGTTTACCCGCATCGACCGCGTCAAGCACATACGGAGCACGGAAGCCTGGCGGGGTCGCGAACAACACGACATCGACATCTTTGTTGTCGAGGACTCGTTTGTAGGCGTCCAAGCCGTGGTGCATCTCGCTCGGTTTTACGTCAAACTTGTCGGCATAACGTGACGCAAGTGACTTGCAGATGTTTTCGCACTTCTGTGGGACCAAATCGGCAACGGCAACCAATTTGACGTTGTCGTTGATCGACAACGAGTCGTTGATGGCTCCGCTGCCACGTCCACCCGCACCGACAAGTCCCAAACGAATCGGCTCGGGTTTGCTTTCCGCAGGCTCGCTGCCGCGAAGCACGCGTGGGGATGCAAAGGTCGTCGCCACGCCGGCTGAGATCACGCTGCCGTGCTGGATAAATTTGCGTCGCGAGGGGGGCGGGGTTTCAGCGGACGCATTGGGGGTGGGGGTGATCGGTTGGGTCATGCGAGTTTCTGGCCTCGGTGATTGAGAAAGGTGGGAAAGTCAAATCGATGAAAGGTGGGCTTAGGCGGCCGATGCGGTCCAACGCTCACAGCGAAGCTTGTCGGCCGGGCTTGTCGGCCGGGGATCGCAACGACGCATTGCCGCAGCAGACCATGAATTCCGCCTGTCCCCTAGAATTCTGTTTCCTAGGATACAGCAAACGTTATCGCGGTGGGGGATCCAGCGATGTATTCGGTATCATTGTCATCGTGGTTATAATCGTTTCGATGCGTCAACTTCCCGCGGACCTACCGAGCGGTTTGTCCGATCACCGCGCGATCCATGAGGTAAACCTCTGTAGAGGGACCGTTGTTTCTCGGCCGACCACAGGGAACCCATCCAGATGAACGTTTTTAAATCCGCAGCGTTGTTGGCGCGAACCGAATTGGCCAAGCCGGTGCGAGCAATCCGCAATCGCTTGCTTTCCCGTGAAGGCATCTCTCCGCTGTCGGTCTCGTTCTATCATCGTGTCGCCGACACGCACCCCAACGATTGGACCATCTCGCGACGAGAATTTTTGCGGCACGTTGATTACTGCCAAGGATCGTTCGATTTGATCGGCCTGGACGAACTGCAAAATCGCGTGGATGACTACTACTGTTCACGCCCCACGTTGACGTTCACGTTTGACGATGGTTACGCAGAAAACTGTGATTTCGCCCTGCCGCTATTAGCCGAACGCAATATTCCGTGTGTCTATTTTGTGGCCATTGGTCACGTTCAACAGCAACGTCCGTTTCCGCACGATGTCCAGGCTGGGGTGCCATTGCCGCCGAACACGCTGCAACAGCTTCGCGATATCTCGGACTCGGGAATCGAAATTGGATTGCACACCCGCAACCACGTTGATTTTTCGAAGGTCAGTGATCCTCGTGTCGTGCATCACGAAATCACGACCGCAAAAGACGAGCTCGAACAGTGGATCGGTCGTCCGGTTCGCTATTTTGCCGTGCCTTATGGGATGCCATCCCAGTTGACGTCGATGATGATCAACGCGGTTTATCGATGCGGCATGCGGGGGTTCTGTAGCGCCTTTGGCGCCTACAACACCGTCGGTCGTGACTCGTTCCACATTCGCCGTTTTCATGGCGATCCCTGTTTCTCGCGAATGAAGAATTGGCTCAGTTTCGATCCGCGGAAATTACGTCTCGAACCCAAAGTCGACTACAAGTTGCCGACTCGCAAACCGTCGGATCGCAAATCCGCCTCGATCGAATCATGTTCGACTCCACTCGGATCAGGCATGCCACAAATCACTATGCCCATGCCCGGCATGCACGCCGCGAGCTAAGTGTCGCGGTCGACGTCTTCGTTTTCTGCCAGTGAATTTCAAAAGAGATTCCGTGGCTGTGAAAAGTGAGTGATTGCGAATCGCAATTCGCTGCCTGTCTCACGTCGTGCTTCCAACAATCCAACCGCACTTCCCGCGAACCACCGCACCCCCGCGAAACTATGCTCAATCGGATTCAACAGATTTATCGACCCGTGCCACCCCGTCACAAAGAGGGACCGCTTCGCTGTCTGTTTGTGATCACCAGCATGCCGGTGGGAGGAGCCGAGACATTGTTGGTCAATTTGATGCGACGGATGGATCCACAAGTCATGATTCCCGAAGTCGTCTGTTTGAAAGAGGCCGGACCGCTTGGCGAACAAATCGCCAGCGAATTCAAGGTGCACACCCATCTGTTGTCAAGCAAATACGACCTGCGTGTTCTGCCGCGATTGGTCCATTTGATGTACCGCCGCTGGATCGACGTTGTCGTCACCGTAGGAGCAGGCGACAAGATGTTCTGGGGGCGCGTCGCCGCAAAAATAGCGGGCGTGCCCGTGATCGCGTCGGCACTTCATTCGACCGGATGGCCCGATGGTGTCGGTCGTCTCAATCGCAGACTGACCTGCATCACGGATGCCTTTATCGCGGTTGCCGATTCGCATGGCGAATTTTTGACGTCGTTTGAAAGGTTTCCCGCGTCCAAAGTGAACGTGATCCGCAACGGAGTGGATTGCGATCGATTCCGAGGGTCGGCCACCGCACGGCAATCGCTCCGCAATCAACTCGGCATCCCAAGCGATGCACCCGTCGTCGGCTTGGTGGCGGCGCTTCGCAGTGAAAAAAATCACGCCATGTTCTTGAAAACCGCCGCGATGATCCGCGACCAAAATCGCGATTCACGGCTCGGCGATACGCATTGGGTACTCGTCGGGGATGGCCCCGAACGGGCGGCGATTGAAATGCTGCGGGACAAATTGAACCTTGGTTCGCAAGTTCACTTGCTGGGAACCCGCCACGATACGCCCGAATTGGTGGCTGGGATGGACGTTTTTGCCTTGACCTCGCTAAACGAAGCGTCACCGGTGTCGATTCTGGAATCGCTGGCGTGCGGGGTTCCCGTCGTCGCCACCGACGTGGGGTCCATTTCCGAATCGGTGATCGAGGGAGTCACGGGGCATTTGGTGCCTTCCGAAGATGTGTCAGCGATGGCCGCCGCGGTGTCACGCCTGCTGAACGATCCTGCGGCCGCTCGTCAAATGGGCGAAAATGGACGCGATCGCGTCGTCGCAACCGGTTCGCTCGATTCGATGGTGCGGGGCTACGAGTCACTCGCAACCCGGTTGTATGACTCGAAAGTCTTACCCCACTCAAAATCGTCCTCGAGGGGGGCTGGCGTTTTGACAAAAAATCAAACATCGAAAAGCATTTCGTGCTAAAAATTAGCGCCGGGGTATGTCCGTCCCCTTTTAGAGATGTGCATCCTCTTTTTTAACGCCGCGTCGCCTTTTTAAGCTACGTTTGGGTAGATCATCCAGGACAAGCATTCAGCGTCAGTGACGCGAGGTAATTTGAGAGGCATTTTTGACGATACGGCTGCGACGGAGGTCCGCTGTAAGAGTCGCCTCAAATTGACTTAAAGTGCCGATGTTATCCATTCAGCCTAGGTTGCCGCCGCGTGCATAACTGTTACGTCTTATTCCCATCAAATGCGTGTGGAATATGGAGAGTTTCCCTTGTCTGAATGAAAAACACCGTTAATCTGACAAAGATTGGCCCTATCGTCCAACAACAAAGAATCTTGCTGCTACCCCCTCTGAGAAGTGTGTCGCGTGCGATTCTTACCCTTCCCGCGGTTGCTTTCACAGGTAGAAGTAAATGTTCCTACACCTTCAACGAATTTCTCACAGGACGATCGTTTTGGCGGCGATCAGCAGCTGTGTTTTTGCGGTATCCGCGTTCCCATGTCGCACCGCGCAATCGCAAGATTGGTCGGAAAAAGTCTTTCCCGTCAAAGCTCATGACTTCGGTGCGGTCGCCGTCGCGGCGAAGACCGAATTTCGCTTCCCGGTACACAACCCTTATTCTCAACCGCTGCACATTCAATCGGTGCGAGCGAGTTGCGGATGTACCACGCCGATCATTGAAAACCAATACGTACAACCAGGGGAAACCGGAGCGATTTTGGCGCGTTTCAATACCGGAACGTTCCGCGGCAAGAAAGGGGCAACTTTGACGGTCGTGGTCGATCAACCGTTTTATGCTGAAACCCGTTTGGTTGTGGATGGATACATCCGCAGTGATATGGTGTTTCACCCCGGTGAAATCAGTTTTGGGCGGACAACGCAGGGCGAATCGTCTGCCAAAACAACAAAAATTCTGTATGCAGGGCGTAGCGATTGGCAGGTGACCGACGTGGTCAGCAACAAACCATGGTTGTTGCCGACGTTCAAGCAGATCAGCCGCGGCAGCGGCCGAGCGGACTATGAAATCACGGTGGTCATCCAAGAAGACGCTCCGCAAGGTTTCTTTCAAGACGAATTGACGGTCGTTACCAACGATCGCTCGATGCCGCGTGTTCCGCTGCGTGTCAGTGGTCAAGTCGAGAGTTTGCTCAGTATTTCACCGCAATCGATCGCACTGGGCAGTGTAAAACCCGGCCAGGCGATTTCAAAACGATTGGTGATTCGCAGCCAAGAACCGGTGTTGATTGATTCGATCGAGTGCGAGGGGTGGGACGTCAAATTTGATCGGCCAACCGCCGAGAGCACGACGTTCTTGTTGGACGTCACGTTCACCCCGACCGAGGCGGTTGGAAACGATCGAAAGCCGGTCGTGATTTCGACTTCGGGTGCCAAATCGGTGCAAGCAAAAGCATTGCTGACAGCGGATGTTCGCTCCGAATAACGAAACCACTGATCGCACTTTGCCCACCCATCCAACGCTTCTCGAGCTTTCGAGAAGCGTTTTTTTTAGCATGTTTCGCGGGGGCATTCGGCAATCGAACGAAAGTCTTGACGACTTCCGCTACGCCCAAAATGCACAATCCCTTTAGAGAAAATGCCGCCCAGCTTTCGCTCGATCCCGTCTGCTTTGCCACTGAGCATCGGTTATCTCTGCATCTGTATCTTTAAAAGCGGGCGTTAGCAAAGTCGCTGGCAAACTTTGCCGACTGGGCAGGCTTGTCTGCGTGAGGGGGATGGATGCGTCAGGGGGGTGGCAACCAATTTGCGTGTCCTGATGTCGTCACGACCGGTATTGGTGGTCGTAATCCGTTTTAGATGCATAGAGCGACCCACCCAAATGACGATCACTTTCAACACGGAAAAGTCGTCGATTCGAAGATTCACGGCAATACAGCTCGACACGGATCGTTGCAGCTGAATTGATGTTTCTTGGTCAACAGCCTGGTTTCGCAACGCGTGGCGTTCGAGCGAGGACTTTTGAATTCATTGTTTTGGGGTAACGGACCACACGCCGATCTTCGGTTCGCACAACGGATCACGAAGGCGATGCTGGTTAGCGAAATAGTCTGACAAATTGAGGTCAACGTTTTTCGTTGTACCAGCAAGTTGATTCGGTGAAAGATATAAAAAGGAGTTTATAGATGAGAACCAATTTTATGCGGTGCGTTGCGATTGCCCTGGGCATCAGCGTTTGTAGCGTCGCGACGGCACAAAATGCTACCACGGTGGGGCAATACAGTTCGCCTTCGAAGTGGAACAATTTCAATATCGTTCCACCTCAACAACCGGCCGTGCCACAACAAGCTGCGATGCCGCAGCAAGCTGCCCCTTCACAAGCTGCCCCGTCTCAAGCGATGGTCACGCCGCGACAGGCAGTGATGCCACAACAAAGCATGCAGCCGCAAGGTTACCTGCATACCGTTTCCACGGGCGGACCCGTGAACGCACCTCAGCAAAATAATGCCGAGATTCTGCCTGCACCCAAGGGTGTCCCCACCACCGCGGCGGCTAAGAAGCCAACGCCACCGCCGGTGCAACCGCAACCGCAGCCGCAACTAAATTCACCGGGCTACCAACCGCCGCAATCCTACCCAGCGCAGCCAAACGGTTCGGTACCATACTCGACGACCGGCGCTCAACCCGGATTCGGCTGCCCACCCGGGGCGCCTCAAGGGTACTCGCATGCAGGCGTACAGCAGCCGCCGACTCAGTGGACCGCTCCCCAACCGGCTGCGGAGACGCCGCTGGTAGATGGATCGTCACCCTACACAGGACCTCAGTCGTTTTTCAACAACGGTTTCACGACCCAAGGATTTGCAGGGCAGGGATTCGCAGGGCAAAACTGTGATACCGGCGCATGTGCCACCCCAGGTACTCGACCTAATCTGGCACCTTGGTACGGTGGTTTCAATCTGCTGTTCTGGCAAATGGAAACCAATCATTCTCGTCGTCTGATCGCTTTCGACACAGGTTATGCAACGCATACCACCACCGGTGCTGTCGATCCTGAATCGACATTGGGTTATGACTTGACGTTTGGTCGATATTTGGATTGCGGCCGGTATGGACTGAGTGCCACGTACATGAACTTCGATCCGAGTCAATCGGAAACGATCGTGACCGCGGGTTCCTATTACGCTCCAATGGCCTCTTGGAACAACATCTCGATCAACCCCAATGGTGCAGGCGTCGATACGGTTTACGACTTGTATGCTAACGCTGCGGCTTATCGAGTGCGACGTGACGTGCAGATGCAAGGCATCGAAGTCAATTTGACGAGCTTTGGTTTGATGGGAGCACAACGCGCCGCAGCGATGTGCAGCCAGGGTGCTTGTGGTGGCATCGGAGCCAACTTGGGACTTGGTCTTACTAACCCATGCAACGGTTACGGTGGAGCTACCGGGCCCTTGGTCCGTGCTTGCAGCGGTCGTGTTCGGGTTCAGACCAGTCACGGTTTCCGCTGGTTCCAATTCAAAGATGAGTTCGAGTTTGCTGCGAACATCGATGGATCGGGCGGCTACCAAGCAACGGACTTGTACTACAACGTCGATGTTGAAAATAACTTGTTCGGTTACCAATACGGTTCGATGTTGACCTATTGTCTAAACGATCGATGCAACCTTGGCATCGGTGGTAAATTCGGTATCTACGGCAACCGAGCGGAAATGTCGCAGCGTATCGGAACCGCTTCGGGTTACGCTTATGAAACAACGATGCCATCGGATTTCGTCAACACCACCTCGAGTGATACAGTCTTGGCAGGTCTTGGTGAAATCGACCTCGGACTCGGTTACCGCTTGAACAATGCTTGGACCGTTCGCGGTGGCTATCGCATGCTTGGTGCCGCTGGCGTGGCAACCTCGACCGATTCGCTCGACCAAGATTACAGCTCGGTCGCGACCACCGGTGGCGTTTACGCCAACGACTCGCTGCTGCTGCACGGTGCCTACGTCGGAATGAACTTCAACTGGTAGTTTTGACGCAGCCCAATCGAATGATGTCTATCCAAGACAGCTGACCGTGACGCTTGCTCGTCCGGTCGGAACGACTCACCCTGGCGGGGAAACCGGCCAGGGTGTTTTTTTTGTTTTAGAAGTCGTTGGTTTCATGTTCGATTTCGCCCCGGATAGATGATGATTGCGATAAAGATTAGGCTGATAGGCGTTGCGTACTCGTGGAAATCTTCTCCATCAAAGTGATACCGTTTTGAGTGATTTGCCCCCCCCGACGAAACCGGAGCCTTTGATCGACCCCTCGTTTCTGTTTCGATTCGAGATTCGATTGCTGCAGGACGAGATGAAGTGGTCCAGTAAGGGGCTGACGCTTCCTGAAACGTGCCGGTTGCCATCGTTTGGCGCGTTAGGCGAGCGGCCGGTGTTTGCCGATGTGCGGATGGCGTGGAACGCGAGTGGGATTGGCTTGACCGTCAATGTCACCGGAAAACGGCAATTGCCTTGGTGTCGTGACTCGCGACTGGACGACAGCGACGGATTTCATTTTTGGATCGATACGCGGTGTAGCCCGGGGATCCACCGGGCGACCCAGTATTGCCATCGATTTCTGTGGATGCCGGCCGGTGGCGGCCCCAAGCGTGAACACCCTGTCGCTGCCTGGATTCCGATCAACCGTGCTCGCGCTAATCCCAAACCGGTCTCGCCGTCCGAGTTAAAGATCGCCGCCTATCCCCGCCACGATGGCTATCAGATGTCCGGCTTTGTGCCCGCCAGCGGATTGACGGGATTTGATCCAGCGAGCCAACCGCGAGTCAGCTTGTATTACGCGGTGGTCGACCGCGAACTTGGCTGGCAAACACTTACACTCGGCCCCGAGTACCCTGTGCTGGAAGACCCCAGCCTGTGGGGCGAAGCCGTCCTGGCATAAAAGCCACCCACCACTTCGCCACTGAACTTGTGGTCTTTTTGGCGGAGCGGCGTAAGGCCCAGCCCGGTCAAATTCGAATGTTTTCCCCGCTGCATCCGGGCGAACCCCGCGCCGCCCCGCTACCAAAGTAGACTGCACTCCACTCCGTCCCACCCTCCCTCCTTCCTTCCCGCAGGCGTCTCACCATGGCCAATTCATCGATCGAAGCCCTCCCAACTCCGCTGCTGAGTGTGGATTTACCGACGGTGCGAAAAAACTTGCAGTCAATGGCGGACTATACCGCCGATCACAACCTGAATTTGCGGCCGCACATCAAGACGCACAAATGCCGTTTGTTCTCGCAGATGCAGCTTGAATGCGGAGCGATCGGATTGACGTCCGCCAAGCCATCCGAGGCGATCGCCGCAGCAATTGATGCCGAAGATATATTGCTCGCGTATCCGTGCTTTACTCACTCGCGGATGCAGTTACTTGATTCACTGTGCCAGAACCACCGAGTGCGAATGGGGATCGACAGCCTTGAGGCAGCGGAGCGAGTTTCAAGCTATCTGCACGACCAATCCGACAGCAGCATCGGGCTGCTCGTGGATCTCGATATTGGTCATCATCGCACCGGAGTCTCGGCGGCTGAGTCGGTGGTCAGTTTGGCACGCCAGATCGAATCGCTGCCGAACGTGCGGTTTGACGGGGTGATGTTCTTTCCTGGTCACGTGGTCCCCAATCATGCAGGTGTTGAGGAAGGGATGGCGAACGTTCGTGCGAACTTGGTTTCCATTCTTGACGCGCTGCAAAATGCAGGGCTCAAGCCTGGAATTGTCTCGGGTGGTTCGACCCCGACAGCAAAACACACGCATTTGATCCCCGAAATCAGCGAGATTCGGCCCGGCACCTATATCTTTAACGATCTGAATAGTGTGCGTTGGCAGTGTGCGTCGCTCGATGATTGTGCCGCGATCGTCCATGCCACCGTGATCAGCACCGCAGTCAAAGGCAAGGCGGTCGTCGATGCAGGCAGCAAAATGTTGTCGAGCGATCTGTGTGGTGCCGATCCTCAATCCGGATTTGGATTCCTGATCGATCATCCTGGTGCCAAGGTCGCCCGGCTAAGCGAAGAACATGGTGAAATCGAATTGGGCCAGAGCGATTGGAGTCCACGGATTGGGGACCGTGTTCGTATCCTGCCAAACCACATTTGCCCCTGCGTCAATCTGCAAAATGAATTGATTCTCGTCGACGGGGAACAGCCGCCTCGGCGTTTAACAATTGACGCTCGCGGCATGGTTCACTGATTGCACCGTTGATTCGCAACCGTTCCCGCGATTCACCAATCGCTGTAGTCGATTCGGCTGCGTCGGTGTCGCTTTACAGGGGCAATCGAGTTGGCGACGAAGCTTTGTTAGCAACATTGTCGCGGAACGATTCGTTATAGTTTTTCGTGACGGATCGTTTCGCTTCACTCCACTTGTTGCCCAAGAGAATGCACTGTGTCTGACAATCGTTATTCGCTTCAAGCTTTTTTAGAAAAGACAAAAGATCGCGACTTGAACCAAGGGCTTTTTGAGCTTGAGTCCGAGCGGATGCTCGACATCAATCTGAATGGCGAAGTGTGGATCAAGATGGGGGCGATGGTTGCCTATACGGGACAAGTGAAATTCGAACGCGAAGGCGTTTTGTCTCGCGGTGTCGGCAATCTGCTGAAAAAGGCGATGTCGGGCGAGGGGACGTCGCTGACGAAGGTCTCGGGACAAGGTTCGGTATTTTGTGCCGATGCGGGTAAGAAGATCACCATCCTGCAGCTGGACAATGAAGCGGTGTCGGTCAATGGAAACGATTTGTTAGCGTTCGAAATGTCGCTGAAGTACAACATCCGGATGATGAAAAAGATGACCGCGATGTTGGCGGGCGGCTTGTTCAATATTCGGCTCGAAGGCACCGGGATGGTGGCGGTCACGACTCATTACGATCCGTTGACGTTGCCGGTGACCCCCTCGCATCCTGTGATCACCGATCCCAACGCGACCGTGTTGTGGTCAGGCAACATCGAGCCTGAATTGAAGACCGATGTCCAGTGGAAAACGTTTCTCGGTCGCGGGTCGGGCGAATCGTTGCAGCTGCGTTTCCAAGGCAACGGATTTGTGGTCGTCCAGCCGTATGAAGAAGTCTATTTTCAAAGCGGCAGCTAGAGGTTGTCGTCGATAGCGGAGGCGCCGGGCTGATTTTCCTTTTGCGTGTTCACCCGTTACCTCTCCACCGATCAAGAAGACTGCTAATTTAGCGTAGCGGAAGCCGTCAAGACTTTCGTTCCATAACGTATGCCCCCGAAACTCTTGACGAGTTTCGTTACGGGATGCTTCGCAGTGCCCAAGCGGCATCGGAATGGTGATGTCGTACTAAATCAGCCGTTTTCAAAGTGGATGGAGAGGTCGCAATAATATCAAGCAGCCGAATCTTCATCAAAAGACTAGCGGTTGTGCAGTCCCGGGCCGCTTAGACGTTTTCCACTGAAGGGACTTCAAATCCGCTGCGGTACTCGCGAGTCAACATTGCATTGGCTTCGTCATTGCCGATGAAACGCTCGGCTTCGGGATCAAACTTCAAATGAGCTCCCAGCGACATCGGAGTTTTCTCTAGATCGACACCGTTGGCCGTTAGATGCTCGACGGTTCGCTGAAGCGTTACTTGGTTGTTGTCCAAGCTCTTGATCTTAGCGAGCGCCTTGCTGATCTCGTCGGCGGAGGCATGATTTTGTTCGCCAACGTAGTACGAAATATTGCCAAGATGGCTGACGGCGGCTGACAGGTGTCCGGTCTTTGCATCGGCGTTCAACTTGGACGCGTCACGTGATTGGCAGGCGTCAATGAAGTTGGCAAAGTGAGCGTCGCCCACGTTACGCGTCTTGAATTCTTTGATCAGCTTTTTGTTCTTGTCGAACGCGGCGCAGTGATCGTAGGACGTTTGCGCGACATAGCCTTCGCTGCCGTAGAAAATCACGCCGATCTTGTTGCCTTTTCCTTTGCCAAAGAAACTTTCGATTTCATCGCCCGAGGTGGTCGAGCAATCGAGTCCGCGAGTTTCAAAGACGAGGCATTTGTCGCCGTAATCGTAGATCGAAATCTCGGTGTTTCCGGTGTCGCCGGCGTCGACATAATTAGGGTCGTTGCGTTCGGCTTGATACCCCAATCGCCCGCCATAGGTGAGCACCGAATTGGGGTGGCGATCGACACCCAATCCCCAACGTGCGATGTCGGTTTGGTGCGGGCCTTGATTCCCCAAGTCGCCGTTGCCGTAGTGACGTTGCCAATGCCAATCGTAGTGGAATTGTTTTCGCGTGACCTTCGGATCGGTGTAGCTAGCCGGTCCGCTCCACAAATCAAAGTTCACTTTTTCAGGGATTGGGTAATCGCCCAAAGCACCAATCGATTTACGCCGTTTGTAGCACAATCCACGAGCGAAGTTGACTTCTCCGATGCCACCGTCGGCAATGAACTGCACGGCGTCTTGGCAGGCACTGCTGCTGCGCGATTGAGTTCCGGTTTGGAACATCCGGCCGTATTTCTTGGCGGCGGCCACCAACGCGCGGCCTTCGTGGATATTGTGGCTGATCGGTTTCTCGATATAGACATCTTTGCCTGCTTGCATCGCCCACACGCCCATCAAGGCGTGCCAGTGATTGGGGGTGGCACAGGTCAGAATATCTAGGCCATTCATTTCCAGTGCATCACGCACGTCGGTAAAGAACTCGGGCTTGCTGCCCTGCATCTCGCTGACCCTTGCAACACGTTGCTTTCCAACACTTTCGTCAATGTCGACGATCGCGCGAATTTCGGTACGTGGGTCGTGATTGAAGCCGCGGATATGCTCGTTGCCGCGACTGTTTACTCCGACGATACAAACACCAAGTTTGTCGTTGGGGCCCGCGGCATGGGCAAACCGCTGAGTACGGGGGAGCGATGCGGCAGCGATCGTGGCTGCTGCGGCCGAACTGAACTGACGTCGAGATAGTTTTGGCATACTGAATCTTTTCCAGGTAGGAAGCAAAAAAGGTGGGACAGAGGCCTCCATTTTACCTGGAAAAAAAAGCGGGGTGGTGCGTTAAGCCACGAAAAATTGTGCTAACGAGCGGATCGTCCCCCATCGCGATTCCGTGCCGGTTGGCGTAGCGGAAGTCGTCAAGACTTTCGTCCGTCTGAAAGATTGTGCGGGGCGGGAGGACGAAGCGATCGGAGGACGAAACTTCAGTCAAGTTCCTCATGCGTGACGGATGCCCTCGCACGAAACTCTTGGCGAGTTTCGCTACGAGATGCATCACTGTGTTCGCTTGCAAGGCTTAGCGACTGGTCGCCAAGCGGTTGATCATTGAGGGATCGGTCAAACTGGGCTGCATCGGATCGGCGCCAGTCGTGCCTACCAATTCGTCCAGATAGCTACTCGATTCCGCATGGGCACGCATTTCAGACGCGTAGCCGAGTCGATCGGACAATTCCAAATCAATCATCGAATTGTTCTGTTTGGAATGCTCAATCATCGCTTCGAGTCGCTCTTCGAAAGCCTTCCAATGATCGATGTCACGAATCTGTTTCTTCTTCAAACGAGCGGCGTACCAGTCGCTTTTCAGCAACGATTCTCGTGTAAACAATTCACGGATTTCTGGATCGGCCGCGGTTTTTCCCTCGTGCTCGCCGTAGGCCATGATATTCAAAATCGCTTGCAGCGGAGGACATGCCAACTCGTAGCCGCCGTCTTCCATGTAGGCCAACGCGACACGTTTCTGAGCCTCGGTGATGTGCATGATACCGTCGACATACGATTCGAGGTCTTGCAGTTCCGGTTGCAGGATCTCGGGGGTAAAGACCTTTGACGGGTTGTCAAACACGCGAGCCAAATAGGTGCGAACGAACCGCGTCGTGATGCGGTAGCCCAACCGGCTGGCAGGAACACGCAAATCGCCATGGTCGAAATCTTCGACCTTCTCGAGCATCTTGTTGCGAATCATCTCGGCTGGATCACGTTCTTCGGGACCGAGTCGACACCACACTTCGGGAATCAACAGCGAAATGTCGTGGCCGACTTCGAAACGAGGTCCGACGTGCCCTGCCGCCGTGCTGAACCCGCCCAGTCCGGTCAAAATCAGTGACACAACCGTCGAGTTTAAATCGACCGAAGGCATCAGCGCGTTAAACGGCCCTTTGGTCAAAGCCCCTTCGCTACCCGCCCCCGTGGTGCTGGGGCTTTTGCCGGTCAACGAACAAACGTAGTCCATCAACAACTCAGGCAACTCTTGGTAGTGCAGCGGCGAGTAGACGGCGAGCGACCGGAATCCAGCCTTCAAGTCTGGCGGATTGTTGCGACGTCCCGAAAGCACGGCCCCAACAGGAGCATGGATCGGAGCATCTTCGGCCAGCCCGCGATGCAATTGCATGCCCCGCATCGCGACGTAGGTGTCACGCGAATTGACCATGTCAGGACGGTCTTGCAGGTAACGCGGGTTCTTGGTCGGTGCTCCGTTGACGATTCGTGGGTTCGCCGTGCTGACGACGTAACCCTCCTTGGCTTTGGCGGCTTTCGCCAGCATGGAAGCCATGGGACCGGTGAATTTGTCAAATTCGATTGCGTCTTCGACGATTTCGCGTGCTTGTGCGGTCGTTAACGGTTCGAAATTACTGATGAAACTGCCAGGACGTGACAAATCAAGCTCGGTTTGTTTATCCAAACCACGATGCACCGCGTCATCGGGACGCTGGAACAATCGGTATTCACAATTCTCGACGAACTTGTAACTGCCCGCTGGAGTTACCGCTTTGCCAACGTCACCCAATACGTCAGCCGGCACGACCACACTGGCGCTGATATCGTCTTCACGCTGCACCTTGTCGGCTGCGATGAAGTCTTGTCGCAATTTGAAGGTACGCCAACGGTTGTTGTCCCAGCCGACTCGCAAATAGGTGCCGACTAATGAACGGTCGCCGATCTTCAGTTCATGGCCTGCGGAGCCGTTGACGATATCCACACCAAAATGCTCGTGCCAATTCTCTTCCATTCCCGAGCGAATGAAACGTTTGATGATCAACGCCATCGAGTAGACGTGTTCAGGAATCTCACGCAGCCACTTGTTGTAATCGTCGTTGTAATCTGGTGAAGGCGTTAGCAACTGAATCACACTGCCGAGACTACGATTTGGATCGAGCACAGGGCGACTTGGTTTTTCGGTATAGTCCGTCCGCCCGGTGTATTCTTTGGACCAGCGGTCGTGATAGGTCCGCGAAAAAATCTCGTCGAGTTTCGCAAAGTCTTTTTCACGGTCGGTGACGAAGATCGGGCCGTACAACATATAGTCGCGAAGACTCTTGCTGATTTCGCTCTTTCCGCCGCCGCTAACCGTGCACGGTTTGTGACAGAAAATACCTTCGCCGACCGATCCGACCAAACGCCACGAGGGCGCGTTGGGGTGTTTTTCGAGTCGGATTTTGTAGCCACTTGGTGCGATATAGACATTGGCCGGTGAGAGCGGAATCCGCTCGACCTTGCCGTCGTTGGTCCATGTGACACAGCGTTCGATCAGCGTGACTTTGGCATTTTCGGGAATGTAGACGACGCTGGGATCGTATCGGTCGATGCCATATCCCTCGGGTTTGACGTCGATGAACGACGGGTATTCACTCGCCACATCCGAGAACCGGCGGCCGTTATAGCGGCGACTGTTGACTTGGAATTCGTCGCCGAGCGAATACGAGGCAAACGCCAACGCGCCACCCGAATGCTCTTCTTCGCATCCACCCATCAAGTTAGTGGCGTAGCTAAGTTGCGTTTTGACTTCCTTTTTACAGTAGCCGTAATAGTTATCGGCGATCAGCGTGACAATCACGCCCGACTCGTCACGGCACGTAAGTTTGAACGCGCCCCCGTCGTTGTATTTTTCTTCGGGGTCTTTCCAGCACATCGAATCGCGACGTTGGCGTTCGTTCGCATCGTCGTAATGCGGCAAACCAAGTTCTTTCTTGGTCATGCTGGTCAAATGCGTTGCCAGGATCACACATCCGGTATGGCCGCTCCAGTGCAATACGTCGAGTCCCGCGTCATTTCGGCTGCTGAGCGGGTCGCCAGCGTTTCCAAAAATCGTTTCCACAAAATCGAGGTTACTGATCAGTGAACCCGGAGCAAAGAAACGGGTCTCCATCGTTTTCTGGGCACCGAATCCAGGGACCTCGGGGCACACAATCGGACGAAGCAGCAGCGAAACCCAGGTCAACGAGGGATTCGACGAGGTGGATGTGTAAGGCAGCGACATCATGTCGTCTGGCGGCGTCATCGCGGCGCGGAACAATTTGACAAACACGCTTTTGGGGACGACCCGTTTGTCGCTCGGGATCGGTAATCCACCCTCGACGACATGGAACGTGCCTGCCGTCGTCCGCCGATCGGCGCGAGGATTGTTTAACACGCCGTTGAAGCAGCGATACGAGCTGACGAGCTCATTTTGGAATTCGTGTCCGCCCGCAGGCAGACTCAACTCGCGGGCCATGCCGTGACGATCGAGCGTCAAGGTGCGGCCAGGCAACCGCAACGGGTCGCCGTCGGTGACGTCAGCGAAATACTCATTGAGAAAGTTTTCGATTCGCGAATCGACCGGCGCACGATACTCCGACAACAATCGATTCTTTTCTCGCAGACTCTCTAGAATCCCAGCCGAGAAAGTCGTCATCGATTGGTCTTGCTCGCTGTCGGGCGGCATCAGACCCGCGGACGCAAGTTGCAGCGTGATGTAGTTGCGTAAGTTTTCTTTTGCCGCCGGGGTGTTCGAGAGGTCTCGGTCCCACCCCAAAGCTCGTTGAAGTTCTTCCTTTTCGGACTCGCCACACTGCAAGGTGGGGATTTGTGATGACAACATTGCCTAACTCCTGAGCTTAGGGGATTTGAATTCCGCCTTTTGAATTCATACGGTCATTGTGCGGCATCGTCAATGAAAACGTCGCAGAGGTTGTTATACACCACACAGCCATTTCACGAACAGCGTGCAGACAGCCGGTTAGGTTCAGACAAAAAAGAAACCCTGTTCGGTGCGGAGCACCGAACAGGGTTTCAGGTTCAATTCATTATCTAACCAATCAACGATCCGTCGATTCGGATTAGTACTCGTCTCGGCTTAGTACTCGTCGTTCTCTTCGGCTTCGCGAGCATAGGTGAAGTCGGTTCGCTCGTCGACCGATTCATAGAATCCCTGAATCACGTCGTTCGTCGATCCACCGCCCGCGAGCATCGCCATCATGCGATCGCGTGGGTTTTGGAAAAGAACTTTCAGTTCATCCAAGCTCGGTTGGAAATTGGTTGGTTTGACCACGTAGACGACGCTCTCGGGCATGTTCATTGCAACCGCGTACTCATTCACTTCGGAATTGAACACAGCTTTCATGAATTCTTCGCCCACCGAGTTCAATTCGGGGACGTTACCAATGGACGCACCTTGGAATCCAAACGAATCGAGCCAGCTGAAGGGGCCGAGACCCGATTTGACTTCGTCTTTGTTTTCCTCGGGGACGAGTTCGCTCAGTTCGGCTCCGCTCTTGTTCGCTTTAGCAGCAAGTTCGGCTGCGGCATCCATCGCCAATTTGCGAGCTTCGCTCAACCGAACCGCAGCGATCACTTCATCCCGAACCTCTTCGAGTTTCGGGGTGTACGCCTTTTGTTCGTCGATCTTCCACGAAATGTAGGTCTTGCCACCACGGTCATCGACGGTGCGAAGCGGCGAGTAGAGCACTTGTCGAGGCATGACTCCGATCTGCGTTTGTCCGCCGTACATGAACGTGGTAAATGCAGGACCGCGACGCATTTGCTCGGTGCCAACTTCGACCGTTTGTGCGATCGGTTCGGCCTGGATCGAAAACTCGGTGTACGGGCCGATCTTTTGATAGCGGAATCCGAATTTCTCGCCCATCTTCTTCAAATCAAATGGCTTGAGCTCTTCGACTTCGAGTCCGTTCTTCTTGTCGCTGCTGTAAATGGCATGCTGATTGAAGTAGCGTCGCATCTGCGAGAACATCTCCGCAGTCGCTTTGCCCATTCGCTGTTCGGCGATCGGTCGTGCCAACGAGTCGGCAATCTGTTCGCGAACCGCTTCGAACGACTCGGTTTCAGGTTTTTTCGGTTCAGGCTTCTTGGGTTCGGGTTTGGTTTCTTCGGCAGCCGGTTTTTCGTCTTTCGTTTCGTCCGACTTCTCTGCCGCTGCCTCTTCTTTCATTTCCGGCTTGTCATTGTCCGCAGCTTTGGCATCGTCCGCAGCTTTGTCATCGGCTTTGGGGGCGTCGGATTTTTCTTTCTCCGAATCCTTCGCAGCCTCTTCGCTTACTGCTTCCGCTGCCGCGTCGGTTTCACCTTCGTCGCTGGTGTCTTGGAAGGCGACCAAGCGGATGCCGTTGTCGGCGGTCATTGATTTGCCGTGACTCGATGTCTTTTCAGATTCTTCGCTTGCTTCGTCACTCGACTCTTTGACTTCGGCTTCGGGAGCTTCGGCTTCAGGTTGATCGCTGGTCGCATCGGTTTCCGCTTCGGGTTTAGCTTCTTCCTTGACCTCTGCTTCCTTTTCTTTTGCGTCTTCCTTCTTAACTTCTTCCTTCTTCGTGTCGTCGGCAGGTTTTGATTCTTCCTTTTCCGCCAATTCCTTTTCTTGTTTCTCTGCCGCTGGTTTTTCTTCCTTCGGCTCGTCCGCTTTCTTTTCGTCGCTAGGCGTTTCAGTGGCCGGTTCGGTTTCCATCACTTCGGTTTCGACGAGTTCGGTTTCGAGTCCGTCGGCCAGCTCGGATTCGTCGCTCGCAGCTTGTTCAGCCGCAGGGTCTTCGGGCAACTGGAAATCGCCGCCAGCGAGTCGACGCTCGTACTCGGCACGCAGTTCCTCTTCACTGAATTTGACCGCTTCTTCGTCGATGAACGACTGCAGATCGGCGACCAGGTATTCAAATTGGGCGGTGTATTGACGATGGAAGGCGGGGGCGGGCGATTGATCGTTCGGATCGGTGTCCTTGCCCTCTTCGTACATCGCTTTGATTGCCGATTCGCTGGGTTTAGGATCGGTTTTGCTGACGAAACTCTCGACGGGAATGCCATAGGCGGTGGCGGTCGCTTCGCGGTTGAGCTTCAGAAAGTTGGTCCACTCTTCGGCGGGCGTCATGATCGGCATTTGCCCGGCCGCAACGACGGCGAAGCCCGCTCGGTTGAACAAATCGGCCAACAAGTGGCTGCGGAGTTGTTCGTACAAATGGACTCGGCCCATTTGGTTGCGAGTGCTTTCCATCAGCATCGCGTCGATCTGTTTGTCGGTAAAACGATCGTCGACAAACAGATTCAACCAAGCTCCGATGGCCGCATCGTCGAGCTCGAAACCCGCTTTGTTGGCTTCCGAGGCGAATTGCATCGTTTTCAGCGACAGCTGTTCGCTGGGCACCTCGCTGATTCCGATCGACGCGACGCGGTTGTTCTGATCGTCGTAGCGGAAGCCTGGGGTTTTAGGCGATCCACCCGCTGCAACCGTTTTTTCCGCTAGCTCACGCAAAAACCGCACTGTCGATTGGTGATTTTGCGTCATGTACGAAATGCGATTCTGAGAAATTTCGATTCCGTCAAAACTGGCAAGCTTCGCGTCTCCCCCACCTCCCGTATTTTGACGCAAATAGGTGTCCAGTGCGGGGAGCACGACAAACGAGAACATCGCCAACATGATCAAAAAGACCATCATTGGTTTGAGGTTCTTGCGAAAGATTTCGAACGGACTGTTGTTCATAGCAGACTCTTTCTGGCTTCTTTTTCTGGCGAGGACGCAAAGCACGGAGTTTTTCAGTGCTTTGGGGGATTGTCCGATGGGGTTTTCCGTAAATTTTCTAAAAAAATCGCTCGGTCGATGACTACAAATTTATCGCAATCGCATCCGGAGTGATCTTGACAACAAGCCGCGATCGACCAACTCTCTGTCAGAAGCAATGGCTCATGACCAAGCGTGCCAACCGAGATGCAAAGCGTATCGCCCCTCAATTTAGAGGGTCAAGCCGAGTATCGCATTCGCATCCATGGCGTACTGTGTATTTGCGTACTGTGTTGTTGTACTGACTTTCGGTCCATTTCGTCTAACCCTAACCACGTCGTTTTTTTGTATGGCTAAAAGCACGGGCAAAAGTTTGGTGATCGTCGAATCACCAGCCAAAGCACGCACGATCTCGAAATACTTGGGCAAAGGCTATCAGGTCGAGGCAAGTATTGGGCATATCCGGGACCTTCCGGGTGGCGCCAAAGAGATGCCGGAAAAGTACAAAAAAGAACCTTGGGCCTACCTGGGGGTGAATACCGAGAACGATTTCGAGCCGATCTACATCGTTCCCGATGACAAAAAAAAGCAAGTCAGCAAGTTAAAAGCGGCTCTTAAAGATGCCGACAGCCTCTATCTCGCGACGGACGAAGACCGCGAAGGAGAAGCGATCAGTTGGCATCTTTACGAGATTCTGAAGCCGAAAGTTCCCGTCCATCGGCTGGTTTTTCACGAGATCACCAAGGATGCGATCCAAAAAGCGATCGAGAATCCGCGCGAGATCGATGGCGGATTGGTCGACGCCCAAGAAACCCGCCGCATCTTGGACCGTTTGTACGGTTACGACGTTTCGCAGCTGCTTTGGAAAAAAGTCGGCCGCGGGTTGAGTGCTGGTCGCGTGCAAAGTGTTGCCGTTCGCTTGATCGTGCAGCGCGAACGCGAGCGGATTGCCTTTGTCGATTCGACGTACTGGGATCTCGAAGCGACGTTTGACACCGCCTCGAAAGAGTCGTTTAACGCAACGTTGGCGACCGTTGATGGCCGAAAAATTCCCTCGGGCAAAGATTTTGACTCCGAAAACGGCAAGCTGAAAAATCCCGACTTGCTGCAGATGAACGAGGCCGAAGCAACGGCGCTGGCCGAGCGGCTTCGCAGTGCCGAATTCAAAGTCACCAAGGTCGAAGTCAAACCGTTCACCGAACGTCCCAAAGCACCGTTTACCACCAGTACGCTGCAGCAGGAAGCCAACCGCAAGATGGGCTTCACCGCTCGGCGGACCATGCAGGCGGCTCAGCGGTTGTACGAAAACGGTTACATCACTTACATGCGTACCGATAGCACAACGCTCAGCAAGGAAGCGATTGATGCGTCGCGTAACTTGGTGCGTAGTGAGTACGGCGATTCGTTCTTGCACCCCAGCGTCCGTGTTTACGCCAACAAAGTGAAAAACGCGCAGGAGGCTCACGAAGCGATCCGTCCTGCGGGTACCCCGTTCCGGCTGCCCGAAGCGGTTCGCGGCGAGCTCGATTCGGACCAATTCCGCATTTTTGAACTGATTTGGAAACGGACCATCGCGTGCCAGATGGCGGACGCCAAGAAACAACGCATCGGCGTAACGATCGAAGGGGGCGGAGCGACCTTTACCGCCAGCGGAACGAGCATCCTGTTCGAAGGTTTTTTGCGTGCCTACGTCGAAGGCAGCGATGATCCGGAAGCAGAATTGGCGAACAAAGAACGTTTGCTACCGGCGTTGTCCGAGCAAGACCGGTTGGACGCAGCGAATTTGGATCCAAAGAGTCACACGACGCAACCACCGGCTCGATTCAGCGAAGCTTCGTTGACGCGTACGCTCGAAGAGAAAGGGATTGGTCGTCCGAGTACGTTTGCGTCGATTATCGACACGATCCAGAAACGCGATTACGTCTACAAAAAGGGCAACGCGTTGGTCCCAAGCTGGACCGCGTTCAGCGTGATTCGTCTGCTGGAAACGCATTTCGGCGCGTTGGTGGATTATGAATTCACTGCCCAAATGGAAGATTTTCTTGATACGATCAGTCGCAAAGAGGCCGAGCGGCTCGAGTATTTGAAGAGTTTCTATTTTGGCGACACTGAAAATCCTGCGACGGAAGATCACAAAGCGATCGGGCTGAAAAAACGACTTGAAGAGAAGGTCGAAGAAATCGATCCTCGCGTCACGGCCATGTTTTCGATGGGCACGCCCACCGAGGGCGAGCATCGCGAAGAGGTCTTTGTCCGCGTCGGCAAGTACGGCCCGTTTTTGGAACAAGGCGAACGCCGTGGCTCGATTCCCGACGGTTTGGCACCCGATGAAATCGATTTGCCAAAAGCACTCGAACTGCTTGAACAAAGTCAGGTCGAAGACGAACCGATCGGAATTCACCCCGAAACTGGCAAGCCAATCTACGTCAAAGTCGGCCGCTTTGGTGCTTACATCCAACTCGGTGAAAACGACGACGAAGAGAAACGCAATCAATCGTTATTGAAGGGGATGGAGGTCGCCGACTTGACGCTCGAAATGGCGTGCAAGTTATTGACGTTGCCAAGAACGCTGGGCAATAACCCCGAAAATGACGCACCGATCCAAGCGTTTGATGGGCGGTACGGGCCGTATATCAAGTGTGAAAAAGACACGCGTTCGCTGCCCGCCGGTGTGTCGCCGCTAGAGGTCACGCTCGAGGAAGCGATCGCGCTGCTGAAACAACCCAAAACTCGCGGCCGCGCTGCCCCCAAAGAACCGATCAAAAAGTTCGAGAAACCGTCACCGATCACCGAAGGCGAAGTCAAGATTCTCGAAGGTCGCTTTGGGCCTTACGTGACCGATGGCGAAACCAATGCCTCGCTACGCAAGGGAATGGACGCGGCCGAAATGACTTTCGAAGCTGCTTTGGACTTGTTGGCCGAACGTGCCGCCAAGGGGCCGACGAAAAAGAAAAAGAAGGCCAGCAAGAAGAAGGGGGCTACGAAAAAGAAAGCCGCCAAGAAGAAGACGACCAAGAAAAAGGCCGCTAAAAAGACGGCGAAAAAGAAGGGCGTCGTCAAGAAGAAAGCGTAACTGCGCCAGAGCGTCACACCCGGTCGTGGCGAAACACGTCAAGAGTTTCGTCGGTCCTGCATTCACAACCAACCACCATGCCGCCGAGTCTCTTGGCGGCATTTTTTGTGGTTCCATCGAATGCAATCTCGAGCGCACCTCGGCACGTTACTTGCGAATCACAGGCCGCGCGGCCTGCCAATGCTGAAGCAGCATTTCGGGCCAATACAGCGCCGGCAAAACGAATGCGAAATGTGGCGTTCGAGGTGACACGACTAAGGGCATCAAGCCGTCGCTTAACATCCAGTTGGGAAGATGATGGCGAACAAAATAAACGGTAGATATCATGCACGGTTTTGCGGAAATCGCTGGTGGAACCGGCAGACCAAAAACGCGGATGTATTCGTCGGTCAAGTAGTTCGCAATCGGAGCGAGCGCTGGAGCTGCGGGGCGTGTGCCCTTGAGCGATCCGAGTCCCGCAGCGACTTGACCGAGTTCTTCCGGCGTGATGTTGGGCGGATTCAACGCGTAGACCATTTCGCCGGGAAGGTCTCTTTTGCCCGGTTGGAATAATTGATTGTTGGCCTGGATCAGGTGGCCCCAGACGATCACCCCGTCACGAAAAACCGATTCTTGAGCAGCCAGAGGTTGGCACAGCTTATCCGCGGAGCTGAGTAGCCGTGTCAAAAACGAAAATTTGACACGCAGATAAGCTTTCTCGTCGTCGCTGAACGTCCTCGGCGCATTTCCGAACCGCTGGCGGGTTTCATTCAACATGCCTGGCCATGTTGTTTGAGGTTGCACCGCAGCGGCGGGTGATGATGGTGGCTGTGGAGTGTTTGTCGCTCGCGGCCGCGGTTCAGTTGCGTCGCTGGCACCTGCGGCTTCGCTTGGCGACTGCTTAGCCAAGCGAAGCTTCTTGCTGCACTTGGGGCACTGCACGATCTCGGCCGAATCTATTTTGACCGACAAGATGGTTCCACAGGGACATTTGACACGGCGCATTAAGGTACACTCACAACGTAAAAGCGACGGGGATTTCAGTTGCAACGCGAAGGATAGAATCAGCATAACGTGCCGACTCTGTTCGCTGGGTTTGCAATGTCCGCGTCTGCGTTTTTTTTCTTCCGCTCAATCGCAAACGCCGCCGAGATCGAGTCCGCTTTTCATCGTGGGGACGACACACTCGATGACTCGGTTTCCGCCAACCTGTAACTCAAAGAAGCAAAACAAACGTGACGCCAAAGCCAGATCGCACTCATATTGTGACCGAGTATGCAAAGCTTGCATCGGAATACGATTCGCGATGGTCGTCCTATATCCGGATGACGACCGATGCGACCTTGGCTCGGATGCCGAGTGAGCTCGGCGATGTTTTGGATGTGGGCTGCGGTACCGGTGCGATTTTGTCTCGCTTGGTCGATCAGTTCCCTGCGTCAAAGTTGACGGGAGTCGATGCATCGTCGGAGATGCTTCAGATTGCGAAAAATCGGTTGCCCCCGCAGGTTGAACTGCGAACAGGCTGGGCTGAGGAGTTGGCGTTTGAGCATTCCAGCTTTGATACCGTCGTATGCTGCAACGTGTTTCATTTTATTCGGCATCCTGATCAAGCGTTGCAGGAAATGTTGCGGGTTTTGCGCCCAGGCGGCGTGATCATCATCACGGATTGGTGCGACGACTATCTGACCTGCAAACTTTGTGACATTTATCTTCGCTGGTCTGATCCGTCCCATTTTCGCATGTATGGCGTCTCGGAATTTCAGCAATTGATCGAGGAAGCTGGGGCGAGTCAGGTTCAGATCCAGCGCTACAAGGTCACGTGGTTATGGGGGCTGATGACAGCGTCCGCCACCAAACCGTCCGTTGCTGCGGGTGGGGAAGCTTCCTCAGCGTCCTGATTCGCTCGCCGGCGTCGAATCTGGCGGGATCTGCGGCCCCCTAGGACTGGACGTTTGCAGTAGAGTTATTACGCTCATGACTGCGGTGCCCCCCTTTCTATCTGCGGCCGCATCAAACTCACGCTTGGTTGTCAATGCGATCGTGTTACGCCCTTTTATCCATCAACGTTTGCGGCCCGCATTGCGAAACCCGGCAACGTTTGCATCGCTGAGCACGGTGGGATTGTTTGGGGCAAGCTTGGTACTGAAACTGGTCAGCAATTTGGTACTTTCGCGGTTGGTCTTGCCCGACGTGTTCGGGTTGATGGCGTTGGTGTCAATCGCCGTGATGGGTTTGACGCTGTTGTCGGATGTTGGACTCGCCCCGGCGGTGGTCCAACATCGCAAGGGAAGCGATCCTGATTTTTTGTGTACCGCGTGGACGGTGCAGGTCGTCCGCGGTTTGGGGATTTGGGTTGCCTGCTGGATCGCGGCACCTTTGGTGTCCAACTTCTACAGTGAACCGATCTTGTTCGTGCTGATTCCGATCGTCGGTTTCACGGCGGCGATCGAAGGCTTTGCGTCGACCGGGATCATGACGGTTCAGCGCCGATTGAAACCGACCGCGATGATTGCCTACAACGTACTGAGCCAATTGATCGGAACGATTGTGACCTGCATCATCGCTTTTTTTTACCCGACGATCTGGGCGTTGGTTGCCGGAGCATTGGCGGCGTCGACGACCCGCATGACCAGCAGTTTTTTATTGCCCAGTGAGATGCGTCATCGTTTCCGCTGGAACCCCGAGTTTGCTCGTGATTTGTTTCATTTTGGGAAATGGATTTTTGTCAGCACCGCAGCGACGTTCTTTGCTATGCAAGTGGACCGAATGGTGTTGGGGCGAATCGGCAGCCTCGAAACGCTCGGCCTGTACACGTTGGCGACCACGATTGCGATGTTACCAGTACTGTTGATTACGCACATCGGCGACTATGTCATGTTTCCGCTGTTGGCTCGGTCGGCGCGCGAGACACCCGAGAAACTTGCCGCCGAAGTTGCACCGGTTCGCGGCCGGATGCTCGGATTTGGTTTGATCATGAACGTTGGTGTTTTTGCCATCGCGCCGATCTTCTTTGGACGGTTGTATGGCGCCCAATACGCGGACGCCGGACGATTGTGTCAATGGATGGTTTTTGCCGGCTGGGGAAGCGTCGTCTCTGGATTGGCCGTGCAGACGCTCAAGGCGATCGGCGATGTCAAGTCGATGGCGACAGGGAAAATGATTCGCTTTTTTATGACGATTCCGTGTACGCTAATTGGCTTTACCCAATTCGGACTCGAAGGGTTTATCGTTGGTTACACGCTGGGGATTGTTCCCGAGCATTTATGGAATGGTTACAGGCTTTGGAGCACCAAGTTGTTCTTTCCGCTGCAAGATCTGGCATACACGTTGGCATTCACTGCCGCAATCATCGTGCTGCATCTGTTTGGAACCACGATCGTGTCGGCGGCGGCACTGGTTTGTCTGGTCAGCGGAATCACATTGGCCACTGTCTATTGGATGGAAAGCAAAGTACGCGGCGAGTTGGCGACGCAATCGACGTAACCACCACGCCAGCTCGGTTTGGGAACCGCTCACGAATTTTCTAAAACGAATTGACAAAATGTCTTCGCCGAAACCGATTCGAATCGCCAATGTATCGGGGAATCCCAACCTTGATTGGTGTTGGATCCGCGACCTGATCGATCGTGATTTTGTCATTGGGGATCGGCCGTTGCGATGGTCCAATTTTTCGCTCTCGGCGAAGCAGCAATTTGCGAATCCAAGAGCGGTCAAGCTGGCACGTCGATTTCCTGGACTCGCGCGCTGCGCGGGCGCGGCAGCGTTCGCGGCGGCGGCTGAACAAACGCCGTTTGATCTGATTGTTTCACATGGGCCTTGGGTCACTTCGTGGGTCGAGTACGCGATGCGTGTCCGCCGCACGAATCGGACCGCCAGACATTTTGGTTTTTCGTTTAACTTCACGGATCTACCGACCGGCCTGCGTTATCAACTAATGGCTCGCAGTTTCAGACAAGTTGATTTACTGACCGTTTTTACCGAAGCCGAATTGGACCTTTATCAAGAATATTTCAGACTCGATCGACAGACGTTCCTGCGCGCCCCATGGGGTGTCGCTGCCCCGCTGCGTTCGCCGCCGCCGCGTTTGATCGAAGGCGAATATTTCGCGGCGTTGGGGGGCGAGGCTCGTGATTACGAAACGTTGTGCGAGGCGGCGCGGCGTTGTCCCGATACAAAGTTTGTCGTGATTGCACGCCCCAAGAATTTCCAAAATGTCGATCCTCCGGCGAATTTATCGGTGCATTTCAATTTGCCGTACGCCGAGGCTTGGGGAATTCTCTGGCACGCCGTCGCTTCAATCATCTCGCTTCGCAGTCGTGATACCCCCTGTGGGCTGGTCACGTTGATTGGGACGATGCATCTAGGCAAAGCACAAATCGTGACCCATTCGGTGGGCGTGGCGGAATATGTGCGGGACGGAGAGTCGGGGATTCTGGTAGCGCCGCGCGATCCGCAAGCGATGGTCGAGGCGATTTGCCGGTTGCGTGATAACCCCGAATTGCGATGTCGGCTGGGGAGTCAGGCTCGCATCCAAGCCACCGCAAATTACAACGAAGCGGCGACCGTCGAGTTTTTCAAAGATCGGTTGCAGGAATGGTTCGGCAAGCCGGACTGAGCGGATCCCGTCCGCGTGACCGCAGAATGCCGCTGCCAGATGTGTTTTGCTGGTTTTGCGGTCGATCCTGCAACTCGGGGGGCAATTCAGGACGCGTCTGCCACTTTTGGGAGGCAAAAATGCAGCGCTCTCGCCTTGACGTGGATTGCACGCTAAAATCCCACACTTCGAACTTAAATCGACAAAACCTAACCATTAACTGATTGCTGGAGTACCCCCGAATGCCATCTGGTATTGAACGCGTCCGAGAGATCCGTCGACTTCGTAAACGTCGTAAAAAGACCCGTAACTTGCTCGACCGAGCCAAGAAGGGAACGATGGAAAAAGCGGAAGTGATTCGCAAGCTTCGTCTGCTCACGCCTGGCGCCGACGTGATCATCGAGCGTGAAGGCCTGAAGGGCTAAACCGTTCCCGTTTGGAACGAGATCGATTTTTTTTTCTTTCCCCTTTGCCACCGCCACGTCAGCTGGCAAAGGGCTCGGCACCTGCGGGGATATTCGTCTGCGGATATTCCCCTGCGTTTATCGCGCGCCGTAGCGAAACTCGCCAAGAGTTTCGTGCCCCCCGTCCTCGTGCCCCCCGACTTCGTGCACCCCGTCATCGGATGACGACATCCCGTTACGATGTCCTCGAATAACGTGGATTTAACGGGAAGGGGAGCGATTCGAGTCTGCGTGTTTTTGCTCCGGTCCCGCTTGCCTGGACGAAGTAGGCAACGGAACGCTACCAATCCGATGTTCTCACCAACGCAGCAATGCGGTTCCCCACGCCAATCCGGCGCCAAAACCGCATAGCAGGACTAATTCGCCACGTTGGATTCGGCCCGCTTGCACCGCTTCATCGAGTGCCAACGGGATACTGGCTGCTGATGTATTTCCGTAGCGATCGAGATTGACGAACACGTCTTTGGGGGCGATGTCCAAATCGGCGACTGCCGAGTCGATGATTCGTTGGTTGGCTTGGTGCAGGACGACAAGCGACAATTGGTCCGACGTCACGCCGGCGTGCTGCAGCACCTGTTTTGCACTTTCGTCAAACACGCGAACGGCCCACTTGAACACGCCTCGGCCGTCCATTGTCATGTATTGGGCACCTTCGGCGAACGCCTCGGGGGTCAAGGCACGGCGGGTGCCTCCGGCTGGAATGCACAGCATCGCACCGCCACATCCTTCGCTGCCGAGTTGGTACGACAGCAGCCCCTGTTCGTGCAGTCGGTGAGCCGAATCGGCCTCATCCGATGCGTCGCTTGTTTCGGCCGGGGTCATGATGACAGCGCCAGCCCCATCGCCGAATAAGGGATAGGTTTTTACATCTTCGGGGTTCACCGTACGGCTCATCATGTCGGCGCCCACGACCAAAACACGGCGGCTATTGCCCATGCCAATGAATTGAGCCGCGGTGATCATGGCGTACGTAAATCCCGCACACGCCGCGTTAACATCCATGGCTGGAGCGACCGAACCGAGCATGCGTTGCAATTGACACGCGGTCGATGGAGTGGGGTAATCGGGAGTCATCGTGGCGACGATGATCAGATCAATCTCGCTAGCGTCCATGTTCGCGGCACTCAAACAACGTAGGGCTGCTTGGTAGCACATGTCGCTGGTGGCTTGATCCTCCGCCGCACGACGACGTTCGCGGATTCCCGTTCGCCGCACGATCCATTCGCTATCGCACCCCAAAGCCGCAAGATCCTCGTTGGTAACGATTTGCTCGGGGACGTAGGAACCCGTCGCAGCGACACGAACGCCCGCCACTTTTCCCATCCGGCCCCGATAATTCCGTTCGGTGCTCGGGATTGTCCCGGCCGCTGGCTCGGATGCACATCGAGCGCCGGAGCACGGCTTATCCGCGTCCGCCGTGCTGGTGGGGTTCGAGGATTCACAGGTGGCTTGGTTTTCGTTCGCAGAACGATCGGGCGAGTTCGACTGGGTCATTGCAGCTTGATAAGAGTGAGGAAGCTCGCAAAATGGAGAGCGATGAGGTTAAAATAGAGAGTCAGGTGCTCGCAGGGCGATACCAATCGCTTGCTCCAAAGAGGCGGACCAAATATAGCTTTTTGTGCCCTATCGCGTTAGACGTGCACCCATTTGCAGAATGTCGGCAAATTTCCGTTAGGGGCCACCTTGGGGGTGAATCCCGTCGCGTCATCGAGGATCGCAAGTAAATTGCCGCAAATTCTGGCTCGTAACGTCATCCATCCGAACTCACGATCGGGCCGCACCGCCATCAGGACGCGGGGGCGAATCGCGATCCTGGTAGCGATCGCCATCGTAGCGGTCGCTACTGCGATTGCCGTCTGGATCGGTTTTGCGAATCACCCGAAAAAACAAATGTTTCGAGTCAGCGGTTTTTCGATGGCGCCGACGCTCTATGGTGATTACCAGTTGATGAGCTGCCCCCGGTGCAGGACGCGGACAAAAGTGGCCGCACAGTCGGCTGCGACACTGGCCGCGTCGGCTCGCACGGCTGAGTGCTGGCACTGTGGAGCAAAATTCCCGTGCGACAGCGATGGGATCGATCCCCGGGTGATCGAAGGAGACTTGGTCGAAGTCACTGCACTCCAGCCCACTGCAATCCAGCCTGAGGGCGGCAACCAGCTTCGGATTGGTGACATCGTTGCCGTCCAGGTGGATGGACGAATGCGAGTGAAGCGGATCCTCGGTTTGCCTGGCGATGTGGTCTCGCTCCAACAGCGACGTTTGTTGGTCAATGGCAAGCGGCTCGAAATGATTCTCGCCGAGGCTGGGGGGACTCGCAAACCGGCCTTCGTCGATGTGGATATCGATCAACATCGATCTGATTCACGCTGGGTTCGTGCCAGCGAGCCACGCGATTCCGATTGGCTGGTTTATCATCACCAATCGGTATACGAACATTTGCGACCGAGCGAGATCTACGACGACTACCCATGCAACGTCGACGTGATTCGGCCGCTCGATCCCGTCGACCAATTGGCCGTGACACTCTCGCTTGCCGCCGCCGCAAGAGTCGATGTCGCATTCTATTCCATCGCGGGGACTCGTCTTGCAACACGGCACCTCGTTGCAAACGAACCGCTGACGATCTCGGTGGGGCACGCAGAGTTAGCGGATTCGATTTCACTAACTCCGCAAACGCCGATTGCGATACGAGTTCGCGACGAGCTGGGCCAAGACGAGCTGGGCCAACGCGTGAGGTTGAACGATTTGTGCGTTCGCAGATCGGTTGAATATCGCTTGCGGCGTCGTGATTCCGACGCGATGTATCCGTTGACGTTAAAACAGAATGAGTGTTTTATCGTCGGTGATAACGTTCCTATTTCGGTGGACAGTCGCGAGTTTGGACCGCTGTCGATGAACAATGTCGTCGGCTTCGCACGCCGTTTGACACCGCAGTAGTGCGGCCATTGCCATCGACTCAGGTAATCAACGGGTGGCGTTTTTTTACGAAACGGCGCGAGGCGAAAACGCTAACAGACGTCGATCGAATCGGGGGCTGAGGCCACTTGGCACAGAAGCTGCAACGAGAATAGGGGGCACCGGCAATCGGTGCCAATTTGACGGACCTGGGGGCGCTGGTATGCCTTGGTCTGTAAGCTCATGGGATGAGCTATGTTTTTGGTGGAAAAGACGCACCTACCGCCTGATAGGTTGAGAATATGTTTGTTCGGCTGCTTGCTGCTTTTATTATTATCCCGCTGGTAGAGCTCTATTTGTTGCTGCAATTGGCAGACGCTACCAGCGGATTGACGGCGTTTGCAGTCGTGATTGCAACCGGAGTGCTCGGATCATTCCTGGCGCGTCGCGAAGGTGCCAATGCATGGTTTCGTTTCCAAAAAGCCCTCGCCGAAGGTCGGATGCCGAGTCGCGAAATTCAAGATGGATTGATGATCGTGTTCGCCGCTGCGATGTTGCTGACCCCAGGGCTGTTGACCGATGCGTTGGGGTTCACTTTGTTGGTCCCCGCCGGCCGGGCTTTGGTTCGCCGCTATGTAATGAGCCGCTATATTGGTTCGGTGCATGTTCATGTCGCGGGACAACAGGATGCTGGTGGGTTTTCGCCGGACGACCCCGATATCGATTCGCCTGTCTACACCACACGCAAACCGAGTTCGGCCAAGACGATTGATGCGACCTCGTATCACAAGACCCATGAATAAGTGAAGCTGAGAAACATGCAGCAGCCGATCATTGGATACCACCGCGATGACGTAGAGCACTGGGTGGCCGAGCTCGATTGCGGGCACAATCAACACGTGCGTCATGATCCGCCCTGGATGAATCGCCCATGGGTAACGACCGCCGCTGGCCGCGAGTCTCGGTTGGGAGTGATGTTGGAATGCAAAAAGTGTGATGAGGGGGCGGCCCGCGACAACCCGTAGGCGAGATCGAGTTCTTCTCGCGGAGCGGTGCGAGCCCAGTGCCGTTTACGTTGGCACCAAATGGGTGCCGCTACCCAATGCTATTTCGAGTGGCACTGCGCGGTCGGCCAGATGACGATGCGGCGTTACCGCCACGCCAAGGGAGTCACAGCGAACATCAGCCGTTCCCGGGTTCGCCCCTCGCTAGCCGATCCCACGGCCGGATGGTCCAATGTGAACTCGATTCCTCTGCCTCGTTCCTTTCAAACATCCGATACGTCGATGGTTCACGATCCCACGGTGCTCGCCAGCGTCCAGTCCATCCATGAGGCCGAAACGCGAATTCGCAGTAATGTGCGTCACACCCCGCTGTTGCCAAGTGCTCGTTTGTCGCTTGCGTTCGATGCCAATATCTTGCTGAAACGCGAAGATTTGCAGGACGTTCGTAGCTACAAAATTCGTGGCGCGTATAACCGGATGACCCAATTGACGCCCGCACAACGCGACGCCGGTGTCGTCTGTGCTTCGGCCGGCAACCATGCGCAAGGGTTTGCCTATGCCTGTAACGCGATGCAGATCCACGGTCGCATCTACATGCCCGCAGTGACGCCAAAGCAAAAAGTCGACAAGGTTCGCATGTTTGGCAAACAGCATGTTGATGTGTTTTTGGTAGGCGACACGTTTGATGATGCGGCGGCGGAAGCTCACAAGGCCACGGCCGACGGTTTGACCTACGTGCCTCCGTTTGACGATCCCGCGATCGTGGCAGGCCAAGGCACAGTGGGGCTCGAGATTCTCGAGGACTACACCAACCCAATCGACTATGTCTTGGTCGCCGTGGGCGGTGGCGGTTTGATCTCGGGCTTGGGAAGTTACTTTCACCACAAGTCACCGGCGACCAAGATCATTGGAGTCGAACCGTCGGGCGCGCCAGCGATGTACGAAAGTTTGCGTCAGGGAAAAGTCGTCACGCTCGAAAAAATTGACAACTTCGTCGATGGTGCCGCCGTCAAACGAGTTGGCGATTTGAATTTCGCTATCGCTGGCCAAGTCGTCGACCGGATGCTGCTGGTTCCCGAAGGCAAAGTGTGTAGCGAGATGTTACGTCTGTACAACGACGAGGGCCTGGTCGTCGAACCAGCCGGGGCACTTGCCATTGCGGCGCTCGAGCAGATGAAGGACGAGATCCAAGGCAAGACCGTGGTTTGCGTCGTTAGCGGAAGCAACAACGACATCAACCGCACCGAAGAGATTCGTGACCGCGCGCTATTGTACGAAGGGCTTCAGCATTACTTCATCATCAAATTTCCTCAGCGCGCCGGTGCACTGCGTGACTTTCTCAACAACGTGCTCGGGCCGACCGACGACATCACACACTTCGAATACACCAAGAAACATAATCGCGAAACCGGCCCCGCGCTGGTCGGATTGCAGATCGCCAAAGCCGATGACTACGCCGGACTGATCGAACGAATGAACGCCAGCCACATTGAATACCAAGTCGTTAACGAACAGCGAATGCTATTCGAACTGCTGGTCTAAATGTGGGATAGGCTTCCAGCCTGTCATCCAGCAGTCGCATCACATCTGTGAATTTTTTGCGTCGCAGAATTCGTCAAGACTTTCGTGCGATTGACGACTGATCCCTCAAAACTCACTCGCGAGTTTCGCTACGAAAACCTTCACACTACCAACTCGGCTGGACTGTTGCGATTCTTCCATAGATACAAAATTCGCATCGACGTAGCAGGATGGATTCCATCTCCGTCGCCCAGAATGCGAAACAGTGATTTTTCGGGTGACGCTAAGATCAATTGCACCAAGCCTTCGACCTGACGTTGGTTAAGGCGAATGTCGCTGGGGTCATCCAGGATCGATTCCCATTCCAGCCGGTCGATCTTGTTAATCAGTTTGGCTTGCTGCTCGAGTTGTTCTTTCAAATCGTCTCCGTCATCGTCGCTTTCCCAGACGTATTTGATGAATCCCGATACCGAAGCGCTGCGATTCGCCTGGCTGCGTTGTTTCAGTTCACGCGTGACCGATTCAAACAATTCGGGTTCGGCGGCATGACCGTAGGGGATCGCCTTTTCAACCGCTGCCGCCATGTCGCTTGGCGTTAGTAGTTCGTTGCCAGCGTTGAGTGCCATGACTTCCAATTGAATCAAAAATCGCATTTCCGCATCCAAACCGACTTTCAACAAACCGCTGATCGATGCTTCGATTCCATTGACCTGCGAACCCAGGTCATCGCACAGATACTCAATCGCTCGGCTGTGTTTGATTCGGCCGATGCCGCTAACAAACCAGAATGCCGAACTGATGACCGAGACAATGATAAAGCCGAGATAGCCGACGGTGTGTGTCCACTGGACCGCAAAAATACCCACCAACGCACCAAGGATCAACGTCAGCAGTCGAAATTGCTCACCTGCTAAGTTGAAACGGTAGTAATGCCCCAATTCGTGCCCCATCACCGCCTGGACTTCGTCGCCCCGCAGTTTGTGCAAGACTTGGCGATGGAGATAGATTCCATTGAGTCCACCGAAAATGCGTCCTAATCGCATCGCCCCGGCGCTCAATGATTTGTCGCTGGTCACGTAAACCGGCAACCGCTCGTCGGGCAGTTTTAGTCGCTGCAGTGTTTCGCGATAAAGCGTTTGTAGTTTGTATTTGTCAAGTTCGCCGAAACGTGTCGTTTCCTTGATGTCCTCGATCCGCTTCTTTTTTTGACCCCAAGTCTGTGCCAATTCCATTGCAAAAGGACCGAGGACGACCAGACAAGCGGTGACCGATACGATCGGGGCAAACACGACTTGATCCCACCGAATCAACGCAGCCAGTGCGATGATGCCGATCACGTGCACGGTGATCCATAGCCATGTGAATTGGTTGGCGCGACGCAGTTGCTCGAGCAAGGCTTCACGATCGGGTACCGCTTGTAAGTTCATCAGAATGCTGCGTCAATCAAAGTGGTTAAGATTCCGCCGGTTGGTTTACCACGCGTCTGAAAGTAAACGTCGCCGGGGCCTGTGTAGCGATTGATCAAACCTTCGCCCGACATCAACGAGTCTTTCAGCGACTCGGACGCTTTGACTAGCTTGTAAGTCACCGTGTCTGAAAAAGCGACCATAAAACGATTGTCGACATACAAGGTCTCGTCCGCTTCGAGTTTGCGATGTTCGATCGCACCAAACGTTTGGCAGAATACATTGCCCCGTCCCGTGGCATGCATCAAAAACAACCCCTTCTTGCTCATCAATCCTTTGAGTCCGCCGTACTTGATCCGCACATGAGTCGAACCGACGTTGGCCAAGTACGAGCCGCGAGTCAGAAAGTAGCCGGAATCGGGTTGCAGGTCCAAGACAACGATGTCGCCATAGCTTTCCGGAGCAAGCACGACGGTTTGCTCGTCGGACTTTGCCCGGAACTCGGCAGTAAAGAAACTCTCGCCCCCGAGCATGCTTTTTACCCCGCCAAACCAAGATCCAAATAGCGATTGACGGGGGCGAGGTTTTGCGGGCGTTGCTGCGGCGTCGCCGACGGCAGCGTCGTTGGCCGATTCAGATTCATCATCGGAATCCAAACGACCAACGTGGGCCGAGATCGAAATCCCCGCTGACATGGTGAGCATGCTGTTCGGCTGCGCAACCACGTACTCGTGCTGCGCCAGCGAGAACTCGAGGGTTGAAAAAACAGGAGCGTGGTTAACGCGGAAATCCATAGATTTTTGTAGAGCGATCTGAACGCTCGTGTTTCAGAGGCTTCAACAAGACATGGAAAGATGCATGAGTGCTAGTGGCCATAAACTGCGTCTGATCGAGTGGGCCGACGGCGCTAGCCGCGGGCTACATGAAATCAGCGAATAAAGGCCGAGCGATTAACGACTTACGGCTAGCAGCGTACGGCGAATTCAAAAGTCGTCGGCGGTATCGGTCGCGTACTTATTGCGTAGCAGATAACCGACGAACGCAATCACACCAAGGATTCCAAGGAAGATGAACAACGCGACCATCCGCGACACACCCAAGATATCCGAGATGCCGGTAATGCAAATATCATAGATCACGATGCGGATAAACCAGCCTACAAGTCGACCAATCCCACCACCACGACGCGCCAATAAAGACGAAGGAAGAGAAAGCACTAGAACACCCTGCTCACAATGGAGACCAATAAACGAAGCTTTGGATCGACGTTTTGACCACCAGAGCGAAGCAGAGCTTTAATGCGCCAAATCGTTTCACACAACGATGGGACTGGTATAAGAGGAATCAGGCCCCCTGTCAATGTTTTTCGGGGCCACCCAGCGGAGGAGAGTGCAATCCTCGTCCATTAACCCGCAGAATGCGAATAATTCTTCTAAAAAGCCATTGACCGACCGCTAACATCTTCCTGTGCAAAGGACGCACTCTGCTAGCCGGCAGCAGACCCTGCACGATGCGATACGGATTGCACCGATGAGCGATCCGTATGCCTCTGTTTCTTTCTGAATCCAACTCGATTCGTGTTGCGACAGTGTTGTCGCGCTGACCTCGCTGCCTTTGGCTCGGGTGCATTTGTTCGCGATTTCGCGTTGGATCGAAACCAAAAACAAATCAAAGAGAATCGTAAGATGAGAAATTTCGTTGCAATGGTTGCCGTCGTAGCTGTGATGACCGTCCCAAGTTTTAGTTTTGCCAAAGAAGCTGACGCTTCGTCCGGTAAGACAATCGTCGATATCGCTGCGGGCAATGAGGACTTTAGTACGCTTGTTGCTGCCGTGAAAGCGGCGGGATTGGTGGAGACACTCAGCAGCAAAGGTCCCTTCACTGTGTTCGCACCGACCAACGATGCGTTCAACAAACTGCCTAAGGGGACGGTCGAATCGCTGCTGAAGCCAGAGAACAAAGACAAGCTGATTTCGATTTTGAAATATCATGTCGTATCGGGCAAAGTGATGGCGGCAGACGTCGTCAAGTTGGACGAAGCCAAAACCGTCCAAGGACAAGCAGTCAAAATCAGCACTGGCAGCGATGGCGTGACGGTGAACAAGTCGAAGGTCGTCAAAACCGATATCGAAGCATCTAACGGAGTGATCCACGTGATCGATTCAGTCTTGTTGCCTTCGGACAAGTAATCGACTCGTCGCGTTCTCGACAGATCCAACCGTGCTGCCTCGGTCGTCCCGCTAAGAAGGGGATTACCGAGGCTTTTTTGGGTCAGCGTGTCGATCGCAGCGAAACTCGCCAAGCGTTGCGGGCGGCGGCAAGAATCGACAAGCTTCCTTGAGACTTTGGTAACTCGGGATGTGAAATAGCGTTATTCACACCGCCCTTACTTTGACAGTGAGGGGTTTTCTCGCTACTCTAGCGTCACACGCTCCTATTGCCATAATTGTCTATGTCACGTTCCGCTCTCTTGCTGTTTGCCCTGATTCTGTCGGCTGGCGCCGTTGCGTCGTCGTCAGCACAAGGAAGCTGTGGCGATTGGTTGGCACATTCGGACGATACGGTTTTGGGCGACACGCCGCAGACGATGGCTGCGCCGCACACCGACACCGACATCGACGATGGAACGTCCTGGCAAGTGACGGACGAATCGCACGCACGCGATTCGCAACCACGTCCTTGTCGCGGTCTGCATTGTGACCAGGCTCCCTTGGCACCGCTGCCGCTACCCGCATCGCCGATCAACGACCAGCGACTTCCCGATCTCGCTTGCTTGGTGGTTTTGTCGTCTGCAAACGAGTTCGAAATCACTCGTGGTGTCGCGGAGTCCAAGTTTGGACTGCCCGCTGGAAACCAGCTCACGATCGATCGTCCTCCTAAAGTCTAGCCTCAAAGAGTTTCTTACTCACATCTTTGATGTTTGTTCGGTATGCCTGTCTGTTGGCATGCTTGTCGAGCAGACGGTTTCGTCGCATCGACGATGTCCTGATTCCGGGCGATCGTGCGCGAAATGACTTAGTTCAAAGCAGGTAGGGGAATCGCGTTTGCGAACCCGATGGCATGCATTAGGGCTGGCGGAACGGTGCCAGCCGTCCGGTTGCTGCGTTTGAATCGTTCGAACCAGACCCCGTCGCTTGCGAGTGCAGTGCACGAGCCTCGGACACTCACGCGTCACCGCTCACTTAATCAACTGCCCGATCACGCCAGCCTGCTGAATGTGTTCATCCCGCGGGATGATCAGTTGGATGTTACGATTCAGCAAATCCATCAAGTGAAAAATATATGTCTAGTGCCACTGTGAGCAGCGGCTCAGCTGCGGCTGTTAAAAAGAAAAAGTATGTGCGCGCTGTCGGGCCGCGACTTCGCAAGCTGCTGTATGTCGTCTTTGCCCTGGTCGCACTGCTGTACGCGAATTCGGGCTACCTTTCGCTGATTACCTTCCTGGAGTGGAAAAACAGCGAAACGTATCAAGATTATTACTACCAATACATGTTCCTCGCCCATCTGGTGATGGGGTTGCTTTTGATTGTTCCGCTGGTCGTGTTTGGGTTGGTTCACATGTGGAACACCCGCACGCGGCGCAACCGCCGGGCGCTGCGGATCGGGTACGCGTTGTTTGCCACCAGCATTCTGATTCTTGTTAGCGGAATTTTGCTGATGCGAGTGAGCGGGTTTGATTTGAAACAGCCTCTCGCTCGCAGCACCGTGTACTGGTTGCATGTCGCCTGTCCCTTGATCGTGATTTGGTTGTATTGGCTGCATCGCTTGGTGGGGCCAAAGATCAAATGGCGAGTCGGACTGGGGTTTGCCGCAGCCGCGGCGGCTTCCATCCTGGCTCTCGCGATCGCTCAAATGCAAGATCCGCGAAACTGGAATGCCGAAGGTCCGAGTTCGGGAGCACAATATTTTGAGCCCTCGTTGGCACGCACGGCGAGTGGCAACTTTATTCCTGCGGACACGATGATGCAGGACGAGTACTGTCTGAAATGCCACGAAGATGTGCATAAGGCGTGGAGCGACAGCGTCCACAAGTTCAGCTCGTTCAATAATCCGCCCTATTTGGCCAGCGTCACGGGAACCCGCGCGCTGTCGATGCAGCGTGATGGTTCGGTTCAAGCGTCGCGGTGGTGTGCCGGTTGCCACGACCCGGTCCCGTTCTTCTCAGGCGCATTCGACGATCCCAACTTTGACATGCTCGGACACACGACATCGCAAGCAGGGATCACCTGTACGGTCTGCCACGCGATTACGCACGTTAATAGCGTCAAAGGCAATGCCGACTATACGATCGAAGAACCGCTGCACTATCCGTTTGCGTTCAGCGACAATGCGATGCTGCAGTGGGTGAACAACCAATTAGTCAAAGCAAAGCCGTCGTTTCACAAAAAGACATTTTTGAAACCGTTTCACAAAACGGCCGAGTTCTGCTCGACGTGTCACAAGGTGCATTTGCCGCTCGCGCTGAACCACTACAAAGACTTTCTTCGCGGACAAAACCATTACGATTCGTACTTGTTCAGCGGTGTTTCCGGACACGGTGCCCGCAGTTTTTACTACCCTCCCAAAGCGCAGCACAATTGCAACGAATGCCACATGCCGCGAGTCGCGTCCGGCGACTTTGGCGCTCAAGTCGATCCGGCGACCGGAGAGCTGAGTGTTCACGACCACATGTTCCCCTCGGCCAACACCGGGATCGCGTGGCTTCGCGGCGCCGAGGATGTGATCGAGGCTCATCGCGAATTCTTGCAAGACAATGTCCGTGTTGACTTGTTCGGGATTCGCGAGGACGGTGAGATCGATGGCAAGCTGACCGCTCCGCTTCGCCCCAACGTGCCGACACTAAAACCAGGCGAAACCTATCTGCTCGATGCTGTCGTGCGAACGCTGAAACTCGGACACTTGTTCACTCAAGGAACGGTGGATTCGAACGAAGTTTGGCTTGAGGTCACCGTCACCAGTGGCGATCGTGTGATCGGTCGCAGCGGCGCGGTGAATGCGGACAAGTTCAACGAAGTCGATCCGTGGGCCCATTTCTTGAACGTCTTTATGCTCGACAAAGATGGCAATCGAATCGACCGCCGTAATGCGGAAGACATTTTTACGCCGCTGTACAATCACCAAATTCCACCTGGCGCCGGACAAACAGTGCATTACGAGCTAGCACTTCCCGACGATCTTGACGCGCCCGTGACGGTCGAAGTGAAGGTTCAGTACCGCAAATTTGACCAACGCTACATGAACATCGTGGCGATCGAAAACGAGAAACTGGGCCAGATCATTCGCGGTCACAAGCCGGGAGAAGAGTACCGTAACGAGTTGCCGATCGTGACGATGGCGACCGATTCGATCACCTTTCCGGTCGCAGGCGTCGAGGTCGCGGTCACAAATCCGAAACGTGATATCCCCGAGTGGCAGCGTTGGAATGATTATGGAATCGGACTGCTGCTGAAGGGCAAGGCGGAATTGCGGCAAGCCGAAGAGGCGTTCAAGGAAGTGGAAAAACTCGATCGCTACGATGGGCCACTCAATTTGGCTCGCGTGCTAAACACCGAAGGACGTTTGGATGAAGCGGTCCAGGCACTGAACCGTGCGAACCAGTACGCGGATCAGCCCGACTTTCCTCGTTGGACTTGGGCTTGGCTGTCAGGCGAAATCAATGCACAACAAGGTCGGCTGGAAGAGGCGGCGCAAAACCTTCGTAGCGTGCTCGAAGACAATACCGAGGAAATGCAGCGACGTGGATTCGATTTCAGTTTGGATATCGAAGTCATCAATCTGCTCGGGCAAACGTTGTTTGATCTCAGCAAGGTTCGCGAACGCCAAGGGCGACAGGAGGAATCGCAGCAGTATGTCAACGAAGCGATTCAGCAATTCAAGACGACACTCGAGATCGATCCCGAAAATGTATCGGCGCATCACAATTTGCAGCAGTTATACGAAAAGATCGGCGACGAAACGCTGTCGGAAAAACACAGCAAACTGCATCTGCGATACAAACCTGACGACAATGCTCAAAGCCGAGCGATTCGATTGGCACGTGAAAAGTACCCTGCCGCCAACCATGCTGCCGAAGCGGTAGTGAAGTATTCGCTAACGCGGTCCACGGAATAATCGTCGTTGATCGCTCCGCGAGCTTACGTCGACACTGAAATAAAGTTTTGATCGCGGGGCGACGTCAAATCAATTACTAACACATTCGTCGGTAGTGGATCTTGTCAAAGATCCCACATGAAGGATCTTTAGCAAGATCCACTACGCCAGTGATTGATCGCATCGAGATGCGATCAATGTCTAAAACAACCCAACCTAGACTAAATATGAATAAGAAAAATTTGGAACGCAATACTTCGGAAAGCCAGGACGAGAGCGAACATCTTGATGACGCGGCGATCGGGCACGCGTTTCGCATTTCGCTCGTCGCGATCGCCGTGTTGATCGTCGTCGGCGGCATTGCCGTTTATCTGTTTTCGCGTCCAGAACCGGCGCCGGAGGTGCGCGAGACAAAACTGGCTCCGGTGAAAATTCGCGAAGTTTCGCCTGTGGAAATTCCCAAAGTCATCTTTACCGATGTCACTGACGAAGTCGGTATCGATTTTGTCCACAACAACGGAGCGACGGGCGACAAGCTGCTTCCCGAGACGATGGGAGGCGGCTGTGCGGTGCTCGATTTTGATAACGACGGCGATCAAGACATCTTGTTCGTCAATTCAAAAAACTGGGACTGGGATCTCGAAGGCGGCAAAGCGGACCAGGATACTCCGAGCACGATGGCCCTGTACCGCAACGACGGTGGCCGCTTTACCAATGTCACTGCGGGTTCGGGGTTGGACGTTTCCGCATACGGAATGGGAGCCGCTGTGGGGGACTATGACAATGATGGAAATGTCGACGTCTTTATCACGGCGCTGGGAAACAATCGATTGTTTCGCAATCGGGGTGAGGGCAAGTTCGAAGAGGTGACTGAAGCCGCAGGCGTCGGTGGTGACGATGACCGCTGGAGCACTGGGGCTGGCTGGTTTGACTATGACAACGATGGCGACTTGGATTTGTTCGTCGCCAATTATGTCCAGTGGACTCGCCAATACGATCAAGCCCAGAATTTTCAACTGGTCGGTGGCGGACGTGCCTATGGCCGCCCTCAGAATTTTGAAGGCTCCTTTCCGTATTTGTACCGTAATGAAGGCGACGGCAAATTTACCGATGTCTCCGCCGACGCGGGCGTTCAGGTGCGAAATCCTGCCACGGGCGTTCAGTTGGCAAAATCGCTCGGAGTTGCCATCTGTGACCTCGACGAAAACGGCACGCTCGATCTGATCGTTTCCAACGACACGGTACAGAACCTGTTGTTCCGCAACACTGGCGATGGCAAATTTCAAGAGTTTGGGGTGTTGTCGGGAATCGCGTTCGATTCGGGCGGCAACGCACGCGGGGCGATGGGAATCGACGTCACGCCGCTGCGTAAAGGCAAAGCGATGGCGGTGGCGATTGGAAACTTTTCCAACGAGATGGCCGCGTTGTATGTTTCTAAACGAGGTCGGATGCAATTTTTTGACGAAGCCATCTCCACCGGGCTTGGCCCCAGCACGCGATTGGAACTGACCTTTGGAATCTTCTACTTTGATTATGACTTGGATGGCCGCTTGGATCTGTTTTGTGCCAACGGACACTTGGAAGAAGACATCAACCGGGTGCAACCGAGCCAGCATTACGAACAACCGCCACAACTGTTTTGGAATGCAGGTTCGACTCAAGGGACCGAGTTTGTCAAAGTCGATGCCGCGCACTGTGGCGAGGATTTGCTGAGACCAATGGTCGGACGCGGAGCCGCGTATCTCGATTTTGATGACGACGGCGATTTGGATGTTTTGGTGACGGCAACCGGGCGTAAACCACGGCTGCTGAGAAACGATCTTGATCTAAAGCATCACTACGTTCGTTTTCGTCTCGAAGGCGACGGAGTGAAATCCAACCGCGACGCGATCGGCGCTTGGGTCGAATTGACCGTCGGCGACGAAGTGTTTCGCAAACAAGTGATGCCGACACGCAGCTATCTGTCGCAAGTCGAATTGCCGGTCACGTTCGGATTGGCCGATGCCGAAACGATCGACAATGTGACGATCCAGTGGCCGGATGGAGAAAAGCAAGATTTAGGAACGGTCGACATCGATCAAACGCATGTGGTGCGTCAAACCAAATAAGTCGACTTGTTCCGCAGGCCGCGATCCTAAGGAACGAGGGTTACTGCTTTTTCTTTTTGCCGTGAGACTTTTTTTCGTTACTGCCTCGTTTGGTGATCGAGATGACATCGGAGCCCGCCAGCATGATGCGGCGGCCATCTTCGGTCTTGATCGCCAATTGTTGCGACAGGATGTCTTGGCCTAACACGGTGGCACTGCCGTCACGCGTCAAAATTTGGCTGCCCACCGGCGGCAGCTCTGCGGCCAATTCTTCGTACGTGTCAAACTCGTATCGAAGACAGCATTTCAACCGACCACAGCGGCCTGAGATTTTTGTTGGGTCCAGCGTCGCTTTTTGTAGCTTCGCCATCCGCATCGATACCGGTGGCATCTTGCTGAGATGGTTGGCGCAACAAATGGGTTGTCCGCAATCGCCGTAATCGGCCAACAGTTTCGCTTCGTCGCGAACTCCGATTTGCCGCATCTCGATCCGCGTTTGGAAATGGCCTGCCAAATCGCGAACGAGTTGACGGAAATCGATCCGCTGTTCGGCCAAATAGTAAACCACCATCCGTTCGCCGCCCAAAATCCGTTCGGCGTCGACGACATCCATTTGCAGATTCAAACGGTTCGCCAGCTTCTGGCAGATTTCGATGTCTTCGTGACCCTTCGATTCAAGATGCTTCCACTGGTTTTGATCATCCGCTGTTAACGCACGCACGATCGACCCTTCGGTCGGTTCGGCAATGTGATCCACCGCCGCCGGCGTGGCCTCGCAAAGAACGGTGCCGATCTCGGTGCCTCGCGAGGTCCGGACCACCACCTGGTCGCCATAGCGGAACGACTGCTTTGCTCGCATCACCCCGAGAATACGCATCGAACCACAGCGGACAACGTATTCGAGTCGTTCGGAGGTTGCGTTGGGTGGGGTTTCGATATCGGTGGGAACGTTAGACATAATAAGAGAAATTTGAGCGTGTAAAACGCATATTGGACAAGATGAGAAGAGCGGCAGAGTTTAGTCGCCATGGTTTGATTGTAGCCGAAGCAAGTGCCGTGGCAGTTGATTTTTCGGCGAAGTACGATGGTAACGAAACCGTGGCTTGCGCCAAAACAGCTAACTAAACCAACTGTCTCGGAGTTGGTGGAGAGGTTACAGGAACCTGGCGTCACTGCACCGCCATTACAATACCAAACATTTAGCAGCACGAGGCTACCCGCGAGCGGATCAAAATCGAACGCATTGCTGCAATCGATTCACCCGCGTCGCTTTAATACACTTCGTGGACCGAAAGTCTTGGCGACTTTCGCTACCTACTTCTTCTCAGCAGGTTTGCTTTCCTCGGGCTTCTTTTCTTCGGGTTTCTCCGCTTCAGGCTTCTTCGCTTCGGGCTTCTTCGCCTCTGGCTTGTCGTCTTTCTTTACTTCCGGCTTCTTGTCTGCGGGTTTCTTGTCCTCTGCTTTTTTAGCAGCAGGCTTTTTGTCAGCAGGTTTCTTCTCTTCAGCTTTCTTTTCTGCCTTAGGTTTCTCGGCCTTCTTCTCTTCTTTGGCCATTTCCTTCTTTTCCTCAGGCTTGGCTTCTTCCTCGGCTTTCACCTCTTCCTCAGGCTTCTTGTCGACGACCGGTGGCAGTGGTTTGTTCCAGGAATCGGATTCTTTGACCACGACGATACCGTCTTTGCGAGTTCCGACCATCAGCGTTTTGTCGTCGTGGAAACACAACGCCCACGCACCACTCTTCGCCGGACTGACGTCGGATCCGACATCGTTCTTTTCGTTTTGCATTGGGAAATACAGTTTGCCGCCGAGGTCCGCTGCGGCCAGTTTGCCATTTTTCGAGACCACAAATTCGGTGATCCAGTCTCCGGCTCGCGTTAAACGCGTCGGCTTGGCATCCGCTTTGGCTTCGCACTGATACAAATTACGATCGCCACTTCCGATCAACAGATTGCTGCCTGCGTAGACCACGCTCCATGCCGGTTGATCGCTGACTTTGATTTTGCCGCTGGCCGTCAACTCAGGCCACTGGATCAAATGCACTTCGCCGCCACCATCGGCCGCTGCGATCTGTTTTCCGTCTGCCGAAAACGCCAGTGCGGTAACCGCTTGTCCGCCCAACTCGAGTGTCTTGGTGACCTTGTTTTCCGCCAGATCCCAAACCATCACCTTGCCAGCCTCGTTGCCCGCAACAATCGTTTTGTCGTCCGGAGCAAATGTCAACGATTGACACCATCGCTCGAGTGCTTTCTCGTGCGTTTTAGCTTCATTGGATTCGACATCATAAATCACCAAGTTGCCACGGTAATCGACGCTCGCGATCGTTTTTCCGTCCGCGGTGGCGTCGACACACCATACGGCCGCCGGGTGGCTGTACAGATCTGTCAGCGTTGTCGGATCCGCGACCGAGAAGGTTTTTACTTGGGCTTCACGCAGCAGCAGTCCGTCGGCGGTCGCCGCGACATAAGTGTCACCCGAGAGCGGGGCAATTGATGTCACCCATAACGCAGGAGCGTCGTTCTTGGCGTCATTTTTCTTGTCCGCTTTGTCTTCTGCGTTGCCAAGCGTGACGCCCAGGGCAACAAAAAGTGTCGTGAGACAAACCAAGTCAACAAATCGTTTGTTCATCGAATTCGCTCGTGGTAGGTAGGTGGGGGAGGAGTGAGAGGGGGGACAAATCGTGTTTTGAATCAGGGAAGTCCGGATCGTCAACGGCGGCCGAGATTCAGTCCGCTTTATCGGGAACCTTTTCCAGGATGTCCAGCAACACTTGGTCGGGTTGGACCCCTTCGGCTTGCGCTTCAAAGTTCAGCAGCACGCGGTGCCGCATTGCCGGCAAGTAGACACGGCGGATGTCTTCGAAACTGACGTTGTATCGGCCATCCAATAACGCACGGACTTTTGATGCGAGTGCCAATGTTTGGGCACCCCGAGGGCTGCTGCCCCAGCGGATGTAGTCGTTGGTCGCCTTGACGCTGTGAGCTCCATCGGGATGCGTCGCCAATGTCAAACGCACCAAGTAATCTTGCACGTGAGGCGCCAAAATCACCTCGCGGACCAGCGTTTGCCACTTCATGATCTCGGCACCATCCATCACCTTTTCAATTTCCGTTTTCACACGGCGAGTGGTGCGATCGACGATCTCGTTCAAATCTTCGCGGGAACTGTAACCGACCACCAATTTGAATAAGAAACGGTCCATTTGGGCTTCCGGCAACGGGTAGGTGCCCTCTTGTTCAATCGGGTTTTGTGTCGCCAGGACGAAGAAGGGTTTATCGAGCGTGAACCGCTGGCCCGCCGCCGTGACGGTTCCCTCTTGCATCGTTTCGAGCATCGCCGACTGCGTTTTCGGCGTCGCGCGGTTGATTTCGTCTGCCAACAAGATTTGCGTGAACACGGGACCACGTTGGAACTCGAACTGACGTCGTCCGTGCTCGTCCTCGTTGATCATGTTCGTGCCCAAGATATCCGCGGGCATCAAGTCAGGCGTGAATTGGATACGGTTGAAATTCAGCTCGAGGACTTCGGCAAGCGTTCGCACCAACATCGTTTTACCGAGACCGGGAACGCCTTCGAGCAGACAGTGACCGCCACATAACATCGCTGTCAACACGCCATGAACGATGTCGTCGTGACCGACGATCACGCGGCCAATCATGTCACGCACAGCCCCGTAACGACTACGAAACTCATCCGCTTGGCTCTGCATCGACTCGACAGTGGTGCTCATGTTGCATTTGGCAAAGAGTGGAGAAACGAAATGACCGGACGCTCGGTGCCCGATTCTAACGAAATTCCACGCCGCGTGGGGTGACACACCCCTGCATTTTTGTCAGACCCAAAATGTGGGACTGACTTCCAGCCAATCAACAAACCCGATTCCCAAAACGCCTCAATCGCACGCTCTATCGTGAATCACGTTTGGGGCGGCTTAACTGAACCAAATTGTTCTCCGTCTTGGTCGCGGGATTTTTGGGGCAATTGCCACAGCCCACCGAGTCCTCCGGATTGCGGCTGAGCCCTTTGCGGACCGTCGCGACCATCCCCCGCAATAACCACAACGCAGCTGCGATGACAATGCAGATCGAAATTACGGTTTGCCAATCGATCACGGTGCCAAGTTCTCCTAGAAGAATCGTGTGCCGACTTGATACGTGACCAATGCGCCAAGGTAGGCCAACACGGTCATGTATGAAAAACTGAGCACGGGCCAGAACCACGAATTGGTTTCTCGTTTGATCACCAACAGCGTGCTGACGCACTGAGCACACAGTGCAAAGAACACCATGATCGATAACGCCACCGGTATCGTGAACACGGGACTGCCGTCGGGCCACTTCGACGCTCGCAGCGCCGCCATCAAACCGTCATCCTCTTCATCGACGTCGCCGCCGAGGCTGTAGATCGTTCCCAAGGTCGCGATGATCACCTCGCGTGCCGGGAAACTGGCGACCGCTCCGACACCAATTCGCCAATCCCATCCAAGTGGCTTGACCACAGGTGCGATCACATGCCCGATTTGCCCGAGCGCACTGTTCTCCAGCAGCGTCGCACTCAAGACGCGGTGCTCGGCTTCGAGCGTTTCAATCTGAGCGGCGATCTCGTCAAGCTCAGGCGTCTCTGCCACGATTTCATCCTCTGCCGCTGATTCGCTCGCTGCGACTTGAATCGATTCGAGTCGCTCGAGCTCACGTTGGATTTCAAATTGTCGCGAATGGTCTCCGGGCCAAAAACCAGCAAACCAAATCACAATCGACGCCGCAAAAATCATCGTGCCCGCACGGACCACAAACGCTTTGCTCGCTTCCCAAACGCGAGAAAACAGCACGCTCGCCGAAGGAACTTTGTATTCCGGCAACTCCAACACAAACGGCGCCACCTCGCCTCGCAGTAGCGTCCGTTTCAGTATCCATGCAATGGGAATCGCGACTACGACCCCCACTAAATACATGGCCATCAACACCAACGCCTGCGTCGACAGCAACCCGCCCACGTAGCTGGCACTTGGAATAAATGCTCCGATCAACAACAGATAAACGGGCAATCGAGCACTGCAGCTCATTAGCGGCGCGACCATGATCGTGGCAAATCGGTCGCGGCGGTTTTCGATCACGCGAGTCGCCATCACGCCGGGCACCGCACATGCAAACGAACTCATCATCGGCAAAAACGACTTGCCGCTCAGCCCAAACATCGTCATCACGCGGTCGACCAAAAAGGCGGCCCGGGCCATGTAGCCACAGTCTTCCAACAGTGCCAAGAAGAAGAACAGCAGTGCGATCTGCGGCAGAAAAATCAATACGCCACCGACGCCCGCGATCACGCCGTCCACCAACAAGCTTCGCAGCATTCCCGGTGGCACAATGGCGGTGACCCAATCCGATACAAGTCCGGTGCCGTATTCGATCGCATCCATCGGATACGACGAAAACGAATAGATGCACTGGAAGATCAGGAACATCATCGCAAAGAAGCAAACCAATCCAACCACACGATGCGTTAACACGGCATCTAACAGATCGGTTGCGTTGCGTGGTTTGCCAAGTTTGGTCGAGACGACATTTTGCAGACTGCGTGCGGCCCACGAATAGCGTGCACTGCACTCCATGTCGATCGCATCGCCCACCTTGTCGGCCAACTTTTCTCGTGCCGCACTGATCGCTGGCAAAACGGCGGCACCCAGGCGGCGGACCGCTCGTCGTTCCGCTTCACCACCGCGATCCAACAACATCCGTTCGATCAAATATTGGTCGGGAAGAACCGCTTCGGTCGCCGCGCGGTGCGAGAGTGATTCCGTCGTGCAGGCTCGCGCGACTAACTCGCTTCGCAATTCGCTGCAAACCTCGTAAAACTCGCTGGGCAGCGGACGGTCACGCTGCTTCAGGTGAACGGATTCGGAATCCGCTTGCTCGAGTTCTGTGCGAATCGCCGACTTCAATTCGTCGATTCCTGTCCTTCGCGATGCACTGGTGCAAACGACCGGAACGCCCAGATTCTTGGACAATTGGTCGACATCGATCACAAAGCCACGTGCGTCGGCCGTGTCGATCATGTTCAACGCGATGATCGTCGGTTTGCCAAGCTCGAGCACTTGGCTGACCAAGAACAAATTTCGTTGCAGCACAGTTGCGTTGACCACGCAAACAATCACATCGATCGGCGATTCCGATTCGACATCGCCTGTCAAAACCTCGACCGCCACCAATTCGTCCGGTGAACGTGGGGCCAGGCTGTAGGTGCCCGGCAGGTCAACCAAATCGATGACTCGGTGGTCGCCAGCGTCGGTGGGGCCGCCCAGGTTGCAGCGTCCGATCTTCTTTTCAATCGTGACGCCCGCGTAGTTGCCCGTGCGGACATTCATTCCCGCCAGTGCATTGAACAGCGTGCTCTTGCCCGTGTTGGGGTTGCCAACAAGCGCCACGCGGGAGGTTACTTTTGCAGTCGTCTTTCCCGCCGAGGGCAAGGTGCGATTGGCGGAACTCGCCATTGATTTAATCTATGTCCTAGGAAGGTCGTGCCAGAGGAAAGGAACGCTCTGACAAGAGGAAGGGGGAGAGGGCGTGTCGATCAGGACACGGATCGTCGCATCCGGATTGATTTCTTGCATGCGGATGGGAGCAAAACGAATTCGGTCGTTACGAGACCAACGCGGGTTCCGCGATCGGTTCGATCAAGACACGACGTGCTTCGCCACAACGGACCGCAATCCGGCTGCCCTGGACCGAGCACTTCAACGGATCGCCCAACGGCGCCGAGCGTAGAAATTGTACCGATTGACCTGGGACAAAGCCCATTTCTCGCAAACGTGATGCAATACCATCAAATCCGTCAATGCGGACAATTTTGGCCATTTGCCCCGGTTGCAGCTGATCAAGTGTCGTCACAGTCACGCCTTTTCCTTTTATTGAGAATCAGTCTCAGTAAGGCTGATTGTGAACATCTCGCGGTCTGTTGTCAAGACAGCCAGAGCATTCAGCGTTGGGGCGTCCCGGAACTACGATAGCAAAAGTCGTCGACAAATTTCGTGGTAACGGAGAAGCGGAAGTCACGCGAGAGTTTCGGATCGTTTGGTAAATTCAATGAAAGTCTTGACGGCTCCCGCTACGATCCCCCCAAATTTCTTGCACTGACAAACGGCTCGCTGCCTTAGGGCCGGGATTCCGCAGCCTGCGATTACTGCTGCCAATCCGCTGTGGAAGCGAAGAATCCGCCCGGAATTGTCTCAATGCCCTACGTTTCCTCGCTCCGGGGCACTACAACCAACGTAATCACGTTTCGGATCGTACGATCTTCGGATCTCTCATTCTTCCTTGTTCCTAACTCGCTCGTCACTCATGTCCGACCTCGACATTCTTTTTGAAGACAACCATTTGCTGGTCATCAACAAACCAGCTGAACTGATCACGATGGGAGCGGAAACAGGTCCCACGCTGCACATCCACGCCACCGAATACCTGCGTAAACGTTACAACAAGCCAGGCCGTGCGTATCTAGGGATCGTCAGCCGATTGGATTCGATGACCAGCGGCGTGATCGTGATGGCGAAAACCAGCAAGGCGGCATCGCGGTTGACGCCCCAGTTTTCGGGTCAAGGCAAAGATCTCGCCTCGAAAACCTACCTCGCCGTGCTCGAGGGATGTTTGGACGCCGAGTATGGCGAGCTGGTCGATCATGTTGCCAAAAACGATTCGGCTCGTCGCATGGAAATTGTGCCGAAACAGCGTGATGGGGCTCAGCTCGCTCGGCTGCGTTACGTCTGTCTCGCCGCGACGCCGGATGCATCGCTGGTCGCGGTGCGATTGTTGACCGGACGCAAACATCAAATTCGGCTGCAATTCGCTCATCTCGGTTTCCCCGTTTGGGGCGACCGGAAATATGACGCCAGCAACCCGTTCGAATCGGGGATCGCGCTGCATAGCTGGAAACTTGAAATCACCCATCCCACCCTCCGCGAGCGTGTCGGCTGGTCCGCGCCGTTGCCCGAATCGTGGCAGAAATTTGGTAAGCTAATTCCATCGCGACGAAATCTCGTACTAGACAAATCGATGGAAGCGAAACTAGGAACGCCCGAACAGCGGTAAGTAAAGTTGCCATCGATGAAGCGGAACTCGTCAAGAGTTTCGGTCGGTTCCGGGGGGCTAACGCTTCCCGGGAAAACTGGCAAAACACGAAGCCGGTGAAGCGTCCTTTTTTGCAGAGCGAAAGCCGACGGTGCGGCGGGGCAGCTTGAAGTGAATAGGCGAAAGCGGTAGTCATGACCAAAAAGAAGTCGTCAAAATCCAAACTCACCGCCAAGCCACGACTCTGGCCAGCAATGATCATCTCCGGAGGCCAAACTGGGGTGGATCGAGCCGGGTTGGACGTTGCGATCGCGTTGGGAATTGGTCATGGCGGTTGGTGTCCGGCAGGCCGCTTGTCCGAAGACGGCAGTATCCCCAGTCGCTACGAGTTGCAAGAGATGCCATCGAGCGACTATCCGGCGCGCACCGAGCAAAACGTGATCGACAGCGACGCGACCTTAATTTTGTACGAAAAGAAACTTGGCAGCGGCACGCGACTGACACGGCGGATTTGCGATCGGCTTGGCAAAGCGTATTTGTTGGCGCGGTTACCGGTTGACCAGCCCGCGATGATTGCCAGCTGGCTTGCCAAGCAAAAGCCAGCAACACTGAACATCGCCGGGCCACGTGAAAGCTCGTCCCCCGGCATCTACGAACGTTCGTTTGCTTTTCTGATCGACGTCTTCAATGAACATCCCTGACATCGTCCTGCAACTCAAACCGCTTGTCGACACAGGATTATGTGTGCTGATTTGGTTGGTCCAGTGGATCATTTATCCTTCGTTTGAATTCTGTGATCTCGATCGATTCCAATCGTGGCACCGACGCTACACCCAACTGATCTCGTTCTTTGTGATCCCGCTGATGTTCGTACAAGTCGGGCTGCATGGTTGGGCGATCGTTTCGAATCCCAGTTTCGCGGACGGGTTCGCGATCCTCTGCATCGCCATCGCCTGGGTTTCCACGTTCATGCTTAGTGTTCCCTGTCACAACCGCTTGCAGCGACACGGCTACGATGTTGTCACGATTCGCCGTTTGGTCCACACCAATTGGATTCGCACCGTCGCCTGGACTGCCGTCCTTGCGAGTGACCTTTTCTCGTAGCTAAGAAACGCAAATGCCGTAATCTGCCGCGTACAAATGCTTCACGGCATTGCTCTACTTCGCGATACGATTTCGCAATCCTATTTCGCGATCCTATTTTGCTATGCAAAACAGATGTTCTTCACCACGGATGAACATTTCGTTGTCCACGATCGCGGGGGTGGCATCGACTGTCTCGCCCATCGAACTCGTGGCAACCACCTTTAGCGTCGGCGAGTCTTCGATCACCACGACCGACCCATTGCGGTCGAACAAATAGACGTAGCCTCCCGCGGCGATCGGGGATGCATAGATGTTCTGCAGGCCTGGCAATCGCTGCGTGCTGTAAAACAGTTTCCCCGTCTTGGCGTCGGCGCACGACAACAATCCCGATTTGCCTTTGTAGAAATAAATGCGGCCGGATGACAGCAACGGCGAAGCGATATCAGGCGTGTCGCGATCCAAGTGCCACACCACGTTGCGGGTTCCTTCGATGTCGCCGCGGCCGTCCAGCTCGAATGCGCCCAAGAACGCGCCGCGAAATCCGCTGCCGATGTAAACGATTCCATCGGCGTACACGGGACTCGCTGCGGGACGCTGGGTTTGCCCCGCGCACCACCACAACTCTTTGCCAGTTTCCAAATCATAGCTGCGAGCCGAATTCTCACCGTTCATGATCACTTGTTTTTTGCCATCCGACGGAACCACAAGCGGCGTTGCCCAGCCGGTGGGTTCATCGCGATCGGTTTTCCAGATCGTCTTTCCCGTTCGCTTGTCCAGCGCGTACAGCGCCGAGTCGCCTTCGTGGTCCCAAGGCAACAAGATCATCTCGCCTTCGATCGTGGGCGAGCTGCCTTCGCCAAACGAATTCCGCGTTCGCATGTTGCCAAAATCATCTCGCTTCCACACCAGCTTGCCGTCCATCGTGTAGCAGTACAGACCGCGCGAACCAAAGTGCGCGTACACGTGTTCGCCGTCGGTACAGGGCGACGCGGATGCAAAACTGTTGGTCGCATGCGTCGGCTCATGAGGCGTTGACGTGGTGGCGACCGCGTCCCAAACCAAGTTGCCGGTCCCGCGATCAAAACACAGCACCTTGAAACTCAGACGAGGCAGTCCGCCTGAGCGATTCGCATTGCTCGCCGGTTCGCTGGTGACGACAAAGACACGGTCCTCCCACACCACCGGCGAACCCGAGCTGCGACCTGGAATTTTGACTTTCCATTTCACGTTTTTGCGGCTATCGAATTCAACCGGCGGATTGGCATCCGGAGCGACTCCGTTACCCGTCGGCCCACGCCAATGAGCCCAGTTGTCGGCACGGACGTCAGCGGTCATCCACTGTGAAAGACACAAGAAACACGCCAGTGTGGCAAACCAAACAGGACGATTCATAAAAATTCCACTTCGCATAATAAGGGGGCAGTTGACGTCGTGATTTAGTGACGCAGCGATCTCGACATCGGAGGAACGGCGGGCGGCGATCGAATTAGGGCCGCGATCGAATTTGGGGAAGGCAGGCCGGCATTTTACAGTACACTACGGCCAAGGTCATCAAGGTCCTTTGGCTCTGCCGATTCTCATTTCGCTTCGCTTTTTACCGATTCAACGTCATTTATGCCTGCTCTCGAAACGCGACCCGCAAAGGACTCGGAACCACGCTGCTATCGCTGTTTTCGGCCTGCAGAGGCCTGTTTTTGTGATGCGATCCCCGCGGTCGACAACCAAACCGACGTACTGATTCTGCAGCATCGTCGCGAGCGTTTTCATCCTTTCAATACTGCTCGCATCGTCAATCAATCGCTTCGCCGTTGTGATTTGATGACCGAGCACAACGTCGACCTCAACCGGCGGTTCGATTCACTGCCGCTGTCCGATCGCGTCGGTGTGCTATACCCCGGCAACGATGCGAAATTGTTAAGTGAACTTTCGCCTGCTGAACGTCCCGAACAATTAATCGTGATCGACGGCACGTGGCACCACGCCAAAACGTTGATGCGGGATATCCCTCGGCTGCAAACATTGCCGCGTTACCGATTGGCACCGGAAACCCCAGGCCGCTATCGAATCCGCCGCGAGCCGAATGAACATGCGCTTTCGACACTCGAAGCCACCGTGTCGGCACTGCGCGCGATCGAGCCCGAGACCGAGGGGCTTGATCGGCTGCTTGGCGCGTTCGAGCGGATGGTCGACGACCAACTCAATCACACACCGTCGGCCACCAATTGGCGAGCCAACCAATCACGGCGTCGCGGTTCGGCTAACGTGCCACGCGTTCTGACACGCGAGCTCGAGAACGTCGTCGTCGCGTATGGCGAACAAGAGAAGGGAGAGCGGCTCGATCGCGGAGCACGCCGAGGGGTGCGGAATCGTTTCCGCGCCAAACCGATCCTATGGACCGCCGAGCGACTGGTCAGCGGCGAGCGATTTGAGTGCGCGATCCAAACCGACTCAGGGCTCGAGAGTGACTTTCTGGATCGTTTGCAGTTGAGCGAGCATGACTTTGCCGATGCCGTCTCGGTCGAAAGCTTTCGCGAGCGGTGGCGAGCGTTCTTGCGTCCGACCGACCACGTTGCCGTCTATCATTCGAACACCGCAAAGTTATTGAGGAATGTCGATGCCGAGTTTTCGGACACCTTGATCCTAAAGTCGATTCACATGAAGTCGCACACCAAATCCGATTCGCTCGAGTCGTTTTTGGTCGACCAAGCGATCGAGGCACAAGTGGACGGCAGTTCACGAGCATCGCTACGGCTCGCCAACGCGGTCGCCTTCGCCAAGCACCTCAGCCAACACGAAGTCGCCCCGCAACCTTAGCGGCAACGCACGCGCAATCACGAAGGGGTAGCACGCGAACACAAATCCGTGGTTCGGTCGCAGTTACGAAAATCGCGAAGCGATGGCACGTGATAGCCACGGACGTCAGTCCGTGATTATTCCGAAACCATTCTAGGCCAGTCGCAACGCGACGACAGGCGTTTTTATCCAACGATTTCCTGTTCGAAGACGTAGCGTGGATCAAATTCGATTTCATGTTTCTTGAGCATTGCTAGGTACTCATCGCGGAAGGTCCGTTTGCGATGATGTTCCCGTTGACCCGCAATGTACGCCTTGACTTCATTCGCCATCGATTGACTGACTGAGAATGCACCGTAACCAAGTTGCCATTGGAATTTGTTTTCCAACCATTTTTGCTCGTTGATCCACTTCGATGAGTTTGCTTTTAGCAATTGAATGGTCGCAGCGATTGCAAACGTGGGATGGATCTTAAGCAACAAATGAACGTGATCTTCAATTCCGCCCGACTTCAGTAGTACGGCTTTGTGGTCTTTTATTGTTCCTCCGATGTAAGCGAAGAGGTCGTCTAACCAATCTGAGTGAAGAAGTGGCTTACGATATTTGGTTGAAAAAACGACATGCACAAGAATACCGTGGTGAGATGACATCGTCCGTTCTCCTGTCGTTGGATTACGACAATTTGTGTTGTAGGGCTTTTTCCCGAAATGTAGTCTGGGACTATTGTCTATCCTCGCGTTGCGACTGCTTGATTGCAAATCGCAGGGCGAGGGCAAGTTACGACGTCGCGTGCTATCATTAGTTGGCCACCAATCGGACAACCGGGGGCAAGTCATCATGCCGTCGCTTCGCGACTCGGCAAATTGAGTGCAACGTTTTTCCCCGGACCGACGTCCGGGGCTACAGCCTGTCGTCGCGTTGCGACTTGCAGACAACAAAATCGCGAAGCGATGGCATGTGAAAGCCACGGACGCAAGTCCGTGGTCAGCAAACGGCCGATTCAATCCAGTCGCGACGCGACGACAGGTGTGCCTTTCGAGGTCCGCGGGCAACGACCCCACGTATCGGCAAACCATGCGATTCGTCACTTCAACGGAGACTGCATTTCTGTGCGATCTCATGCCGTCGCTTCGCGACTCGGCAAATTGAGTGCAACGTTTTTCCCCGGACTGACGTCCGGGGCTACAGCCTGTCGTCGCGTTGCGACTCGCAGACGACATAGTCGCGAAGCGATTGCAGGCGAGAACCACCGACTTCAGTCCGTGGTTCGCTGCGATTTTTGGGGGGGCTCGCGGGGATATTGCCTTCTAACCAAGCTCAAACCGAACCATTTGTCTTAAATAAGGCGCGGGGATGATCGCCCGTTCACTGTTTGGGGGGCTGAGCGAGGCGTACTAGGAGCCATGGGGGGATCTAGCTACGCTATCGCTCTGAAATTCGTTCCCAGCGTCTCCTATCGTGGTGTTGCATGAAGACTGTGAGCTATTTTGCGGGCGTGCTGTGTTGCTTCCTGGTGGCTGCCAGCTCGTTGCCAGCCGAACATAATGCGGCAGCGAAGAAAACACCCCACATCCTTGCTTCTGAAGATCGCAACATGCTCCGTAAACATTTGGACGAAAGCGTGCTGCGTGGCGAAGTTCCCGGTGGCGCCTTGTTGCTCGTGCACGAGGGCGAGACGGTTTTCAAAGACGGATTCGGGTTTCGCCATATTAAACACGGCAAACCCTTTACTGCGGACACTCCGTTTCACGTCGCTTCGATTTCTAAACCGATCATCGCCACGCTCGTCGTCAAGCTTGCCGCCGAGCGGCGATTGGATTTGGACCGCCCGATCGATGCATATCTGCATGAAATGAGTGACCTGGTGCTCGAGTCCGGCGAGCGTCCCGTAACCATACCGACGCTGCGTCAATGTCTCAGTCACACCGCTGGCTTTCGCTCGGACTATGACGAGGGCGGACGTCCCTGGCTGCGACTCCGGGGTCAAGGGATGACGCTGGCCGATGCCGTCACCGAGGAAGCCAAGATACCGATGCCGATCCATCCCGGTACCGAATTTGCCTACAGCGGAATTGGATACGATATTGCAGGCCGGATCGTCGAGGTGTCGACCGGCAGCTCACTCGAAACCGCGATTCAAACGGAGTTGTTCGAGCCGCTGGGGATGACGCAGACCACTTATTATCCCGACGAAGAGACCGCCGAACAGATGGCCGATTTTTATTGGCTGTGGCGGTCGGACGGAAAGTTTCGCCGCAAGTTGCCTCCGCCGCCCATTCCAGCGGGGAAATACAAGTCCGTCGGTGGCGGGATTGTTTCGACACTCGACGATCTGAGCAAGTTCATGTTGTTGCATCAGAACCATGGGGTGCATGATGGCAAAACGTTCATTCCGCGTGATGCGATCGAACAGATGTACCGCGGCGATCGGCCGGGCAAGTTCTATGGACTTGGCTTTATGCTCAAATCCAATGGCAAAGATGGACTGGCCAACCAGATTTCGCATTCGGGATCGAGCGGGACTCTGATGTGGCTGGACCGACAACGGCAGAGTATCGGCGTGTTGGCGACTCAGCATCGTTTCAGCGATGGAAAGAAAATGCCCGAGTCGCAAAAGCGAATCGCCGCCGATGCACCCACATGGCAAGCGACCACCAAAAAAGAGGTTTTGGACCCGCTGATGGATCGACTGCAAAAGTCGAACCAGCGTCTAGTGGGTGCGCCGCAAAGAAAACCGTAACAGACGCGAGTGTCCCTCACTCCGCGCAAAGCAGCGCACTCGCGAGATCGCGTCTGATCTCTTAATCAAAATCATCCTTTTGATCTTAATCCCGCCCGCGTCGTCAAACGGTGGGCAAAATCCTGGGCTGCTAAAACTTCGGTGTTAATATCGGGGGTTCACGGTGATTGTCTCCGGCGTATGTGGATGTCACCTCCCCACCGACGAAGGAGTGTGTTGGTTTGGTAACATTGATTACAGGCCGGAGGCCGACACACCCTCTGCCGGCGGCGTGAGCCGCCGGCGACCGGAGGCGGGGAAACATAGCCCAGCGGGCGGCACACTCTCGGTCAGTGTGCCGGCCTCCGGCCTTACAACGACAGGTCGCTCTTAAACCGTTGGCTCACGCCAACGGCAGGACATGTTTCGGCCTCCGGCCTATGCGATTGCTACGAAAACAGCCGTCTGCGAAGTTGATGGAGAGGTGGCAGAAACCATCCCGACCGAAAGTCACCGCAGACGCAATGTTTTAGCTGTCGAGCCGCACCCCAACCAGAACGACGTGGCTGAAACATTAGCATTCGATCGCGATACCAACCAATTTCAACTCTCCACCGAATCATCCAGCTCTATCATTACGAATCATTGCTGCGTCAGTTGCCCGCTCAAGTTTCGGGCACGCAATGTGCTCAAAAGGGCAACGCTGTGAAGAATTTAGAGACGGCAAATTACGGCAATTGCGTTCCGTAGCTATGCTCGCCAGAGCGTGGATGGTTGCCGGCCAATAAGAATCACCACCTACTGGCGAAGGTCGCTACGAGAAAATGCTTCACAGCGTTGTCAAAAGGGGCTCAATGCGAAGCCGATTCGCCCCCCCCAAAAAAAAACAATCCAGAACATTCGAGGTCGACGATGAACATTGAACTGAACGATCGGGTGGTCGTGATCACCGGTGGTAGTGAAGGTATCGGTAAGGGAATTGCGGTCGAGGTTGCCAAGTGCGGCGCAAAAGTAGCCGTGATCGCTCGAGACGAAGATGAGTTACAGGACGTGGTCGATGTGATCGAGTCCGACGGTGGAACGGCAATTTGGGCAACAGCCGATGTGACGAATTCATCGGAAATGAAAACGGCTATCGAAAAGATCGTGAACCACTTTGGAAGACTTGACGGATTGGTTGCCAATGCAGGCACCAACGGAAAATGGGCGCCAATCGATGAGCTAACACCCGAGGAGTGGCGAAGCACGATTGACGTCAATCTGACCGGCACGTATCTCGCGGTTCATCATTGTGTTCCCCACCTGCGGCGGCAAGGCAGCGGCAGCATCGTTATCATGTCATCAATCAATGGCACCCGTACGTTCAGCAATGAAGGGGCGTCGGCGTACGCGGCGAGCAAGGCGGGACAGTTTGCACTCGCCAAAATGCTGGCACTGGAATTGGCGCCGGCAAAAATTCGGGTCAATGTGATCTGTCCGGGAGCGATTGAATCGGAGATCCATGATAAAACAGAACGCCAACATTTGGAGAAAATCGAAACCCCCGTCGAGTTTCCTGAAGGCAACATTCCGCTGACGGGCGGCGAGTTCGGCACGCCAAAGCAGGTCGCTTACCTCACCACGTTTCTACTGAGCAATCTCTCCGATCACATCACCGGCACGCCCGTATGGATTGACGGAGGCCAATCATTAATCGTTTAAATAAGTAGGCATACATGAACCCATTTCCACTGCAAACGAAGCGTCTCGAGCTGATTCTCGCGTCAGTCGAAGAGACGTTGGCGAAGATCGATGCAATGTCGCCTGCGGACAAACAGCAATTCCCAAAACGAATGCGTCGACGCGTGTTTTAACAAAATGTGGTTTCCAACGTGTCATCGAGGTCATGGACCCCGACGACGGCTTGGTTTGGAGATGGGAGAAACACGCAAACACAGTTCAATTCCAACCGAACTTGACCCCATCAAGTTTGGCTGGTTTCGAATCGCATGCCATTTGACGATCGTATTAGAGATGGCGAGTGCATTGCTTGGCAGTTAAGCTGATTTGTTCATCCACTGAACCTCTCCGGTCCACTCGGATATCGATCGCATCAAGGAGTGCGTCCATGCAGCATTACGACTTCGTTGATGATGACGGCCTTTCGTCTTTGAGGCTGCTGCAACGCAATCCACTGGATCGGCTGCAACCGCTAATCGGACTTCGTGTTCATGTCCGTTGCTCTGACTGCGTCGCCGGGCTGGATGTCGACGCCGAGTCTTGGGGCGGATTTACTCGATTGTTCACGCATCACTACGATGAATGCCAATCGGCCGCATGGATCGCGCCCGCAGGAGAATGGAAGCTATCTGTCGAGCGGGATGATCATGATTTTTTTACAATCACGTCCGAACTCGATTCGCTGCTTGACCACCACCGCTGGCGACTGCTGACTCAGTTCACAATGTCGGCGGACCGATTTCAGGTGACTTCCGCCGAGATTTTGGCATTCATTGGGACTTGTCGGTGAGAACGTCGATTTAATTACTGCGGCGTTGGTGAAGTAGCCTAGGCTTCCAGCCTGGGAACCACTGCAAACCCAGACTGGAAGCCTAGGCTACGTTAAATTCCATGTCCTTCAGTAATTCAATCGACGTCCCTTTGCACTTGGCACTGCGACCTTAGCGAGTCCAGATGATGTTGACACTGCCGGTGTGAAACGCTTGCCGCTCGTTGATCTGCAGGTCGTAGTTAGCGGCCACAGTCGTGTTGCGATATCGGTACGCGTTACCGCCGAAACCCACGAGAGCCCAGTCGCGGCCTAAGTCCAGACCATCGAGGGCAAAACTTGTTCCGTTGAAGCTGCCCGTGACCGAGGTCGCAGGATCAAGAAACTCGTGCATCCAGTGAACGCGAGTGGTCGGCTGCCAGATCCAAGCCGACTTCATTAAACTCCGCTGAGATCCGTAGCAATGAGCTCCCAGGACGCTGCGAAATGAAAACGCATCGATGTCATCGACCGTGACACCTCCCGTCCCCGTCTCGGTGAAATCGTCCTGGTGCACCCAAATGTGTTGCAGGCTACTGGTGGGCTGGATCGTCAATGACTGCCACGATCGTGTCCAGCCACGTTCTAGAAAGACGCCGGTCTGGACGCCGCCGAATTCACCTTCGACACCTCCAGAACGCAATGTTTCGTGATCGTTGTAGCCCGCGTTGCCGGCCAAGATATAGTAGTTGCCTTGGTCGTCTTGCCGATGTAGGAAGACGCCGGCCTGGATCCCATTGATGTCCGCGCGAGTGCCGTCATCAGAGCGAATCGCCTGATAGCCATAGTTGCCAAACAATCCGCACAACGTTTGCGAATCGACGCGTCGGAACACTCCGAACTGCGTCCCACCAGCGGCGTAGTCGAAACCGGCCGCCATCCCGCGTCCGTCGGCCTGTCCCCCAATGCCGTAGCCCTCGATCCAACCACTTGTTTTGCCGTTGCTTCGGTTGCCACGTGCGTGTTGCGACGTATCACCTGAGAAGCGGGAATGCCCCGCGGGCCCTAGCATCTCCGCATCGACGTAGCTGACCAACTGTAAATCATCCGTTTGATGCGGGGCGTCTAAGGCGACGAATTGGATGCCGCCGCTGTTTAGGACGCCCGGAGCGTTAACGATGTTGTGAATTTGATTTCGCAGCAATTGGAACTGGAAACCACCGGTCTGAATCAAGACATGTGTGGTGTTGCCGAGCAGATTCGCTAAGGATGATTCAGCGGAAACGGATCCAGGGGCCGGCGTCGGGTCAGGCGTTGGTAACACCAAGTGCAGCGTCGATTCTTTCTGAATGTTGTAGTCGGAAAGCGTGCGACCATCTTCGAGTTGTTTACCCGCAAAAATCAGTCGTTGCTGGTCCGGGGGGATGCCAGCTCGATCTTGGATCTTTTGTTTCACATTTTCGATGCTGTCCGATGCTTCGACGTCTAGCGTGATGGTTTTTCCGGCAAGCGTCTTGACGAAGATCTGCATCGCCGAAGCCTCCGACGCCATGGTCGCACCAACAAAGATGAGCAAGCCAAGGAAAAACTGTCGGGGGATTTGATGGCCCATTGATAGTGAGAGCTCGAAATTGCGGGGTTACGATTGCGGACGCGGACGACGGAGACAGGGGCCACAATTCATCGGGCCGTCAGCAAAGCCAATATAAATAGCTTTGTCACAAGTCTCACAATCCGAAGAATCGGCTCCATCGGACTTTCCCTTCCGATGGCGGCGAAAATGGAAAATAGTCCTGTCCCCTTTGTGGTGAAACGTGCGTAGTCAACTTGACTTCATTCAGTGAATCAAGATAAAGGGTTGTCGCAGCAATGGTCTCCTTCAATGACATCCTCTTTCCGATCGCCGCATGCTGATTCACTATCGCGTTTTATCGTTGTTCCTTCCCGTTTTGGGGATTTTGATCGGCTGTTCGTCATCGTCGGTCACGGAGCATCGAATCGAGACCGAGGACATTCAAACGCGTCTTCTGCATGCCGGATTTAGCGAATCAGAAAGTGATGAGTCTCTCGGCACTGGGATCATCGATTATCGGCGGACGATGGATGACGGTGTCGTGATTCGAGCGACATGGTGTTCGGCCTGGGCAAAGGTAACGGTCTTGGCACCGCAATCCGCTGTCCGAGACGTCGATCGTATTGAGCAAGCGATCCGGCACGCGGAAGAAACCGTCGACTTGATCGTCGCCGAGCCAAACGCGCTTTCCGGTTTGTACTCCGATGAACACCTGGTCCGGGTCAACAGCGGCATCAATCGGACTGAACACAGGATCGTAGCGGGTGTGTGGTCGATCCAGGCGGTTCGTTATTTATCGGTAGCAAAAAACGCCGGGCTTGCGACCTTGGCGTCGTTCACGTTGCAAAGATCAGCCGAGTCACTTCCTTAGACTAACCCCCCACAATCGATCACGATTGAATTTCGATAATCGCGAAGTGATGACAAGTGCTAGCCACGGACGGCAGTCCATGGTTTCGAAGTTTTAGAATAAAGCCCGATCGAGACACAGTAGAATCGCCAAACGATGCGAGGTGATTATCGCGGACATCAGTCCGCGCTTCTTTTGATGCTCTACTGACAGATTCAAACTGAATGGCAACCAAATTGCCTGATGACAATATCGATAAAGAGCCCGCGTTACGGAAGACGCAGTGCTCGTTGCGGTTTCTATTCCAAACGACAACGTAGTGTGGTCTCCTGATTTTTTGGGGAGTGCTTACCGAAAGTTGCCAGAGGAGCTTGGTAGAGCAAGATGGGATCTTTGGGGGCCTCTTGGCGACGATCAACGAACCGTGGACCTTGTAAAAGCGATCCGATAACCAAGTTTTGGATTTGTCTAACGGCAATGGGACCCTCTTGGGCCGTGGCATCACCAGAACGACTCGTCAGCATTTACTCGGCAACACTGGCGGTGGTACATTCTTACAATCTTAATCCGTGTCCCTCGAAGGAAAAATGCCATGGCGTCTAATCGAATCTCGACAATTATTGCGTTCTCAACTGCAGTTCTTGGTTTGCTGGCATTGGCTGCTCCGCTGTCCGGCGAGGTGACGGAAGAGATTACTCCGCCGACTCATGTTTGTGCGAATGCACTTGAGCTTGAAGAATACCTGTTTGAGTCCAAACCGCTTGGCGTGGCTCGAACTGAGATCGAACAATATTTTCCTCGCAACGAATGCTTGGGAACGGTGCGTATGGTAGGTGATTCCGGACATAGCTGCATCGAATATCATTTTCCGCTTCCCGATGACGACAAGACACTCGTTCTTACCTTTGCGAGTCGAAAGCGCGATGGACTGTCCGTGCTCGCTGGGTTTTGGACCAAAAACAGCGACGGTTAACCACCGGCTGTACGGCGAGCAATAGCGTTGCTCATTCACGCTGCTCGTGCTCGTCATCGAATCAATTCATCGGTGATTGAACCCACTTTCGATCCGGTCATCGCTCGGTCGTCTCAGCTCAACCAGACCGTAGAAATCGAGTGCGAATACCGCGAGGATGAGACGAGTACAAGTGCGAAGATCGCAGGATGCCAGCGCCAAGTATGACACTTCGCTGCAACCGGGCGAGGCCCCGCGTCGCTCCTAAAATAGATAGTATGGGGCTGACGGTTCCAGGTCGATTGGCACGCTAGAGACTGGTCGGTCGCTGTGGGGGCAACTGCCGCTGCCGATCGACGAATTGCGAACCTCCTCAGTAAAGTCATTAGTGTGCGATTAGCGAAGATGAGTGTTCTCTCCGACAGGAACACTGATTGCCACTAATCAACCGAAATGTCTTCGCGGCGTTGTCAATGCCCACACTCCGGCACCATCACTGTGCCAGCCGATGATCGCCGGTTTGTGGCCAGCAACGTTTTCCTACGGAACCCAAATACGTGACCAGCAACCAGCGTGCTTCCAGCAATGTCCGACAGTGACCAGCGCCTCATCGCCGTTTTTCACGTTGATCCGTTTACCGGGATTCTGTTTGAGCCCACGCCTCCTTTTGCTCATTACAATACGGTTCCGAATCGAAATTGCGTCCACTTCGATTCAGCGGCCGACGCGATCAAGTATTGCCAGAACACAATCGCTTCACATCCACATGTCCAGTGCGTCGTCAATGGTCTACCGACCGGCACGCAATGTGAGTTCATAGACGCCGCGTGGCTCGAGGCAGAGTCGAATCGCCGGAAGGTACAGAACACACTGCTTGCTAACGAAATGGCACGCCGTCATCGCAGAGATCGCTTGTGGATCATGGGTTTCGTCGTCACGATTTTGTTGGGTGCCGTGCTGTATGTGCTTGCCCGATTTTGGCGGGTGAGCTAGCAATCAACGGTCCATTACCGGCTGCCCGTTCGACAACGTGAAGCACAACCGTAGCCTTCCAGAAATCGCCGACGCGGATTCGTAGTCCGGAAGTGCGGATGTGAGGCAGAAAGATTGTTGCGACAGAAAGACGAAAAACCGAGAATGTCGCCTGCATCATCTACCTACCTCCATTTTCCTATCCCAATCTTTTCATCGGGGATGCAAGAACATGCTGGCGATCAGCTTCACATCGCATGAACCTCATGAGCGTTCATTGGCGTGATTCGCGGGCCAATTCTTAGAAGCATCTCGCAGCGGAATTCGTCTAGACTTTCGTCCGACAGCGAACCCCATAAAAGCCCCCGAAACTCTTGACGAGTTCCGCTACAAAATCCTTCACAGCGTCGGCCAAACCGGCGATCACAGCAAAAATACTTGGATCGGCCATCCTGAGAGGATTTGGTGAGCCAATGGGCTGTGCACAATTGGACAAGGATCAAAGAGGGTGACACCATTCGAGAAATCGGTGGCAATCCGTGAACACAAAGCGTATCCTTACATCCGAGCGCCACCGTATTGTTCGCCCAGTGCATTCAAAAGCGATTTCCTAAGGGTCAGTTTTGCGTTCGTGCCAAGTGACCTCAGACGTTCTGCACCAAGATAGAGGAAAGAGTATGCGTCTATGGACTACGGTATTGTTGGCTGTTTGTATCGGAATCCCTCTTGAAGCCGCCGATACCGCTGCCGACGTTCAACCTTTGCCGAATTCTGAATTCATGGAGCTTCTCGCGAAGAGGCAAATTGAACTGGACCCTGACCAGACCAAAACGCTCCTGCAATTTCTGACGGATGCAAAGAAAGCGGATGAATTTGTAGCCACGCTGAAAGACGAGGCGAGCCATTCGTTGATCGCGGTTCTGCCGCATATCGTTAACAAAGACGGCTGCCAACCGGTGCTTGCCAGTCTGAAAGAGCATCCAGACGTCTTGCTGCGATTTGTTGCGAATTGTGGTTTGGCTGGAAGTGGTGACTCGGACGCTTCCGAAGTCGTCCATGCCCTGCTGCACGACCAACGCCTGAATGCATTGGACCAGCGACTCCTGAAGACCTGGGCACTCGGTGCCGGAATCAATCCAGCCAAAGATGATTCGAGGTCGATTCTGCAACATCTCATGAACCTAATGAGTAAGACGCACAAGCTTAAGGTCGGCGACGAATGTCCAAGCTTCGCTGCAACAACGCAATCGGGAGTTGAGTTGAACTTCAAGTCACTCAAGGGAAAGGTCATCGTGATGCATTTTTGGTCTTCGAGCTGCGCGCCGTGCCTTGCTGAAATGCCACAACTTATCGAGACATTGTCGAAGCTCTCACTGGACGAAGCGGTGGTTGTGTTCGTCAGTCTCGACGAAGATAAAAAGATATTTGAGGCGTCGTTGGAAAAATATGGAATTCCGTTTCACAACGTCTGCGACAAAGCTGGGTGGGGCGGGCCACTGGCCCGAAGCTTCGGCGTCAACCAGCTTCCGTTTGACATCGTCATTGATGCCAACGGTAAAGTGTTATCGCACTCAATCTCGCAGCTTTCTGAGCTCACAAAGTAGGGCGTAAGGAAACGGTGTCGTACACCGATTTACTGTTCCGAAGCGATTTCGATTCCATCGTTGACGAACCACGCGCGAAGGGTGTCTTGGGGCTTTGTCATTGATCCAGCCCGAAGGGGCGCATGCTTCCAAAACGCCGATGTCCGACTTGGATTTTTTTGTTTTAGAATTGAAGAAGCAGGCAAACGAGTTGAAATTGCCTAGGTGGAATGCGAGAATATTTGTGAGTATTTTGCTCGTTGTGTTTGGTGGATGGAGTGAATGTGACCGGCAGCCGCATGCTGCCGAGATCACGGGCCCGAGTCGCCAGTTATCTTGAACGAATGGCTCCCACCCATCAAACCTCGGACTTACATGGATTCGTTGTCCGACCGAGAACACTTCATTCGGCCTGTAACTCGAACGTCAGAAAGGGCAACCATGAACACTATTCGCGACATTTCACTTCTCCATGCGGTCATGGTCATTGGTGCGATTCTCGTTGTTGTCGGATGGACCGTCGATTACTTCTCATCTGGCGACCCTCACTTCTGGGACTCCCTCGGTTTTGTGACGATTGCCGCGGCTGTCGTCGCCATGCTCTACCGGAGGTGGCGTGCATCGTCTGATCGCAGATCTGCGTCCCCCGTTACTGTTCGCTGAATGTTTGGTTCTTCAATACCTAGCAAAGACGGATACCGATTGCGTGCACGCTGAGCGGTGCTGCAGACCAACTCCGCTTTCCAATCACGTTGCTCGTTGGCGTCATTTGTTCGCCGCCGCTCGCTGAATAATACGCTTGGTCTCTGCCCAGCTCCATTCGGCTGTTCCCCGCTCGTCTGTCCTTCTGTTTTTCACGGCCTGATCGCACAGCGTTGCTGGTGCCGGATTCGCAATGATCCGTGTTCCCGTCATGCTGGATAACTCCTTGCGACCCAGCAAACACGGATCGTTACAAGGTCCTAATTTGCTCCGGCAATCGCTTCTTAGTTTCTAACCCGTTATTGTCTAACCTTTACTCGGCGGCGTCCGACGGTGTCATGATGGCAGGAAGCCGGAAATTGATTCTCTCTGGCGACAGCCGACGGTGCGACAGAAAGGTTGCGAAGACGGCGAGTTGAGTGCCTTCATCTATCTGCCTTCATCTTTTTGTCAACGATGTTTTCGTCTGTGTTTAATCATTAGCGAAGGTCTCGTTCTATTCGTGCTGTCGCGCGGACTGGATCGCGATTCAAGAGTGCGAAGTGATGCTAGGCAAAGCAATATCGGCTGGGAGCCGAATTCGTCCGTGACGCCCTGTATCAATCAAGTTGACGGCTCGGAGACAATTCGCTGATCGATTCCACTGTCAGCCATTGGATAAGGATCAAAAAGGGTGACACCGTTTGAGAAATCGGTGGCAAACCGTGAACACAAAGCGTATCCTAGCATCCGAGCGACACCGCTCCACTCGCCCAGAACCGCCGCGCCGAGTTTATTGAAGTGCAGTCGCTCGCGGCGGCCACGCGATCCCTACCGTTTCCGGACAGGAGAGACCCGAAACATGCAAATCCGACTTGCCTATCTGATTGGGTTGTCGTTCGTCTGCGGTTGCTTTCTATCGCAACCTTCACCGTCTGCATTCGTCCCCCCTCGTGCCAGCATTGAAATCTTCGCAACATCGCCAAACGCGGGCCCAAACACGAAGCCTGCTACCGATCCTTCGTCCGGAGCGACCATCCATCTCGTCACTCCGCCCGTGGTGACAAATGCGGATATATCGGGCGTCGCCCAATCCGACATGACGGTCGAGACCGTTGGAGACGCCGCAGCCTCATCGACGGTCCCGACCTTGGAAATCAAGCTAAACCCAACGGGGGCTCCCAAGATGCTTGCCGCAACTACCAATCCTGCATCGCCATCGATTGCGGTTGTGGTTAACGGCACTGTCTTGTCGGTTCCGAACATCTTTGCGCCGATAAATGGATCGTTTCGTATCACCGGCGACCATACGAACCCCACATTCATCAATGCGATCGCTGCTGTCACGGGCAAGACGAATTGACCGAATGCAGCGGACGCGGAATCCTCGGGTGCAACGAAGTTGTCCGTTTGAGCAATAGTGGCACCACCACGACTTTCCTGCCGACTCGCGAAACCACACCGTTGTCCGACTGAAATGAAACTTGACACCGTTGTTTTCTCGATCGGACCGCCAAACGAGTTCTATGACAACTCCGTGGACATACAAATCAACGGCGTTAACCTTCTCGACATGGTACGCAATTACGAAAACACGATCGCCCACGGTGACGATCGTGACATCGTCTGTGCGCAGCCGAACGCCAGAGGTCCTAATCGTTGCCTGTCCGATTGCCACGCTTCATGTTGGCTGTGTGATCGTATCCACGATGGCACCCAACGCGGGGCGAACCCTCACGACAAAGTCACTCGTGTGCGATGAGCGAAGATGAGTGGCAAATTGGTGCCACCCACCAATCTCGCAATGAAAATTGGCAGAATGATTGACGGGCAAAATGATTAGAAACCAAACGATCTCGATCTTGGAAATCATTTTGCCAAATAATCATTCTGCCGAACAACCGCTTAAGAATGTAGGCAGATGTCTTTCGGTATATTTATTGTTTTGAAGCTAGGGGCAAAATTGATGCATCCTCCAATCTCAGCTTTTGGAAAGACGGATGCCGATGTCCTGGACGCAAGTAATTGGCGATATATCGAGGCGAAGTATTCAGAGGCAGCGGAAAGCCCAAAGCTGAAGAAAGGCAATTCCGTCTTAGACAACAATTTTGTCGACCAAACGGGAAGTGCTATTCTCGCCAAGATCTTGAAGGCTAACGAAGAGGGCTATAAATTTGCGCTTCGCGCGCCAAACGCCACCGCAACGAAGGCGACGCTGATCAATTGGGTAAACAATCTAAAAAAATCAAATCAAGATCTAGCTGGAGTCATTGAGCAAGCGATAAATTTTGGATCATTCAAAGACGTGCCTCGACAGCTCGAAAGCTAGATCGATTGTTCGACAACAGGAGAGCAGATGTTTGTAAGAGTTATCCCATCGAAAGAGAGGTTCAACGCTTGCCGCTTGATACTGCCGAAACGGGGCTTACTGAGCGAGAATGCTTTGGACACCATCGCCAATGAGTCTCACGCTGTTAATCGGTTGAAAGAACGAGGCAATACGTTACCATTGAGTGTTTTTTTTCGACCAAATCACTCAATAATTGGATTCGGCGAAGGCAATCATTACACCGGATTCAGTTTGATCAAAGAGCAGGTGGTATCAGACCAGTACCGGCCAACCATCAAGTCATTATTCCAGCTGGAGGGGCTGTCTGTTAGCTTGAACGCCCAGGTTGGCGAAGTTGACGTTAAGCTACGTAAAGACTGGCGAGATTTTGTTGCATGCACGTTTTGGGCGGCAACTGGAAATTTTGAGTCTCGTTGCTAACAGATTTCACGGCATTTCCCGAGTCGTAAACAGGAACTCCTCGCAGCAATGCTATCTGGTAAAGAGTCGCTGTCTCAGATGGCTACCTACAAGTCTAAACTAGATTGCGGTTCGAATCTCACGATGCAGCCGTACAGCGATTCCGAGGCACTTACAGTTATGTATTCAATGAGAACCTGGAGAGATGAGCAGGGCAGACAGCCAACATTCAATCTCTTGCATGAAGCAATGTTGTCAATCGACGGCGAGGCTCCTGCGGAACTTATGGTTTCTGGTCTCGCAAGCAATTACGACGTTGCATATAAACGCACTAGCGCGCTTGGCAACGACTGGACGCTTAACGTGACGAGCGGATACGCCGACGGATTTAATCCGCTCACGGATGGTGCGACTGGAAATATCTATCCGCTCTTGTGGTGGCAAGCGGAAGAGACTGACGACCCGCGTGAGGGCATCGCACTGAATCTGTGCAAGGGTGAGTCGGGAGACACACTCGAGCTCTGCGGTTTTTGTGAGCGAGCCGAAATCCAATCGCTTCTTCAGCGTATTCGAGAAGGCTCGAGTAATTTGAGAGGGGCAGAGATCCAAGAGTGGTGTGAGGATCCATCCACTCGCTGGACCTAGGAACAGGTGGCTTCCCAATCCGTGTGTCAACCAAAAGGACTGGGAATGACTTCATAGTCGACGCTTACTGATAGCCCTGGCGCACCGGGATGTTCCAGTCCGCTGATCTTTTGCATCGCTTCGGTAGGCGGGACCGCACAAGCTACGGTGATGGTCACGTCGTTGGGGTCGCATTCGGGGTGATCATCCTTGAGTTGCCCCACAATGTATCTGAAATAGTTTTGTAGCTTCTTTTGAAAAGCCTCGAACCGAGCGGTATCGTCAAGCGACCCATCGTCAACGATGATCAATTTCAGCCCACCCTCGCTCGCCCGAGCGATCATGTCAATTGTGTTTTCGTCGGCAATCGTCATCGATGTTTATTCCGTTTCAGAGAGGGAGAGATGTCGGACACTTGTATCTAATCTGGAGTGTATCCGCGATGCGAGCACTTGAGGCATCGCGGTTCCGCAAGTAGCGTTCGAGAATCTTGGCGGTCCCCGCAGCATTTGCGTGTAACGTCCCGCCCGGGCAAGATTCTACACGTGCAGCATCGGGATTGCAAAAGAACATCCACGAAATTATTTCAGCATCAATTGTCGAACAAGCGTTCGCCAGCGGAACCTGCTGCAGTTTTTGGCTCGGTGATTCATGAGAAGAAGTCGTTTATCGCGTGCAATCTATAGAGAAAAGTTTTGTCTGTCACCACTCCGGGCGGTTCGTTCACCGGTTTCGTCGATCCACGGCCCAACGATCCTTTTCTCGACCCGCCAAATTATCATGCAACTCGCGACCGAACGTTGATCTATAACGGGTGTAATTACAGCGAAGCGATCTACGGTGAGATCTACATCAACGCCCGAATGGTTCGTGAGATCTTGCTCGTTCAAGACGCGGTGCATGGTGTTGAAAACACCCCGTCACCGATAACGCAATCGGTGGCGTTCCGGACGCAGCAAGTTCATGCGTCGGTGTGGATTGCCGGGATCGACGAATCAACCAACGAGTTTATTGTCAGCGCTAATTTGCATACCGTTGTTGATCTACGCAATTCGGCGGTCGAGACATCATCGCGAGCTGCAAGTTTGTGGGCGGGCAGCGGCCAAACGAACGACCAATACGGCCCGCAAACCGCGATCGATGCGGGCGACTTTTCGTATGTCACCACGGCTTCGTCGGGAACAAAATGGGGGCCTTGCAAAAAGCGTCCCTCCGGTCCCGTGATGTGGTTGGTCAGCGGTCATCCAGCGCTCGCAGAGATTGGCAACCGAGTCACGTCGCCCATTTTGACCCAGTGGCAAAAGCGGATCCCAATTTTTGACGACACTCCGCCGACAATCACGTTTGGTCCGGACGACTTGATTGGCGATGATCTAGCCACGACGTTCTATCGCTTGACGTCGATCGAATCCTCGTGGGGTGGCGGCGTGCACACCGTCCGCCATCACGCCGCCGCCTTCAGCAAAAGCGATTTTGAATTGGTCGTTGGAGCGTCCTGAGCCAGCAATCATTTTGATGATTCTCTGACGAACAAGATTGATGCTAGCACGCTTAAGTTTCAAGTAGCGGGAATTCCCCCTCGCCAGAGTCATGCTCTAAGCGAGAATAAGCTTGACGCTAGCCCAGCGGTGGGGGAGAATGACGCGACGGACAGCCCGCTCCGAAGAGGGGGCACTGCGTGAGAATAAGTCGAACAAGCCGTGAGAACACCCCAAAACGACTTATTCTCACCCTGTCCTCCCGTAGAAACATAAGTTCTGTTGATTAAGTTTCATTCCAACCTTCACTCAATCACGGGAAGGTGTTCGTAGTTCGATGGGTCGACCTTCAAAGAATCGCGGATTCTCCCCAATCGTTATCGGTGAGAGCAGATTTCAATGGCGATTCGACGGGAAGCTACACGTACTTGCAGATGCTGACACGAGCAGTCGCGGACAGCGTCTTGTTGTTGACTGGGGATGGACTGACTGGTGCGAACCTGAGTACCAATCTCACAAAGTGCGAGGTCCGGATACCGTTACGCCGTCTTTCGTGCGCACGGCAATAGAGTTCGCGTTACACTCAGGTTGGACACCCAACGCACCGGCATCGAACTTAGTGCTCGATTTGACAGACGGCGTGTTTAGCGTTCAATCAAAGACAACAGAACCATGCGATGAACGTGCGGACTGGCAAGGTCTTGAAGACTTGCGGGTGTGAATCCCGCCTGAGTAACTGTTAGCCACAGGCTCAGTATCGAGTTTTGCAGCCAACCTATAAGCATCATGAGCTGAAGTGGTTGGTTGAAGCGTAAACAGAGAGGTAGTGAGGGTGAAAGGTATCGACTGGCTGTCGAACCCTGAACGAGATTGAGCTCCGAAATCATGGTTTCCTGTTGGATACTGCCCATGGTGTGTGCACGCCCGAAGGCGAAACTCGCGGTCGCGTCTTGGCGAGCGACAACGAGAGTCCCGGAGTCGAA